>JAICIG010000112.1 GCA_025924495.1 Pirellulales bacterium | reverse complement strand
GCTGCGGTTCGGTGGTGTTGTTCAGCACCACGCGCAAATCGAACGGCTGGCCGCGGCGGACGTCGGGCGGGCGATCGATCTTATCGACCAGGACATCGCTGCGAGATCCATAGAGGACCGGCTGCACGTCGATGCCGATGCCGGCATCGGCGGCGCTGCGTGCTTGATCCAAGGCGTCGCCGATATTCTGCCGCCCATCGCTGACGACGACGATTCGCTTGGCATATTCCTCGGGAAACGACGCCTGTGCCAGTTTTAGAGCCCCTGCGAGATTAGTCGACTCTTGGTCAAGCAGGCTCTCGGCCATCGGTTCCAACTGGATGCTTTCGTCGAAGGGAGGCACTTCGATCACCGCCTCGCGACCAAACATGATCACGCCGACCTTGTCGTCGTTCTCGCGGTGCCTGACGATCGACTGATTGACAAATTCGATCATCGCCAGCCGGCGCTCGGGCGGAATGCTGAGCGATTGATCGAGCAGGTAAATCACCGTCAGACGATCGCTGGTTTTGACCGATTGGATTCCCGCCAGCGCCAGCACCAACAGCGCCAGCACGGCGGCGCGCAGCAATAGCACCACCAGGCGCCGGATGCGACCTAAGCCGGCCAGGCTGCGGAAGCTCAGCCACCACAATAGCGGCACGAGCGCCAGCAGGGCGAGGTAACCAGGAGCATCGAAACCTACGCGGTACGACAGCATGGCTACATCACAACCCGTTGCACACGATGATTAAGCGTATCCAACACGTGAATCCTGCCTTGACTGTCGCGCACCAGGGCCCAGGGATGATGCAATTCGCCAGGTTCGCGACCGTGACGCCCCCAACAGCCCAGCGACTTCCCGGAGCGATCGAATTTCTGCACCCGGTGGTTGCCATACTCGCAGACATACAAATCGCCGTGCTCATCGAACGTCAAGTCATAAGGATAATAAAGCTGCCCGGGCTCGCTCCCCTCGGCTCCCCAAACGTCGAGCAGCTTGCCTTCCGTGTCGAACACCTGGATGCGATGATTGCAGGCGTCGACGACCCAAATGCGGTCTTGCTCGTCGATGGTCATGTTTTGCGGGCGGACGAACTGGCCGGGATCGAATCCATGGCCGCCCCACTGCAGAATGAACTTGCCGTCGGAGGTGAATTTCTGGATCCGGTCATATTCGCCATACTCAGAAACGTAGAGATTGCCCTGCGAATCTTGGACGGCATCCGTGACGAAGCCGAATTCGCCCGGCCCGTGCCCCTGCGTGCCGCCTAACTTGGACAACAATTCTCCCTGCGGCGAATAAACGAGCACCTGAAAATAATGGGTGTCGGCGACCAACAGCCGGCCCTGGCGATCGAAGGACAACCCGGTCGGTCGCCCATTCTGGTGCTGCGGCGTCTGCCATACTCGCAGAAACTCTCCGTCGGGCGTGAACACCTGGATGCGCGCCGTCATGTCGACGATGTAGAGTTGGTCTTGCGCATCAATGGCCATTGCCCTCGGCTTTTGCAAGCGGCCGTTGGAAATGCCTTTTCGTCCCCAGACCAATTGCGGCCTCGCCGCGGCGCCTTCTTCCTCGCAACCGGCGCACGCCGCCACGAGCAGCAGAGAAGCGGCGAGCAAGACGCGGCGCAACAAGTCTCGCCGCCCGTCGCACAGCGACGCGCCGGCCGACGCTTTGCTGCGCGTCGCAAAGCCCATGGTTTCGATCGCGGTCTGGCGATGCGATTTACAAGGCACGCAACAACCCCGTGAGAGATCTTTTGTCCGACTCGTTCATTCGGGCTGGAAACGACGACGCGCTGCCCGGTGGCATTGATGTGATGCAACCTTTTATCGTCTCGGAATTCCGGGCTTTGGCAAGTAAATTCTTGAGCGGCAGCATGTTCGCTTTCGCCTCACTCTGCGTCACCGTCGATTCGATCCGCCGCCGGCTTGCCTTGCCGACGCCGTACTTCGCACCATGCCCAACTGGCGAGAGCCAGCGCGTTGATCAGCCAATAGCCCGGCGTCATCCGCTCGGCCCATGGTCCATACCACCACATCACCGCGCCCAGCAGAGCCCCGAATCCTCCCAGCACCATCAGATCCTCGCCGTACTCGGGCTGCTCTCGCACCAACACCGCCAACAAATACCAACCGGGCGCCAGCAAGGGGACGAACCAGCGAATGGAGCAACAGGCGCCCGAGTAGTTGTTCGATGAAACAGCATAAATCAACCATGCGCCGGAAAAAAACAAACAAGCAAATATTATTTCAGGTTGTTCAGCAGGACGGCGCCGCCAAAGCGCCGGCAGGCCGGCGAACGCCAGCAACAGCGGCAAATTGTGATTCAAAAAACCATGCTTTCCCAGCAGCATGGCTGCGGCGTAGAGCAAGAAATGGCCGATCGACTTATGCTTCCAACCACCCGTCATATTGCCTGCGTTGAAAGGCGAGCCGGGCCACTCCAGATATTCCACCACTGCATTGGCCGGTCCAATGGTGCCGCCAACGTAATAGTTCAGCGCGTGATGCGCAGCGATCCATGGCGCTGCAGCGATTGCAAACAGCAGCACGGCCGAAACTCGTCGCGTCCGATAAGCCACGAGCGCAAACGTCGAAAGCACCAGCACCGGCCCGATGCCCAGATCGAGCGTGTAGCCAACGCCGGCGAGCAGGCCCGCTTCGGCCACGCGCTGCCAAGGCGTGCGTCCTTCGGCCTGTTCGACGGTCAGCCGCGCAAGAGACAACATTAACGCGGCCGTAACTCCTAGCAACATAATGTGGCTATTGACGTGCCTTGCATATGCCAGGGCCACCGTGGACAAAGCGAAGGTCGCCGTTAACAGCAAGCGAGGTCGCAAGCTGAGCCGCAAGACGCCCGTCAGTTGATAAATGCAGCACGCCGCCGCCACATAAGCCAGACCCGAGGAAAACACGGTCATCCAATAACAGAACCGCGCGGGTTGCCGGCGAGCATCGATTTCTGTGACCCACTGCAAGGCTTTATAGACGCCTGCCAGCGTCAGCGCCGGCACGGGCGACTTGTCGGAATAATAGTGCCCGTGGATGAACAGCTTGTCTTTGGTTCCGTTGCGTTGCAGGTCGGGCTTGTCGTTGGGATAGGGATTCGGTTCGATCGATTCTGGCGCAGGAGGATGCACGAAGATCGAGCGATCGATCGTGAGCGTATGCTGATCAACGAGCGTCTCTACGGTCGCCAATCGACTGCCGTCGTTCCATCCCCCCGCGTAGTCACGCGCGCTGACCAAAGCGACGATCGATGCCAAGACGCACACGACGATTCCGGCGCGACGGACCTGAGCGTTGGACGGTGCAGGCGCTTCGGGGGTTTCGCCCTGGTCGGAATTCACAACGGCGTCGGTCATGGATTGGATCGGCTCTCTTGGGACTCACCCCTGACTTTCCGCCGTTTGCGAGGCGGCATGGTCTTAGCCCCATTCGCTCGAGCAACTGCGGCCCAGACAAACCAGGCCACCCAAGCGATGGCGCCCGCCAGTTGCAATTGCTTGAACATGGGCGAATTCGGCTCCTCCCACGGACCGGCTTGCCACATGCACGCCGCTAGTCCAATGCCGATGGCGGTCAGAACGAGGAAGCCGAAGTTATAACGCAAGTCATCGCGGACGAGCACTGCCAAAAGATAATAACCGGCGGCCAGCAGCGGTACGAACCAACGCACCGAGCAACAATCGCCTGAATGGTTCACTGATAGCGCCGCATACAGGAGCCACGTCATTACGGCCCACGCGCCCAGCGCGGCCAGTTCCGGCGTTTCCTGCGGGCGCTTCCGCCAGATGACAAAGGCGCCGGAAATCGTGAGCAGCAACGGCAGATTGTGCCAGAAAAACCCCCACGATGGCTCGAATAACAGACCTAGCCCATATCGCAAAAAATCGACGAAGGACGGATGGTTCCAGATGCCGGTCATGTTTTGCGAATTAAAAGGCGTGCCCGGCCAATTGAAGTACTCTGGCATCGATCCGATCGGCTTGAGCGTGCCGCCGATAGCGTAGTTCAGCGCATGATGGACTATCATCCAGGGCGAGGCCGCCGCAATCGATGTGGCGAGCGCCGCCAAATGAAATCGCGTGCGATAAGCGATCAATAGCGCGGTGACAAACAGCAAGGGGGGGCCGGCGCCTTGATCAATCGTGTACCCCAGCCCTGCGAAGCTGCCGGTGGCAAGCAAGGCTTTCCAAGTCGATTGAAACGACCAGTCGCTGGCCGAATCGCATTCGGCAATCTTCGCTTTTTCGGCGAGTCTCGCCAAACTCAACGCCAAAGCCGTGGCCACGCCCAGCAGCATGATGTGATCGTTGACATGACAAGCATACGGGAGCGCCACGCAGGCCAGCGCCAGACTGGCAGTCAGCGCCAGTCGGCGACCAAGGGACAGTTTCAGCGCGCCGCCGAGATGAAACGTGCAGATGACGGCAATCACATAGCAAAGACCGGCGGAGCCCAGGTTCATCCAGTAGCAGAATTCGTCGCAACGATCTTTGGCCGTGAACCCTGTGCATTGCTGCCAGACATAGTACCAACCCGCGAGCAAAACCGCGGGCAGCGGCGAACGATGCGAGTAAAAATGCCCGTTCACCAGGATCTTGTCTTTGGTCCCTTCGATCCACGCGTTCGGATCGTTGACCGGGTAAGGAAAGGGTCGAGTTCCGCTGAAGTCGGTGGGCGGAACCTTGACGAAGATCGAATCGTCGATCGCCAGCGTGCGGTAATCGACCAGACATTCCACGGTCGCCAATCGGCTGCCGTCATTCCAACCCCCGGCATAATCGCGAGCGCTCACGATCGCGACGGCTGCCGCGACCGCCCAGACGCAGTAGCCCGCCAGCGTTTCATAACGAGACGACGGCTCAGCGACGGTGGCTTGGGTCATGTTGACTATCGTACTCCGAGCCCTGCAGACGACCCAAGCAACTCGACGATTTCGCTTAATGCTTCACCCAGGCGGAGTTAGTGCTGCAAGACAGCCCCGCAGGCAGTGAAGCTTGCGAGTATGCATCGCAGTCGGCTGAGGACCTTGAGAGGTCGCTGTGAGCGTGGTAATCTTGAGGGATTTTACGCCACAGCCAAGGGCTCTGAGGGCGGTTTCCGACGTGGGAACTGGATCGAGTTAGCCCTTTTGCGGCGTGAAGTTGGTCTTGAATCAGGAGGGGACGCCCAACGAGGCGCCCTTAAGCAACGGACGACAGCGAGGGGATTGGCAACGTGCCGCGACGCAACGACATTCATAAGATTCTGCTGATTGGCTCGGGTCCGATCATTATCGGGCAGGCCTGCGAATTCGACTACTCAGGCACTCAGGCGTGCAAAGCCTTGCGCGAAGAAGGCTACGAGGTCGTCCTGATCAATTCGAACCCGGCCACAATCATGACCGATCCTGGTACGGCCGATCGCACCTACATCGAGCCGTTGACCTGGGAGATGGTGGCCAAGGTCATCGAGACCGAGCGTCCTGATGCGCTGCTGCCGACGTTAGGCGGCCAGACCGGTTTGAACTTGGGCATGGAACTGGCACGCCGCGGCGTGCTGGAGAAGTACGGCGTCGAGATGATCGGAGCCCGTCCCGACGTCATCGCCAAAGCGGAAGAGCGCGAGCAGTTCAAACAGGCTATGGAAAAGATCGGCTTGGAGGTCTGTCGCGGCCGCACGGTGCATACGCTCGAAGAAGCGCGCCAGGCCGTTCAAGAACTCGGATTGCCCTGCGTCGTGCGTCCCAGTTTTACGCTCGGCGGCAGCGGTTCGGGTATCGCATACAACCGCGAGGAATTCGATCACAAGGTCCGCTGGGGCCTCGATTCTTCGCCGGTTACGGAAGTGTTGATCGAAGAGTCGATCCTGGGTTGGAAAGAGTACGAGATGGAGGTGATGCGCGACATCGATGACAATGTCGTGATCATCTGCTCGATTGAAAACTTCGACGCCATGGGCGTCCACACCGGCGATTCGATCACCGTGGCGCCGGCGCAAACATTGACCGACAAAGAGTACCAGCGGATGCGCGACGCCTCGCTGGCCGTCATCCGCGAGATCGGCGTCGAGACGGGCGGTTCGAACATCCAGTTTGCCATCGATCCGCGCACCGGGCGGATGATTGTGATTGAGATGAACCCGCGCGTCAGCCGGTCCAGCGCCTTAGCCTCGAAGGCTACGGGCTTTCCGATCGCCAAGATTGCCGCCAAGCTGGCTGTCGGCTATCGGCTGCACGAGTTGGCCAACGATATCACGCGCGAGACGAAAGCTTGCTTCGAACCGACGATCGACTACGTGGTCACGAAGATCCCGCGCTTCGCTTTCGAAAAGTTTCCCGAGGCCGACGCCCAATTGACCACGCAAATGAAAAGCGTGGGCGAGACGATGGCGATCGGCCGCACGTTCAAGGAATCGTTCCAGAAGGCATTGCGAGGATTGGAAGTCGGCAGCTTCGGTTTCGGTTGCGACAATAAAGATCTGTGGTACACCCCGCAGCGCCCCACTCGCGATGAGATCCGCGCCAAGCTGGCTACGCCGAATGCCGAACGGGTGTGGTATTTGCGCTACGCGTTCAAAGACGGCATGTCGGCGGAAGAAATCTTCGAACTGACCTCGATCGATCCGTGGTTCCTCGACAACTTGAAAGAGCTCGTTGAGCTCGAAGAGGAGTTGCGACAGCAGGCAGGGCTGTCGGCCGTCAGCGACCAGCTTTTCAAAAAGGCTAAGCAATTTGGCTTTTCTGACCGTCAGCTGGCCGTGCTTTGGGATGCGAACGAGATGGCGGTTCGCAACGATCGCAAGCGCCGCGGCATCGTGGCGACGTTCAAGTCCGTCGATACCTGCGCTGCCGAGTTCGAAGCCTATACGCCGTATTTTTATTCCACTTACGAAGACGAAGACGAAACGCCGCCGAAACCGCAAGGCGGCCGGCGGATCA
Source organism: Pirellulales bacterium (assembly GCA_025924495.1). Next base: position 12,035 of record JAICIG010000112.1, on the reverse strand, counting down.
TGATTCTCGGCGGCGGGCCAAACCGTATCGGCCAGGGCATCGAGTTCGACTACTGCTGCTGCCAGGCCAGCTTCGCGCTGGCGGAATTGGGCATCGAGTCGGTGATGGTCAACTCCAACCCGGAAACCGTGAGCACCGATTACGATACCAGCGATCTGCTATTTTTCGAACCGTTGACCGCCGAAGACGTGTTGAACATCTGCGATCGAGTCCAGCCTGACGGCGTGATCGTGCAGTTCGGCGGCCAGACTCCGCTGAACTTGGCGCGGGCGTTGGCCTCGGCAGGCGTGCCGATTATCGGCACCAGCGTCGATACGATCGAAGACGCCGAAGATCGCGAGAAATTCGCCGATCTGTTGAGCCGTCTCGGCTTGAGGCAGCCTGCCAACGGCATTGCCCGGACTCCGGAGCAGGCCCGAGCGGAAGCGGCCAAGATCGGGTTTCCGGCGCTGGTGCGGCCGAGCTTCGTGCTCGGCGGGCGCGCCATGGAAATCTGTTATGACCAGGCGCAACTGGAACGCTTTATGGCCGAGGCGTTCTTGGCGGCCCAAGGCAAGCCCGTCTTGATCGACCGCTTCCTGGAAGATGCCATCGAAGTTGATGTGGATGCCATCAGCGACGGCGAACGGACGATTGTGGCGGGCATCATGGAACACATTGAAGAGGCGGGCGTCCACTCGGGCGATTCCGCGTGCGCCATTCCGCCCTACAGCCTGCCAGGCCCCGTGGTGAATGAGATCCGCGAAGCGACCGAGCGGCTGGCCAGGCAAATGCAGGTCAAGGGGCTAATGAACATTCAGTTTGCGGTCAAGTTGGAGGAGGGCCAGCACAACATTTACGTGCTCGAGGTCAATCCGCGCGCCAGCCGCACGGCGCCATTCGTGTCCAAGGCCATCGGCATGCCGTTAGCCAAAATCGCGGCGAAGATCATGGCGGGCGTCTCGCTCGAAGAGCAGGGGTGGCAGACGGCGCCAATTCCAACGCATGTGTCGGTCAAAGAGAGCGTGTTTCCTTTCGTCAAGTTTGCGGGCGTCGACATCGTGCTCGGACCCGAGATGCGCTCGACCGGCGAGGTGATGGGCACGAGCGAACGGTTTTCCATTGCTTTTGCCAAAAGCCAGTTAGCGGCCGGCGTCGTGCTGCCGAAGAGCGGCAACGTGTTCATCAGCCTGGCCGCGCGGACGAAGAAATACGCCGTCGACCTGGGACAGAAGCTTGTGGAATTGGGCTTTAACCTGGTCGCAACCGAAGGCACCGCCCGCTTGCTGCAAGAGGCGGGCATCGCAGTTAAAGCCGTGAAGAAGCTGCAGGAAGGGCACCCGAACCTGCTCGACCATCTGATCGACGGCCAAGTGCAGTTGATCATCAACACTCCCAGCGGCAAGGGGGCTCGCACCGACGAAGGTCGCATCCGCGCTGCGGCGGTCTCGCACGGCGTGCCTTGCATCACCACCATTCCCGCGGCCGAAGCCGCTTTGGTGGCCATGACGGCGCTGCGCGAAGAACAGATGACCGTACAGGCCCTGCAGGATCGCCTCTCGCCCGAGGCCGTTCAAGGCCTGCCGCCCGGCCGGCTCGCCGGCAGCGGAAGGTAGAGGGTCGGCATCAATCGAGCACGTAAGGCGAGCCGTGCTCTTCTTCGTGCCGGATTTCGTCGACGGGTTCCTTGCGGCCTTCGCCGGCATAGAGGCGATTGGGGCAATTAATCACCCAGCCGGGCGAGTCGCCGACATTCTTATAGGCGTGCACCACGCCGGGCGGAATCAACGCCGCTTGGCGATTGCTCTGGCCGACGACCAAGGTTTGACAATGCCGAAACGTCGGCGAGCTTTCGCGCGCGTCCCAGAGATAGAGCTTAAAGTCGCCGGGACCGACGAACAGAAAGTAGTCCGACTGTTCAATGTGCTCGTGCGGTCCTCGCGCCACGCCAGGCGCCGTTTCGCTAACATAGCCCATTCGCGGCTGATCATTGGGATTCATTTCATCGTCGCGAAATAATTCGACCAGCCAACCGCGCGCGTCAACATATTGTTTCAGCGGCTTGAAAAGTACGCCTTCGATGGGGCCTGACTTAAACATCTGCTGCGTCTCCGGTCGCCGAATTGCCTCGCCTGAGTTGCGAGGAGAACCTTGCCGAGCTTCCATCGTAGCGGCCAAAAAAGGCCTGCAAACCGGCCTTGACCCTAAAATGCAGATCTCTTATTCTCCCCGCCTCATGAGCACGCCGGCGGCTGCTGATAAAACAGCGGCCGCGCGGCGGTCAATGAACCGAACATTCGTGAACCACGTGGTTGGGTCTGCACCTGGGAAGGCGCAAGCGTTCCTGCGGACCACGAGGCGCAGCCCGCCGGCAAGGATGCTTGCGGGACGCTTCGCATAACAGGCGAGAGAAGTCGATAGACTGGGACGTCCGTTCGACGGCAAGGCGCCAACATCCAGGCAGCCGCTGGCGAGCATCGCGTCGCAGGCCTATCGCGAAGCGACCAATCGCTCCCGGAAACGGATGGCGTCCTTTGCCCCCCTGGGACCTGTTCTTTCCGGGAGTTTTTTTGCGCGCATGCGGCGAGACGCAAGGTGTTGGGGCGCATGCGAGCCGAGAGGGGACGCGGTTTTTCGTCGCCTCCATCCTGTCCTGCCGCCAACAATCGCCGACTTACCTGCTTCCCACGTTCGCCGCCTCGGGCTCCATGAAATGCTCGGCGCCGTAGGCCTTGGCGATCACCACAATGCCCCCCTCGCTGACCGTAAAGCCGCGAGCCCGGTCGTGTTCATGATCGTAGCCTACTTCGATTCCCGGCGGGATATGCACGCCTTTGTCGATGATCGCGCGGCGAACTTTTGCGTGACGTCCGATGTCGACGCCTTCAAAAAGGATTGAGTCCTCGACGCGAGCGTAGCTGTTCACGCGGGTATTCGAGCCGAGGATCGAGCGTTCCACGGCGCCGCCGGAAACAATCGATCCCTGGCAGATGATGCTATCCAGCGCGTGGCCGCGGCGAGCGTTCGGGCCGGTCTCGGCGAACACGAATTTCGGAGGCGGATACGTCGGATGGTAGGTGCGAATCGGCCAACGTTCGTCGTACATGTTCAACTGCGGATCCACCGACACCAGGTCCATGTTCGCCTCGTAGTAGGCGTCGAGCGTGCCGACGTCGCGCCAATAAGCGTCGGTCTTGCGGTTCTCGTCGTGGAATGGGAACGAGTAAACCCGGTGGGAGTGGATCAACCCGGGAATGATATTCCGGCCGAAGTCGTGCTGGCTGTTCTTGCGCGTGGCGTCCTGGCAGAGCTGCTCGAATAGAAACCGCGTCGGGAACACGTAAATGCCCATTGAGGCCAAGACGTGTTGCTCGTCGCCCGGAATGGTTTTGGCGCCCGTTTGCGGCTTTTCTTGGAAGTCGACAATCCGGCCATCCTTCTCCACCTGAATGATGCCGAAGTGGATCGCTTCTTCGACTTTCACTCGCAGGGCGGCGACAGTCACGTCGGCGCCGGTGGCCTTGTGAGCTTCCACCAATTGGTGGTAGTCCATTTTGTAGATGTGGTCGCCGGCCAGAATCACGACATATTCTGGCTGCTCTTTTTCAAGCGTGTAGATGTTCTGGTAGACGGCGTCGGCCGTTCCTTTGTACCAGTGCTCGTCGATGCGCTGTTGCGGCGGTACGACGTCGATGAACTCGCCGAGTTCGCGGCAGAGAAATCGCCGCCAACCCAGGTTGATGTGGCGGTCGAGGCTCATCGCCTTGTACTGAGTGAGCAGGAGGATTTTACGGAGGCCGCTGTTGAGGCAATTCGAGAGGGTGAAATCGATAATCCGGTAGGCGCCGCCGAATGGCACCGCGGGTTTGGCCCGATCGCGAGTCAGCGGCTCCAGCCGCGAACCTTTGCCGCCTGCCAAAACTACGGCCAACACGCTATCCATTCGACTCCCTCCTCAGTAAGCACGAGCGCGGTTGATCAGTCGCTACCCCGTTGGATATCTCAGTTTACCCGTTGTGACAAGGGGCTATATGTCACCTTGCACCCATGCGTCAGCCGGATTGGACGCAGGAACCGACGCCCGTCTGTGCCTGCTCTAGGCGACAGTGACGGGCTGGTCGACCCATTCGCGTTGCCAGAGTTCAAACACCAACAGCGCCCACAAACGGTAACTATGGTCGTATCGGCCTGCTTGATGGTCTTCGACCATGTTTCGCACGACCTCGGGGCGAAAATAACCGCGATTCATGGCGCGCGAGTCAAGCAGCGCATCTCGGGCAAACTGTCGCAGTTCGTTGCGAAACCAGTGGCCCAGCGGAACGCCGAATCCCATTTTAGGGCGGCGACGCACCGAAAGGGGGAGTAAGTCGGAAAAGACCTCCGTCAAAATCCGTTTACCCCGCCCCCGGCGGTACTTCAGCTTGCGGGGCATGGCGGCCGCGAGCTCCACGACATGATGGTCCAGAAACGGCTGCCGGCACTCCAGGCTGTTGGCCATCGAAGCGATGTCGACTTTCGTCATCAGATCGCAGGGGAGATAGGTCACCAGGTCGGCCAGGCTCGTGGCGGTAATCGGATCGCGACCGCGACTACGGGCGAAGGCGCGGGCCAGAAAATCAAATGGATCGCTGTCGGGCAACGAGGCAATAAACTGCTCGTCGTAAAGTTCGGCCCGGCGGAGCTCGTTGAAGATCGAGATCCAATCCAGATACCGCCGTTCAGGCGGCCTGCCTAACGCGCCGACCAGCCGCTTGAATTTGCGCACGTACGACTTCTGCCGCTGACCGCTCGGCAACCGCTGCCAAAACTCGCCCGCGAGTAGCTTCATCAATCCGCGCGGCAAACGATCGAACCGACTGCCGATTTCGACTGCGCGATAACGCGGGTAACCGGCGAACAACTCGTCGCCTCCGTCGCCGGTCAGAGCGACAGTCACGCGTTGCCGCGTCATCTTCGACACGTAATAGGTCGGAATCGCCGAACTATCCGCGAATGGTTCGTCGTAGTACCAAACGAGTTTGGGCAAGATCTCGACGGCATCGGGCTCGACGCGAAATTCTTCGTGCAACGTGCCCAACCGCTGAGAGACTTCGCGCGCGTAGCTCGTCTCATCGAACTCCGCCACCGGAAAGCCGATCGAAAATGTTCGCACCGGCTCTTTCATCAAACGGGTCATCAGTCCGACGACGATCGATGAGTCGACGCCGCCGGAAAGGAAGGCTCCAAGCGGCACGTCGCTTTGCAGTCGTTTTTCGACCGCCGAAGTCAGCTTGCTGCGCAATTCCGCCTTGTATTCTGCGGCGGGCCGCTCGATCTCTTGCGCGAAATCCGGGTTCCAGTAACTGGCCACTCGCAATTGGCGGTCGCGATAGATTGCGTAGTGTCCCGGCGGCAGCTTGCGAATGCCGCGAAAAATGGTGTTGGGATGCGGAATGTATTGATACGTCAAGTACTCATCGACGGCGCCGGGATCGATCTCGCGCGGAACGCCGGGAACTTGCAGCACGCTTTTCAGTTCGCTGGCGAACAGCAGCCGCTCAGGTTCTTGACGGTAGACGAGGGGTTTTTTGCCCAAGCGATCGCGCGCTAGAATTAACTGCCGATGATTGGCGTCCCAGATCGCCAGCGCGAACATGCCTTCCAGATGCTTGAGAAAATCGATCCCTTCGTCTTCGTACAGGTGTACCAGCGTTTCCGTATCGCCCGAGGTGCGAAACTGGTGACCGGAGCCTTGCAGCCGCTTGCGCAAGGCGAGGTAGTTGTAAATCTCGCCATTGAAAACGATCCAGACCGAGCCGTCTTCGTTCGACAGCGGCTGGGCCCCCGTGGCGACATCGATAATCGAGAGTCGTCGAAAGCCTAGCGCCACTCCTGCCAACGCGCCGGCGTAGGTGTGGGCCGCCAGATGGCTCGAATAAACTCCTTCGTCGTCGGGCCCGCGATGCGCGAGCACATCGGTCATCCGCTGGAGCGTTTCGCGCTCGAGCGGTTCCCCCGAGTCGGTCCAAACTGCACCCGTAATGCCGCACATCGTGGCGTTCAGCGCTCCGTTTGCCGGTGGGACGGTAGTGCTGTGGCGCAGGAGTGAAATTCGCGGTCCCGCATTCTTCTGCCAGAAATCGGACGGGCTCTGCAGCTTTGTTGTTTCGCAAATGACATGCGATCGGACCTGCGAAGAAGGCGGGCGGGGCGGACGGCTTGCGCTTGCATCATATCGTACGGTTGGCAGCGCCCGGAAGGATGCTTGCCAGATCGCCCCTGCGGGTAAGCCGCGCATGCCCCGGCGGCGCGGTCGATTCAACCGCTAACTTCCCTACGTTTCACTGCCACAACTTGATTTGACCTTTCTCTGCGGCGAGGTATGTTTTCCGGGCGATTCCTCGCCCGGGGACTCCGGGGAGAAAGTAATGCAAGGAATGGCGTGGGCGGGCGCTACATGCGCCGGTTTATGGATTGGTTTCGGCGTGCTCGATATCGTGCACGCGGCCGACATTTCCGCACAAAATCCAGCGGCGGCCGTTCAGATTGCTCCTGGCGAGCAAGTCGGGCCGGCGCCTACCTCGCGGCTTCTCGAGCCCGGCCCTGTGCCGGCGAGCGCGCCGCAGCGAGTCGGCTGGCAGACGCTCACTCGCAGCCTCGAAGACCGCGTTATCGAATACGCCCAATTCGGCCAAGGCGAACGACAAACTTTGGTGGTGGCGCCGCTGGCTGGCGACGAAATTGAAGGCATGGAACTCGCCGAGCGCTTGGCGAACCACCTGGCTCAATTTCCTCGCAGTCTGAACGCGACCACCGTGACAATCGTCCGCGACCCGAATCCCGACGGCCGCCGCCGCCGCACGGCCGGCAACGCCCGCAGCGTGTTGCTCGATCAGAATTTTCCCACGCGATATTGGCGCCGAATGCCCTCGGGCAACCGCTGGCTGAGCGGTCGCGAGCCCGAAAGTGAACCGGAAACGCGGGCGCTAATCGATTTGCTGGAAGATCTGAAGCCGCATCGCATCATCATTTTGGGAAGTAGCCGACGCCCGCCAAGTTTGCACTATGCCGGAGCGGCGGAAGGCCTAGCCGGGCAATTCTCCAATCTCGCTCATGTTCGACCTCTGCCGCTCAATCCAAGCGAGGCGGCTGGATCTTTTGCTATATTTGCCGGCCAGGATCGGGGCATTCCCACGCTGGTATTGCGCGTAACGGCGCGGTCCAACGCGGATCAGAATTGGGCTCATCTCAAGCGCGCGCTGACGGCCGTCTTGGACGATCAGGATGAACCGGACGTGCTCAAAGATATTTCAGCGGCTGCCAGTTCGGGCACTACGAGCGGCGGCCTTGAGCAACCGGGCCGCCTGGCGACTGCAGCCACGCCTGTTGCACTGCAAACCAGGAGTGGCGACGTTGCACCGATAACCGCACCTATCGCACCCACGATCGCTCCCCGCGTACTTTCCGCGGAGGAATTAGAGCAAGACGCGCCTTTAGTATCCGTCGGCCGACCGCCCGAACGGAAGGAATCCGAACTGGGCGTGTCGGAACCGGGCGCGGCTAGGGGAGCGCCGGCATTCCCATCGCTAGCTCCGCCTGCTAAAGCCGAGGCTGCCATGCCTGCTGGATTGCCCCCGGCCCAGCCGCACCTGCAACCGACCGATCTCAAAACACAGAGTCCCAATCCAGCGGTTTGGCCCCGGCCCGCCCCTCCAGCGAGCCAAGGCGGCTGGAAAGCGAAACCGCCCACGCGCCCATCGCGAGGTGCACTCTATGTTCCACAGCTAAACAAGACCGCGCCGAGTTCGCCAGCCGCCGCGACGCCGCCTGCTGATCCGATCGGCGCCGCGCCTCAGGCGCCTGCGGCCGGATCGCGTCTCGAGCGGTTGCCTGCGGTCGACGCCGCGTCGCCGCCGCTGCGAAATCTGAAACAAGAGCCGATTCCGTTCTATCCAGACACAGGCTATTAAGCAGCACGTCTGCACGGATTGGGCGGTTCCATGCAACGCAACGATGCCCGTTGCGCGAGCCGCTTCCTCAAGGCAACTGCCTTAAACCGCGACCGGCTGCCGGCCGAGAGCCTTTTTAATGCCCGCGTTGGCCCGCTGGGCTTTCAAACAAGTCTGCCGAAAAGTTTCCGGCCGAGGCACTCCTGACAGGCGGAAGGTTTCCACTTTGCCTTGGCGAAAGATCAACTCGCCGGCCGGATACCATTGCTGGCCCGGCAAGACTTCGACATCGATGGCATTGAAGTCGTCGAGGGACACCGATCCCTGCACGTCGCCCGACGTGGCATGCTCGATGATCACGCGGCGGTTCGTCAGTCGGTAGCGGCGACAAAGCTTATTGGGGATGTAGATCTGCGGAATCGGGCCCAGCTTCGGCAGGTAAAACCAGGCGGGCAGCAGCATCAGGAAATAGGGCGGCAGAATAAATGGAATCGACAGCAGGGCAATGATTCGGCCCACTGTGACCGGAATGCCCAGGATGTTGATGCCGGACTGATTCCCATACAAACGGCCAAAGAACTGCCCGCCTTTCAATGCGGCGAGCGAGGGCCAGACCGTCATGATGGTGACTTCGCCCAATGCCGGTGGAGCCACGCCCGCAATTGCCTGCTTCATTTCACACGCCTTGGTCGAATCCAATTTCGTAAGCTTGAAAAATTAACAGACCGAGGGGCGGAATTCCAGCCCCGCCGCGATTCAGAACAGCTTTTGGTAAGCCGATTTAGCCGCCTCGATTCCGCGGCGCATGGCCAGCAGATCGGTATTCATCGAGAGCATCCGGCAGCCTTTGTCATAGGCTTTCTCCGCAAAAGCCGGGTCGGCGGGCACGGTGCCCCAGTGTTTGCCATGGCGGCGGCAAGCGGCGGCCACCTCGTCGATCGCTTCCCAGACTCGAGGATGGTTGGTCTGGCCCAATAAGCCCAGCGATTGGGACAGATCCGCCGGGCCCACACACAACAGATCGACTCCGTCCAAGGCGGCGATGGCGTCGGCATCGCCCACGGCGCTCGCCAATTCGATTTGAATCAACACCAGGTGCTCGCGGTTGGCCCGCTCGGCAAAGGCGGCCTGCGAAAGATGGGTATAGTCGGCGTCGCGACCCGAGGTGTTCATGCCGCGCATGCCGCGCGGCGCGAACTTGGCCCAGGTGACGAACTCTTCGGCATGAGCGGCGGAACGAATCTGAGCTGCCATCACTCCACGCGCCCCGGCCTCGAGATATTGGGTCACCTGGGCGTAATTAGTCGGCGCCATCCGCACGAACTGATCGAAGCCGTTGGCCCGGGCCGCCACCGCCGCCGTTTGCACGTCGTGATAGGTCAGTCCGACGTGTTCCTGGTCCATCCAAAAGCCGTGGAACCCGCCGGCGAGTGCGTAAAGGTCAATTGTGACAGGGCTTAGCAGCCGCCCGACTGCGAAAACCCGGCATAGCTCGTTCTTGGCCAGAAGCTCTTTGAATCGTGGGCCCATTGTCGTCTCGGCCTGTGTGGCTAAAGCCCCCAAAAGCGACGCAAGCTGGCAGTCTGGCAAGCGTCATCTCGCGCGTCAAGCGCTTTGGACGTTTGTCTTTGCGCTAGCTTGGGCGACGGAGGATTTCCGGTCGATCCGCTTTTTCCAATTTTTTCGCGAACCTTTGAACCGATGAAGCGTCTTATTGCTACTGCCGGGGTTCATTCCCCCGTTGCAGGCTTGAAGCGGCGGCTCGGGCGGCAAGCCAGTTTCTGCTTGACGCTCGCGGCCAAACGTGACACCCTTTACAAGGTAACTGCGGGTTGCTTGTGCAGCCCGATAGCATTTTTCTCTCCAGACGCGCGTAGCGCAGGAAGATTGCCATGCGTAGCACCATCATGAATCGCTCGAACTCGAACGTCCTCGGTATTCGCCGGGATCGTCGCGTTGCGGCCATGAAGGATGTGCTAGGCACGGTAGTAAAGCGCGCGTCCTTCTTATTCAGGCACGCCTGCCAGGCGCTGGCGCAGTATCTGACGCAAGAACGTCAGTTGAATTGCGCTACCGTCGGCGGAGCCGCATCAGCCGCCATGGCTATGTCCATGCCGGTCAGTTGCGGTCCCCGTGGCTGGCGCCCCGTCCATACGGGGCGGCGCTCTTCCGTCATAGGAAGCTGAGTTTCGCCACGGCGAAAACTCAACGCTAACTCAAGACGGAAGGCCAGCCGGTCGGCCTGGGCCGCGGGCGAGCACGTAGCTTTACGCTCTCGCACACGACCGCTCGCCTTCGCCGTTGTCGCCTCTTTGCCTGCTATCAGGGCCCAAAACAGGAATGGGCCGGGAGAGAACCATGAGCGTCTTGTCTGTTGAACTCACTGATGAAAAGTTGACTTTGATCGAGCAGGTCCGGGCCGCCCAGGCGGGCGACCGGGAGGCGTTCGGCGAACTGGTCGAGCGGTTCGAGCGGAGCGTTTACGCCACCGCCTTGCGTCGGAGCGGCAACCACGTGGAAGCCCAGGAACTGACGCAGGAAGTGTTCGTCCAGGCGCTGCGCAAGATCGGTCAATTGCGAGAGCCGGAGTGCTTCGGCGGCTGGTTGCGGACCATCGCGAACCGGTTGGCCATCAACCGGCGAACCCGCAGCGGACCGGTCTCGCCGACCGATCGCGAAACGCTCGAGGCCGTATGCCTCGAGCACCAGACGCCGCTGGCGAACGCCTTGGCGAACGAGCGGCAGCGGCAGGTCCGCGCCGGTCTCGATCGGCTGGGCGAACTCGACCGCGAAACCCTGGTGGCGTTCTACGTCCAAGGCCAGTCGCTGATCGAGATGAGCACGGCGTTCGATTCGCCGGTCGGCACGATCAAGCGCCGGCTGCACGTGGCGCGGAAGCGGCTCGCTCGCGAGCTCGAAGAACTCGCCACGTGAAAGCATGAGGTACGAAGGATGAAGGATGAGGACTGCAACTCATCCTTCATCCTCTTTTTGCATTTCATTCTTCTGGGTCCCGGCATCTGGCCTGCTTTCTGCTGATCGTCTTCTGTTTCTTCGCACCCGCGATCAATGTAGGTGCGCGCCTGGTGTTGCGCATCACCAGACGCCTGGAATCAAGCGGTAGCGGACGCGCGCAGCGTACTCGGCATACCCCTGGAGTTCGTTCTGCAGCGTTTGGTCTTCCCACTTCGTCCGTAAAACAAGCACGACTATTCCGGCGGCTACGGGAATCAGGGCCCAGTAAGAGCCTAGCGCCAGCGGCATGCCTACGACCAGAAACAAGCTGGCAAGATAGAGCGGATGCCGGACGGTGGCGTACGGCCCAACATCTACGACGTGCTGTCCGCGGTCCGATTGGATCCGCACGCTTGGCTCGGCGAACCGGTTCACGCTGTAAACCCAGATAGAGCCGGCAAAGCCGACTGAGAACAGCAAATAGCCGACGACAATCACCCAGAGCGGGACGGACGATCCGTGAACTCGGAAGTCCAAGCCCGCCGCCGGAAAGATCAACGCCAGCGCAATGAGTAATAACGAGAGGACGATTTTGTCCCAGCTCTTTGTTCCAGCGTGAATCTGACTGCGAGCAACAAATATCTCGGGATTTTTGTACCGCAGATAGGGAATGCTTGCCGTGAGCATTGCGACGAAAACGAGAATGAACAGCCAGCCACCCCGCCACGTCAAATCGCCCGCGGGCGCAAACAAGGCCAACGCGAGGAAGACCACGGTGATCCAGAGCGAGCGACAAGCCTGGAATACAAACTTTCCGACGGACTGCCGGCCGTTTTTCGTATCCGCGTCGTCGCCAGACATCCACGCCTTCCACAAAGCGGCAGCCATCCTCCATCTTAGCAGTTGGCTGACAATTGCAGTCCGATGGGGGCTGATTTGCTCTGAGGCGAGCGGTGGACGTAAGTCCCCTGGTGACGTCGCCTGACAATTCAATTCTGCCGCAGCAATGATTCAAAGCGATTCGGCCGACGCCAACAAACAACAACCCCCGGCGTTTTCTGCCGGGGGTTGTTGCATGATAGACACTATCCGATCGGCGGCCGACATTGCTCGGTCGCCGCTGATCTCTGTCGCCTACTTCTTCGCGGCTTTTGCCTTGGCCTTGGCGGCGGC
>JAICIG010000111.1 GCA_025924495.1 Pirellulales bacterium | reverse complement strand
ATCGCCGGCATGTTCACCGTCACATGGATCCAAAGACACAATGAACTTACGGCATTGATGGCCGCGGGCGTTTCTCGAACTCGGATCATCGTTCCCATTATCGTGGCCTCGGCTTGCATCAGTCTCGCAGCAGGCGCCTGCCGCGAGTTTGTCATCCCTCGCCTGGCCGACCAACTTGACCGCGACCCCAAGAATCTGCGGGGAGAGAATGGCCAGGAACTCAAGCCGCGGTACGACAATGAGACCAATATCTTGCTGCAAGGCAAAGTGGCCTACGCCAATGAGCAGCGAGTCAATTTGCCCAGTTTTATTTTTCTGGAATCGCTCTACGGCCAAGGCAAGCAGTTGACCGCCGAGAACGCTTATTACCAGCCTCCCGGGAATGGCCGCCCCGGCGGCTATCTGTTTCGGGGCGTGACGCGCCCGCAGAACCTGGCCGACCAGCCCTCGATTGAGCAAAATGGACGCAGCATTTTGATTACTCCGCGCGACGAACCCCAGTGGCTCAAGCCGGATGAGTGCTTCGTGGTCAGCAACGTAAATTTCGATCAACTGAGCGGCGGCCAGGGCTGGCGGCAGTTCTCATCCACGCGTCAACTGATTCAAGGCCTGTCCAATCCCAGCCTTGGCCTGGCGGGCGACTTTGGCGCCGACGTGCGCGTTTCGATTCATGCGCGGTTGATTCAGCCGATTTTAGACATGACCCTATTGTTCCTCGGGCTTCCCCTGGTTTTGAATGGCACGAACCGTAACGTGTTCTTGGCCATTGGGCTGTGCGGAGCGGTTTGCACGGCCTTCATGCTGGTGGTTATGGGATTTCAATACCTCGGCGCCGTCGCCCTATTGCGGCCGGCCTTATCGGCATGGGCGCCGCTCATGATTTTCGTACCGATCGCCGTGGCCATGTTCGACCGCATCGAACACTGATTGTTTGACCGTGGCAATAGGGCACAGGCGGATGGAAATTGCTTCCGACGGCATAGTATCATGAACGCCGGTCGCCAACGGCCAGGTTGCACATGCGCAGGCTGGCGATCTGCAGCGGCCAGCCGATCGGCGATTTTGCCTGCTCGGAAATCGAACCGCTAGCGGCCACGTGAATGTTGCGGGGAATCGGCGGATCTTGCCATGATGAGTTTAAATCCTTGGGTGGAGGGTCTCACGCTCGGCCAGGTCCTGAGGCAGACGGCCGCGCAACATGGTGATCGCGACGCGCTCGTGTTTCCGGCGATCGATTTCCGGGCGAGCTATCGCGAATTCAATCAGCTCGTCGACGAAGCGGCGCTCGGGTTGCTGGCCCTGGGAATCCACAAGGGAGATCATGTCGCCGTCTGGGCGACCAACGTTCCCCAGTGGCCGATCTTGCAATTTGCCACCGCCCGAATCGGCGCAGTGCTCGTGACGATCAATCCCGCGTATCGTCCCTTCGAATTGCATTACGTGCTGCGCCAAAGCGATGCCGTGGCGCTGTTTCTGGTCGACCAATTCAAATCGTCCGACTATTTCGCGATGCTCCGCGAGGTTTGTCCGGAGTTGTCGCAGTCGGCGCCCGGGGAGATCGCGTCAAGCGAATTTCCTCGCCTGAAATGGGTCGTTGCGTTGAAGGGCGGGCAACTTTCGGGGGCAATTTCATGGCCCGAAATGTGTCGCCGCGGCGTCGGCCAGCAAGTTGAATTGCAAGCGGTTGAGGACGCTCTATTACCTGGGGAGCCGATCAATATCCAATACACATCCGGCACGACCGGCTTTCCCAAGGCAGCGACTCTGAGTCATCGAAACCTATTACTGAATGGCTACTATGTAGGGGAATGCCAAGGAATCAAGCCCGTCGATCGCCTTTGCATTCCTGTTCCATTTTATCATTGCTTCGGCTGTGTGATGGGAACGATCTGCTCGGTCGTTCACGGCGCCGCGATGGTTGTTCCCGCAGAGTATTTTCAAGCCGAAGCGACATTGCAGGCAATCGAGCGAGAACGAGCGACCGCGATCTACGGCGTGCCGACGATGTTCATCGCACAGTTACAGCATGAAGACTTCGCCGGCGCCGACTTGTCGTCGCTTCGCACGGGCATCATGGCCGGCAGCCCCTGCCCAATTGAAGTCATGCGACAAGTGATCGAGCAGATGGGCGTGCGCGAGATAACGATTGCCTATGGTCAAACGGAAGCCTCGCCGGTCATCACTCAGACGCGCACGGACGACGCCGTCGAAGTTCGCGTCGAGACCGTAGGCCGTGCGCTGCCCGGCGTCGAAGTCAAAATTGTCGATACCACGAGCGGCCGCGAATTGGGCGATAATGAGCAGGGCGAGCTCTGCGCGCGAGGCCACGGCGTGATGCTGGGGTATTACAAGAACCCCGAAGCGACAGTCGCGGCGATTGATCGCGACGGCTGGCTGCACACGGGCGATTTGGCGCTGCGGCAAGAGACCGGATATTATCGCATCACCGGCAGATTGAAGGATCTGGTCATTCGCGGGGGCGAGAACGTCTATCCGCGCGAGATTGAAGAGTTTCTCTTCACGCATCCCGCAGTCGAACAAGCCGTGGTCGTGGGCGTGCCCGACGCTCGCTATGTGGAGGAACTGTGCGCCTGGATCAAATTAAAAGCCGGCGCCGCCATCGGCGAGGACGAACTGCGGAAATTCTGCCGAGCGAATCTGGCGCATTATAAAGTGCCCCGGTATATCCGCTTTGTTAAGGAGTTTCCGCAGACGGTCACGGGCAAAATCCAGAAGTTCAAGATTCGCGAGCAGATGGTCGCTGAGCTTGGACTAGAGGAACGAGAGACGGCCTGAGGCTAGGCGCTCGAGCGGTTTTCCCGCCTAGGGGCGTCGATTTATCTCGCGAGGACCATACCCAACCGCACCGCCAATCGCTATTGTGTTGACCAATTGGGCCTGCTGCGGGCCCTTAAGCGTTTGCGGATGGCGGCCAAAACGGATGGTCACTTTTACCGGACCTCTGATCCAATACCCGGCGCGCGCGGCGTTCGTGTGGTATACCGGCTTGATTTGCGCCGGCGCCTGCTTGTTAAAATTGCCGCAGGCGGTGCAGCCGGGAATCCATCCGCTGAGTTGGATCGACGCGTTGTTCACCGCGACAAGCGCTTCTTGCGTGACCGGCTTATCGGTCCGATCAACGGCCAACGAACTCTCTTTTTTCGGCCAGGCGATCGTGTTGCTGCTCGTGCAGATCGGCGGAATTGGCATCATGACCGTCACCACGTTCATTGTGCTGCGATTCGGCGGGCGCGAAAGCCTGCGTCACAAGGCGGTGCTCAGTCAGACGCTGGGAGGCGCCAAAACTGACTTACGCGACACGATCTGGAGCGTTTTGCAAGTTGTCGTCATCTGCGAGGGACTCGGTTTTCTGCTGCTTGCAGCACGCAACCTGATGGAAGACCAATCGTTGGCAGCGGTCTGGGCCGCATTGTTTCATTCTGTCTCCGCGTTCTGCAATGCCGGCTTTGCCCTGGATGATCGCAGCCTTGCCGCCTATCGGAGCGACGTGCTAGTCAATCTCACGATCATCGGGCTCATTATCTTGGGCGGCTTGGGGTTTCCGGTGATTTCCGACCTGGCCGGAAATCTCCGGCGAAACCGCCGCGCTCCGTGGGAGCCTTTGACGATGCACAGCAAGATGATGCTGTTGGGAACCGGCAACTTGTTGGCAATCGGCGTGGTCGCGATCCTGGCTTTAGAATGGAACAACGCTCTCAATGGCATGCCCCTGGTAGAAAAATTGTTGGTAGCATGTTTCCAGGCCACGACTCCGCGCACTGCGGGCTTCGAAACCTTGCCCATGGCCGCACTGACCAACGCCACGTTGTTCGTGATCATGCTCTTGATGCTGGTCGGGGGCGGACCGTGTTCCACAGCCGGCGGCTTCAAGGTCTCGACCCTCACGGTGCTGGTTTGCCATGCCTGGTCAAGGTTCCGCGGTTTCCAGCGAGTGAGCATTTTCCGACGTTCAGTGCCGCGCGAGACGGTCGATGCAGCGCTCGCCACGTCTCTGTTGTTTGCCGTGGTGGCGGCCATTGCGCTGACCGCATTTCTCGTCGTAGAGCAAGCCGACTCGCCGCATCGCACGGCGCAGGGTTCTGCGCTGGGGGCCGCCTTTGAGGTCTGCTCCGCGCTGGGCACTGTTGGGCTGAGTACGGGCATTACGCCCGATCTGAGCGCCGGCGCCAAAGCAATCCTGATTGTGCTGATGTTCTTAGGGCGGCTCGGACCGATTTCAGTATTTGTCGCTCTGTCGGGCGGCCAGCGCGACGATCGGTTCGCTTATCCCAAAGAGGAAGTTTTGATAGGCTGAGCGGATGAAAGAAAACAAACGCTTCGTGGTGCTCGGTCTTGGATCCTTTGGCACGGCGCTCTCCACGCGCCTGGCCCAGAACGGCTGTCGAGTTACAGGCGTCGACGCCAGCGAACGCCGCGTCGAGGCGCTGAAGAACGTGCTCTACGAGGCCGTGGTGGCCAACGTCACCGACAAGGCCTCGCTGGCCGAATTGCTGGTCGCGAAATCGCATGCGGTCTTCATCAGCCTGGGAGAAAACATCGAAACCTCGCTGCTCGCGGCGCTCCACGCGCGCGAGCTGGGCGCCAAGCGCGTTCTGGTCAAAGGCGTTTCGGAAGAGCACGGCAAGATTCTGAAACACATCGGCGTGGAGCGAGTGGTCTTTCCCGAAGCGGAAATGGCGGCCCAGCTGGCCGATAGCATGACGTGGCCCAATGTACTCGATGCGCTAACGATCGACACTGACCACAACCTGGTGGAAATGGCAGTGCCTGAAACTCTCGTCGGCAAGACCTTGCGTGATGCCGATCTGCGACGCCGCTATGGCTGTCTCGTGCTCGGCATCAAGGACCACCTGAATGGCAAGCTGACGCTAAACCCTGATGGTGATTTCAAACTTACCGACGACCAGACGTTGCTGGTCATCGGCATGAAAGACCAACTTGGCCGCTTGAGCGAGCTGCGCTAAAGAGCCTACTCGCGTGCCGCCAAGGCGCACGCCCGTCTGACGACGTCAGTTGCTCGTCAACCAACTCCGCGCTTCGTCGGCTTTGGTTTGATCGAAGTAACGAATCTTGGCCGTCGTGAATGGCTTGCAAAACTGGCTCATCATCGATTCCCACTTTGTCTCGCCGACCATCGCCAGTCGTTCGATGTCATTGAAGTGCTTAGCGTCAAACTTGATGTCCTCCCACAATGCGCCGGCCTCCCAGCCGTGAAAGTCATGCATTTCCAACAGGATGCGGAGTTTGCCGTGGGCCTTGATCAATCGTTCGACTTCAGGAACGAATTGCTGATAATCGGCCTTGGACAGCTTGCCGCTCACCCGCACGTCCAAGACTTTTCCGACCTGTTCCTCGCGGAGCTCAATCGACATTGCTCACCTCCGAATGTGCAATCATGGTTCGCCTGTATTGTAGCGAGTTTGCTACGGGGAGCCAGTAATCAAAACGTGTTCACGACGCGCTGTTCTCCTTGAGTCATGTCGCGAACCATGATGTGGTGGTGAAAGTGCATGGCGCACTTGATCAGGTACACGAACAACACGGCGGGATCCGGCCGCCGCTTAAGCAATCGCATTAATCGCGTGCGATACTCGCGCCGCAGCGCCGCTTCAGAGACGTTTGACATCAAGCGGTGATATATGTAGGCCGAACGGATGACGTTGCTGCATTGCGCTTTGAACCAGGTCCAAGGATGTCGGCGCCAGTATTGGCGGCGTGCCTGGCCGAACTGAAAACGATCGCGCAAGTAAAGATCTTCGAGACGCTGGAAGTACGCTTGCGGCTGGTAGAGCGCCTCCATGAGCTCCAGGTAGCCGTCGCGGAGCTCTTCGCGACTCATGTGCAAGGGGACGACATTCGTTCCGAATTCGGGATGATCGGCCGGGTCAAGGCGCCCCTCGTTGGTCAATCGCTGATAGAGGGGCGTTTTGGGAATCGCCTGCAACATTCCGATCATGGCGTGCAGAATGCGCGACTGGTCGAGAAATTCCCGCTGAGCGGCGAAGATGGACGGCGTATCGTGATCGAAGCCCAAAATCATGCCGCACCACACTTCCAGGCCGGCATCTTGTATTCTGCGGACGCGATCGACTAGCGAGCCCGCCGGACGGACGTTCTGGAATTTCTTCGTCTCCCGCAGCGAATCCTCATTCGGGCTTTCGATGCCGACAAAAACCGTTTGAATGTTCGCGTCGACCATCAATTGCATCAGTTCTGTATCCTCCGCCAGGTCGAGCGACGCCTCCGTAAAGAATGTGAACGGATAGCCGCGGGCTCGCTGCCACTGGGCGACGTCGCGCAGGATGGGCTTGATGGCTCGCTTGTTGCCGATCAGATTGTCGTCGACGATCAAGGCAATTTCGACGTGCTGAGCGCGCAGGGCGTCAAGCTCCGCAAGCACCTGAGCCGAGGTCTTCAGGCGAGGCCGACGACCGAAAGTCACGATAATATCGCAGAACTCGCACTGGAACGGGCAGCCGCGCGAGAACTGGATGCTGCCGAACATGTAGTGCCGCATCTTCAGCAGGTCGAATCGCGGAACCGGAACCTGCGTCATGTCGGTCTTTTCGCCCTGCTCATACCGCCGCGCGTGGCGGCCTGCCTGCCATTCGCTCAGAAACTTTGGCCACGTTTCTTCGGCTTCGCCCACGAAAATGACATCGACAAGATCGCCGAAATAATCTTCCGCCACGCTAACCCACGGCCCGCCGACCACAATGAACGCGCCTCGAGATCGCAACTCTTCCAGGATTTCGCGCATGCGGCCGCGTTGGACGCTCATACCCGTCAGGGCCACAATATCTGCCCGAGCCAGTCGCTCGAAATCGATTTCCTCGACATTCTCGTCGAGGATCGTAACGCAATGCTCCGGCGGAGTGAGGGCTGCCAAGAGCGGCAAGCAAGCCACCGGAAGATTGGCCCGCTTGCCCAACAGCGGCAGCGCATGCTCGAGGCCCCAGTACGAGACGTCGAACCGCGGATTCACCAGCGCGATTTCGGCCATCTTCCGACATCCTTTCGGCAGGAGCTGACAAACCTGGCGTAACCGACCTCTACGCGAATCGTAGCCGCATTCAGCCGGGTTGTCGCTAATTATCGGGCGATTGCCCCGCTTGCTTCGCCGCGGCGCACGACCGATGGACGATCAGGCGCCGAGCCCGAGATATTTCCTGGGTATTTCCGCTCCCGCCACGTAATTCAATTTCCCTAGTTTGCACATCTGATAAACGTTAATGCGAAAATCGGGGCAAGCCGTTACCAGGCAATAAGCGTCGGTCGGCGAAAAGCCATAATCGCTGATGAGCCAATCCATCAGGTTAAACGTGGCGTTCTCCACCGCAACTTCTAGCGGCCGATACGCATAGATCGAGATGATCGAGCCGGGTTTCTCGATGCGCATCCAGCCCAATTTTTTGCCTTTGAATAAATCGAGTTTGACGCGGACTGTCGCCTTCGTCTCGGCCGCCGTGCCGGTGAACTCAGTATCGCCCTGGCTGGCATGAACATCGCCAAGGTAGAATAGGGCGCCCGGATGAAAAACGGGCAGCAGAATGCGATTGCCCGGCGCCACATCGCGAATGTCGAGGTTGCCGCCCCACTCGCCTTGTCCGTCGATACTCGTCGTAACTTCGCGATCTGGCGCTACTCCGAGCGTGCCGACGAACGGAGTGATAGGCCAGCTCAATCGTTCGCTGAAATGCAGCGTGCCGTCGCGCGTGGTTCCGCTCGGGCCAGGCGAGTGCTTGAAGATCTTCGTCGTGTACTCGCTCGACAACTCCGGCCAGCGCGTCGACTCGCCCAGCGGTCCCCGGCGCGGACCGATGGCGGTCCAGGAATAGTCGTCGACCAGAATGTCTTCGATCGTCACCACGAGCGTATCGCCTCGCTCGGCGCCCTCGAGCCAGACGGGGCCGCCAATCGGGTTAGCCAAAGGCGGCAGGCGATCGAACCCTGGCCGGCGGCCCGGAATTGCTTTGTCTGTCGCCGACTTGAAAAATCCCGTGCTCGCATCGTAGGTCTCGATCTCGAAACTCTCGCCGTGCTCGACTCGAATCAGCGGCTCGTCGCGCCAATCAAAGGCATACTTTCGCGCTTGTTCTCGGTCGATCCGTTTCACGTCGGCTCCCTACGGGAAAATTGACTAAGGCTGCGCTCGATCTCAGTCGGCAAGTGCAAGCCGCAGGCAGGTTTCGCTGGCTCAGCGATAACAGCAGCGTGCATGATAAGGGGCGTGCGATTGAACTGCATCTCCGCCTCGTTATCTCGTGCCGTCTTCTTGCGGTTAGCCATTAGCGGTGCGGTGGTCAGTCTACGTCAGTCCGGCTAAAATGGGTCGGCGAACGCTTATTGCGGCCGTATGCGGGCATGCGACCATTGTGTATTCAGGCATAACTTCTCGCAGGTCAATAGGTTAAGCACGCAGTGCGGCCCGTCGGCGAAGGATCAGGAACTATGAATTCCCAGCGCAGCATTAAGCTCGGCGCCGTTAATTACCTCAACACAAAGCCCCTGATCTACGGCCTAAAAGAACTTGCGCCCCAGGCGGAGCTTGTGCTCGATTTGCCCAGCCGCCTGGCAGACGGGCTAGCGGAAGGCCGCTTGGATGTGGCCCTGATTCCATCTGTTGAGTTCTTTCAGAACCCAGCTTATTCCATCGTTTCCGACGCTTGCATCGCCTGCCGCGGCCCGGTCATGTCGGTGAAATTGCTCAGCCGTACGCCAGCCGCGCAAATACGAAGCCTGGCTCTCGATGAGGGGTCGCGGACGAGCGCGGCCCTGGTGCGGGTGTTACTTAAAGAGCGATTCGGCATCGAACCCCGTCTGGAACCGCTGCCGATTGGCAGTGCGATTGGCGGAGCGAATACCGACGCCGTATTGCTGATCGGCGATCGTGCGATGCAATCACCCGGCGGTCCGTTTGCCGAGGTCTGGGATCTGGGGGACGAGTGGTGTCGATGGGCGGAATTGCCCTTCGTATTTGCGATGTGGGTCGCTCGTCCTGGCGTTGACTTGTCGGGGCTTGACGATGCACTGTCGCGAGCGCGTGATTTGGGCCTGGCTCACCTCGAGAAGATCGCGGAGGTCGAAGCGGCGCCTCTGGGGCTCAGCCGGCCTGCATGCATTTCCTATTTACGAGATAATCTCCACTTCCGCCTCGGCCCGCAAGAATTGCGAGGCTTGGATTTGTTCTATCGGCTGGCCCACAAGCTGGGGCTGGCGCCCGCAGGAGTCGAACTTGGTTGCTACGATTGCGAAAACGCTTGAAAAGGCCATCGCGGGCGAGCGGCTTTCGCCCGCCGAAGGGCTAGCATTGCTCGAATCACACGATTTGCCTTTGCTCGGCCGCGCAGCCAACGCCGTAACGCGCCGGCTGCATCCAGAGCCCTATCGCACTTACAACATCGACCGCAATATCAACTACACTAACGTTTGCTCGGCAGTCTGTGATTTTTGCGCCTTCTATCGCCGTCCGAAAGACCCGGAAGGCTATGTGCTCGATCGCCAGGAACTGCTGAAAAAAATTGAGGAGACGGTCGAACTGGGCGGCGACCAAATCCTGATGCAAGGCGGATTGCATCCGGAATTCAAGCTGGAGTGGTACGAAGAGCTGCTCCATGACATTAAAGATCGATTTCCCCAAGTCAACGTGCACGGCTTCAGCCCGCCGGAGATCTACGCCTTCACCAAGGTCAGCAAGCTGCCGCTGCGAACCGTGCTCGAGCGGCTCAAAGCGGCCGGGCTCGGCAGTTTACCTGGCGGCGGGGCCGAGATTCTGGTCGATCGAGTGCGCGCCGAAATCACTCGCGGCAAGGTCATGACGGACGATTGGCTGAATGTCTGTCGCGTCTGGCACGAGTTGGGGGGGCGCGGCTCAGCCACGATGATGTTCGCCCATGTAGAAACGCTCGCGGAACGAATAGAACATCTGGAACGGTTGCGCCAGTTGCAGGACGAAACGGGCGGATTTACCGCATTTATTTGCTGGACCTTTCAACCGGAACATACAGCACTAGCCCGCCTGCCCAAGGCCGGAGCGGCGGAGTATCTGAAAACACAAGCCGTCAGTCGCTTGTATCTCGATAATATTCCGAACATCCAGTCAAGCTGGGTGACGCAAGGCCTGAAAGTCGGGCAAATTGCCCTGCTTTATGGGGCAAATGACATGGGCAGCCTGATGATCGAGGAAAACGTCGTCGCCTCCGCTGGTACGGTTCACTACCTCACGCTACAACAAATTCGAGACGCGATTAGCGAACTGGGATACGTTCCTCGTCAGCGGAACGTGTTTTACGAACTGATCGACGCGGCGCCCGCCGGCGTCGGGGGGTGAGACAGGACGACGCGTCGACGCCTGCGTTTGCGGTAAGCTAAGCTGGGTTAAGGTTTCGGGCCTGCAGAGCGCGCTTAGACGGCGCCGCTGCTTGATGTTGTCCGAACCCGGCGCCTGATCCGCACGGCGCAGTCGTTCGATTCCAGCCTGATTTCGATCCAAGCCAGCGTCGTTCGATGATTCACGTTCACGAGCTTAGCAAGCATTATGCCGACTTGCGTCGGGGCAAGCTCGTGGCGCTCGACGGAATCAGTTTCGACGCTTATCCGGGTCAAATCTATGGCCTGCTGGGGCCAAACGGCGCTGGCAAGACAACGGCATTGCGAATCATCAGCACGGTCCTGCGGCCGACGGGCGGCACGGTAACGGTTGCTGGCGCCGATGTGGTCACTCAACCTTCGCAAGTGCGGCGCCAGATAGGTTTCATGTCTGCTAATACAGGCGTCTACGACCGCATGACCGCCTGGGAGATTGTCGAGTACTTTGGCCGCTTGCATGGGCTTGAACAAGGGCTTTTGCGGATGCGAATGGAAGATCTCTTCCAACGTCTGCAGATGAACGAGATCCGCGATTTGCTCGGCGCCAAAATGTCGACCGGCATGAAGCAGAAGGTCTCCATTGCGCGGGCTCTCGTCCACGACCCGCCGGTGCTCATATTCGACGAGGCCACTTCCGGTTTGGACGTGCTCGTGGCGCGAGCGCTGTTGAAAACTGTGGCTGAGCTACGCGAACAAGGCAAGTGCGTGTTGTTCTCGACGCACATCATGCGCGAGGCCGAAAAACTTTGCGATCGGCTGGCCATCGTGCACCGCGGCAAGATTCTCGCCGAAGGCGCCCTCGACGAGTTGCGCGACCGGCACGACCAGCGAGATCTCGAAGAGCTTTTTTTCCAGTTGATTTCACAGCATGACGAGCAGCAGCCGGCCGCGGTCGCCGCAGGCGCGGAAAGTTAGCGAGCCATGAGTTGGAGCAACGTCAAGCTGGTGCTGCACCGCGAGGTTCGCGACCAATTGCGCGACCGCCGCACGCTGTTCATGATCGCCGTGCTGCCGCTGCTGCTTTATCCCTTACTGGGAATGAGCATGTTTCAGGTGCTGCAGTTCGTGAGCGAGCACGCCACCCGCGTCGAGGTAATCGGCGCCGATCAACTGCCGGTTTCGCCGCAGTTGCTGGAAGATGGACAGTTCGCCGCCCGGCTGTTCAGCGAGCCGAGCAAGAGCAAGCTGCTGGAAGTGACGGTCGCTGAGGACGGCCTCGGCGCCGACCAGTCGCCGACAAAGAGTGCACACTCCAACGTCTCGGTTGAGCAGCAAGCCAGGCATGCCGTGCAGCGAGGCGAATTCGAAGCCGTCGTCTATTTCCCGCCGGACTTCTCAGAACGCCTGGAAGCATTTCGTGCGAGCCTGGCCCACCGAGACGAAAAAACGCCTTTGCCGAAAGACCTGGCCGTGCCCAGCCCGGAAATCTATTTCAACACCGCCAAGGAAAAGTCGCAGATCACGCACAGCCGCGTCTCGATCATTCTGGATCGGTGGCGAGAAGAAATTGGTCGGCAGAATCTTGTGACCAGCCATCTGCCCGAGTCGACGGCAAAGCCGTTTAAAGTCGCCGAACACGACGTCGCCGCCGAAGGAGGACACCGCGATGCCGCGGTCTGGTCGAAACTGCTGCCGTTCTTGTTGCTCATCTGGGCGCTGACCGGCGCCTTTTATCCGGCCATCGATCTTTGCGCCGGCGAGAAGGAACGAGGTACGCTGGAAACTTTGTTAAGCAGCCCGGCCGAACGGAGCGAGATCGTCTGGGGAAAGCTGCTTACCGTCATGCTGTTCAGCGTAGTCTCCGCGTTGCTGAACTTGATTAGCATGGGAGTCACGGGCTCGTTCGTCGTTGGCATGCTTTCGAAACAAATCGGCCCGCCGCCCTTGCTCACGCCGCTCTGGCTGCTGATCGCGCTGCTGCCGATGTCGGCCTTATTCAGCGCCCTCTGCCTCGCCCTGGCGGCCTTCGCCCGTAGCAGTAAGGAAGGGCAGTACTACCTGATGCCCTTGATGCTCGTCGCAATGCCGCTGGTCATCTTGCCGATGGCGCCAGGGGTCGAATTGACGCTAGGGAATAGCCTGATTCCAGTCACAGGAGTCGTGTTGCTGTTGAGAGCAATGCTCGAAGGGAACTACCTGCATGCTCTGCCGTTCATACCTCCGGTGGCCGGCGTAACCTTGGTCTGCTGCCTGTGGGCGATCCGCTGGGCAATCGATCAATTCAACTCGGAAAGCGTGTTGTTCCGCGAGAGCGAGCGCCTTGACATGGCTTTGTGGCTCAAGCATTTGATGCGTGACCGCAGCGATACGCCGAGCGCTGCGATGGCCATTTTTTGCGGCGTAATTATCTTGCTTGTGCAATTCTTCATGAACCTTGCCATGAACGCCTCTTTGCCCGAGTCGGGAGGTTTTCATGATCTGATTGTACTCGTGATGATTAGCCAGGTGGTCGTCATCCTGACGCCGACGCTATTGATGACGGTGATGCTGACGCGCTCGCCCCGGCAAACGCTCCTGCTGCGCTGCCCTTCGCTCTTATCATTACTGGGCGCCGGCCTGCTTGGCGTGACCTTGCACCCCGTGGCGACTCGCTTCGCAGAACTCGTTCAGTTTCTCTATCCGATTCGAAGCGAAATCCCGGAGCAGCTAAACAAATTGTTTTCCCACTCGCCAGGCATCGGCCAGTTGCTGTTGTTGATGGCGGTAACCCCGGCCATTTGCGAAGAATTAGCCTTCCGCGGCTTTATTCTTTCGGGCCTAAGGCACATGGGCCACAAGTGGTGGGCTATCGTGATCAGCAGTTTCTTCTTTGGCATTCTGCACGGCGTCTTACAGCAATCGATCGTCGCGGCGACGGTCGGCATGATCCTTGGTTATCTGGCGGTGCAGAGCGGCAGCCTTTTCCCGTGCGTGCTGTTTCATTTGGTGCACAATTCCCTCACGGTGCTCAGCGCGGCGCTAAGCCCGAAAGAACTTGGCCGTAATCCATTGCCCACTTGGCTGGCCAGGCAGGTCGACGGCGCCTACGAGTTCTCGTGGCCGGCGGTGGCAATCGGGGCGGCGCTGTCGATTGCAATTCTGGCGTGGTTCCGCAGCCGCCCGTATGCCCGCACGGCGGAAGAAGCGTTACAGGATGCTCTGGAGCATCAGTCTGCCCCGGCGCACATTGCTGCCGGCTGAACTGATCTTGCATCATGTCCAGGCTGATTCGCCGCTTCGACGTGCGATGAAGGCCTGGCTCGAGTTCGCTTCCTAGGTCGGAAGAAAGCCTTGCCGCACGAGGAGACAGCAAGGTACAACAATCTTAGAGATGTGTTTCAGGTTGTCTTTACTGTCGCTCCCTCGGCTTGGCGCGGAAAAGAGCGCGCAGTTGACCCCAGGCGCTAGATCGATGTTTCGCAAATTCGGCTGGTTAATCCTGTTTTTTCCTCTGGGTTTGCAGTTGTTAGTCGGCGAACCTTTCCTGCTTCCGGCGGCAGGCAAAGACCGTGCCGTCAAGCGAAAGGCGATGCATAAGACGGCGAAACCGCCGAAATTCGACAAGCAGACGCTCGATGTTTTCTTTGCCGACGCGCGTGAGAAACTTGGTCCGGGAGAACCTGGCGGCCAGATTGCCGCCGCTGCCGCAGCATCGACAGGATCGCCGGCCGTGGGGGCTAGCGAACAGCCGGGGCAGGCGTCTGGCGGCTTCGCATGGTCGAAATTGATTTCTCCAAGCACGCTGGAAGACGCCATCAAGGCGCAAGCAGCCCCCTTGGCCGAACAGACTAAAACGCCGAGCGTTTTTAATGGCGGCGAGAATTTAAAATCACGCATGAATTTCACGGTACTGGCCATGCTGTTCAGTGTGATTGCAGACTACGACACCGACGTGAGGTGGAAAAAGGATGCCGCCAATTTGAGATCTCTTTTTGGCCGGGCTGCCGCGAATTGCAAGACCACTGGCGCTAACTCATTCCGCGTCGCTCAGGGTCGAAGCAATGATCTGGCCGAGTTGATTCGCGGCGGAAAAATCGATATTCCGAAAGATGAAACCGATTTTAAATGGGCCGAGGTCGTCAATCGTCCGCCGCTCATGACTCGCATGGGCAAGGAAGGTTATAGCGCAAACCTCAAGACCTGGACTTCCGACAAGGGCGAGTTCTCCAAGAATCATGACGCTCTGGTCAAAGAAGCCCAAGTCATTGCGGTGATCGGGCATGTGATCCAGGATGCCAGCTACGAATACGCCGATGACGAATCGTATCTTGGATTCGCCAAAGTTCTGGAAGCTCAGGGCCTTGAGATCGTCGAGGCCGTCAAGGCCGATGATTTACAGCGTGCTCAGACTGCCGCGGGGCTGATCAACAAGGCTTGCAGCGCCTGCCACGAGGGCTACCGCAGCGGCGGCTGAGCTTTACTGCTCGGCGACATCCGCGGCGGGCGGCAGCGGAAGCAGGTAAGGACGGATCCGCTCCAGCGTTTTTGGGCCAATGCCGCGAACGCGCCGCAGATCCTCGTGCTGGCGGTATGGGCCGCGCTGTTGACGCACTTCCACGATCCGCCGCGCCAGGCTCTCGCCGATCTCCGGCAACTGTGCCAACTCGGGCCATTCGGCATGATTGACATCGACAAGAAATTCGACCGATCGCCTGGGCTCGCGATCGATCTCGATCAGGCGCCCTTGCCAGCCGCCTTGCACGAACCAGTAGACGGCCAAAGCTACCAGAGCCGAAATCGCTAAACTGGCGATAACCAACTGATCGGCGCGACGCCACAACCAGACGGCAGGCGGTTTCGACGGCGGTTCGGGTTGCGTTGACATGCTGCAACCCATTATCCACAATCCGCACTACGATGACTACTAAAGAATATCAGCAGATCACCTGGGACGAAGATGTTGAGGATGATTGCCGGCAACTCATTCGGTTGGCGGTGCGCGAAGACTTGGGGCGCCTTTATGACTGGACGACCGTAGCGCTCGTACCGGAAAACGCCCTGGGCCGCGCACGCGTCGCGGCACGAAAATCTGGGGTCATTGCCGGCATTCATGCAGCCCGCGTCGTCTTGGAGGAATACGATCCGCAGATCGAATTCAAGCCGTGCCTCGACGATGGCGCGCCGGTACAGCCGGGGCAAGTCGTCGCGGAACTAAGCGGGGCGGCGCGAAGCTTGCTGACGGCCGAACGCCCGCTGCTGAATCTGCTCGGCCATCTCTCGGGCATCGCAACGCTGACGCGCTCGTATGTCGAGGCGGTTGCAGGGACACCAGCTCGGATTTATGACACCCGCAAGACAATGCCGGGCTGGCGCCGACTAGAGAAACTGGCCGTGCGCGCCGGCGGCGGCTGGAATCATCGCCTCGGCCTGTTCGATGCGGTCCTGATCAAGGACAACCATCTGGCGCTTGGAGCGACTGCGCAGCGCGGCCGGTATTCGCCCGCCGAAGCAATAACCAAGGTCCGCGATTTCTTGCGATCGCTCGAAGCGGACGATGCCAGCGGCGGCATGATCGTGGAAGTCGAGGTCGACACGCTGGAGCAGTTTGTCGAGGTCTTGCCCGCAGCGCCGGACGTGGTGCTGCTCGATAATTTTTCGCCTGCGCAATTGCGACAAGCCGTCGCCATGCGCAATGCGGATTATCCGCAGATCGTGCTCGAAGCTTCTGGCGGCATCGACCTGACCACCGTGGCGGACATCGCCGGCACGGGAGTGGACCGAATCAGCGTCGGCGCCTTGACTCATTCGGCGCACTGGTTCGATGTCGGATTGGACTGGATTTGACACTCTTTCCGCCTGACCTATAGTTCCGGTGAGTCTGGCTTGCGGGAAGCCTGCGGGCGCCGTCAGGGCAGCAATAGCAGATAGCTTGAGCGGACCTCGCGCAGCCGATTCTCTTGCGCCTGCGGCGCGATGGACGCCACATTCCCGCGAGTCGTTCCTTGATTCCCGCGAGCGTCATGCCATGCCACGAGCCGCCGCCGAACGTCGCGCCTTTACGCTGGTCGAGGCCTTGGTCTCGACGGCAATAACGGCCGTCGCAAGCGCGGCCGTTTTGCTGGGAGTGGTGAGCTCAATTGATGCCACCGACGCGAACTTGCAGCAAACGTTGGCGATCGGCATGGCCCAAGAACTCATGGATGAAATTGCCTCGCAACGTTACGTGGAACTCGGCGGCAATCCCTATGCAACTGTGCTGCAACCTGATGCCGGCGAACTGGCCGGACCAGGGCGAAGCTTGTTCGATGATATCGACGATTACAACGGCTACGCTTGCCAGCCCCCCACAGACCGCTGGGGCGTTGCGCTCGGCCAGGACAATGGGCTAGGCGGCGTCCGCAATTCTGCTTTTCAGGCCAGAACCAGCTACTTCAGCCGCTGGCATCAAACGGTGGACGTGTATTACGTCAACGACGCCAACGGCGCTCAAGCTTTGCCGCCCGGAGCCACGAGCAATTCCCGAGCGGTGCGAGTTCGCATCCTGGTCGACGATGCCGTGCGCGGACCGCAGATCCGCGCCGAAATCACGCGAGTCTTCGGCTATGTCCCCAGTTCTTAAGCGATCGCCGCAGCAGGCGTGCCGCGGTTTGACCTTAGTCGAAATGCTGCTGGCGATTTCCATTTTGGGAATCACGGCGGGCGCATTGACCGGCCTGGCCTTGTCGGTGCAGCAAGGGACGACTTACAGCCAGGACTACTCGACCGCTACGCAACACGCCCGCGTGGCCCTGGAGAGAATCTCGCGAACCGTCAGGCAAGCCTATGCCGCCGGCGCGTATCCCGGCGCGGTGGTCGTCTACGACGTGGTCGGCGCCTGGCAATTTCCCGATACGCTCGTCGTGTGGCATCCGAATGGCGCACCGGCCCACGCCGGCGGACCGCCGCTCCTGAGCGAAGTCGTGATCTATTGTCCCGATCCGGCGAATCCAAACCGGTTATTGGAAGTTACCGTGCCCGGAAACTCTTCGCCTATTCCGCTAAACGCTGCATCGCTTAATACGGCGGGATGGCGAGCGCAAATCAAAGGCTTCGCCAGCGGCGGCGGCGCCAATCAAGTCTTGTTGACCGACTTAGTACGGCCCGCGCAGTTGGACGCCAACACCTTGCGCGCCGCGGTCCGATTTGCGGCCGACATGCACCCGACGGACAGCGAATGGACCGCTTGCCAGGTGCAGCCGGGCTTATGGAGCAGTCTGGGATGGCCGCAAGGTCTTGGCGGAGCGCAAACAGGGCTGCGACAAGTCGCCATCCGAGTGGAATTGCAACTATTGCCTGCCTCCCTGACCGGGCAGACCGATCCTCAGGCTCAGCAGACTGTTCCGTTTCTATGCTCCGCCGCCTTGTCCTACGTTTTGGCTCATCCATGACCCTCGTACGACGTCGAAAAAAAATTCGGAGCCGGCGCGGAATGACATTGATTGTCGCCCTGGCGCTAATGGCTGTCGCCATGACGCTTTCATACGCCGTGTTGCGCACGCAGGGAATGGCAGTACAGATTCAGGCCAACAGCAACCTGGGCGAGCGCGCCAGGCAAGCCGCCTGGAGCGGCTTCTTTGCCGGGGTGCGCAACATGCATCAGTCGAGTTGGGCCGGCGTCAACACCGTCTTCAACGGCAGTGTCAATGGCTATGACAGCTATAGCGTTGCTTACGCGACGGGGGACCCGTCGTTAACGGCTGCCAGCGCACAATACAACGACTATCCCTATCGCGTCACGCTTTCCATTACGGGCGCCGCAGTGGATGCAGCGCACGCCGGCGTGACGGCGACACACTCCTTAAAGGCTGTCGTGCGTTTGGCGCCGCGACAATTGGCGAACGAGCCGGCAGATTGGTCGTCCATACTGCAATACACAGTCTACCAGCGGACAAGCAGCAATTTCACAGTCGATTGGCCCTGCCGAATTCAAGGCAATCTTTTCCTGCAAGGAACATTGTCGCTCTGTCCGACCTATCCCTATCCTTCCGCGGCGGTGACCCGCTATCTCACCGACCTGTCGGCCATGAGCGGTTCAGGAACTGAATATCGGCCGTTATCGGGAACAATCACGCTGCCGTATCCGAGCAACAATCCGCCATTCCGCAGTTGGCTGACAAGCACGCTGGGGGTTTCGACAATCGATAATAAACATGCATCCACCGCGAGCTTGAACTATCCCAACTCGATGACGAGCTATCAAATCTATCGAGGCGGCGCGGTCTATCAAACGCAGCAACTCAGCGGTCAACTGAAGAACACGACTCTGGCGCCAAACGTTCTGACGAATCCGTTAGGGCTGTACTACTCGAACGGCCCCCTTAGCCTGCAAGACAATGTGAGCATCACGGGGTCGCTAGTTTGCGATGGCGTGTTAAGTATCGATGGTTCAGGCATTTCTCTGCAGTCTTATCCCTTGCCGTCGTTGGCCGGCTCGACGCAGCCGGTCCACTTGCCTGCAGTGATCTCTGGGAGCGATTTCTGCGTGAATGCCGCGCCTCGCGGCGAGGTGATGCAAGCCAGCGTTCAAGGCGTGTTAGCCGCCTTCGGCGACTTTGTGATCGCCCCGGACTATCAAAACGCCACATTCACGCTGCAAGGCCGACTGATTTCATCGGACTTTGTGATT
>JAICIG010000110.1 GCA_025924495.1 Pirellulales bacterium | reverse complement strand
GCGGGCGAATGGCGAGGTCCAGCTTCAGCTTCTTGGCCAGCTGCTTCACCCAGTTCTCGTCGCCATACGGCAGGCCGGTCGCCGCAGCCCGACGAATCGCCGCCAAGGTTTGCTCCTCGATTGGCAGATGCACTTTCCTTTCCCAAACGCGACGGCGAACCGCCGCGTAGGGCGATAGCTGCTCGTAGACGCCCAGCGGGTCGAGCAACTCGTCGGCTTCGCCCATGCCGTGCGCGCGGTAACTGCTCCAGCGATACTCTTGCGCCTGTTGCACGATTCGTGCTCGCAGCGGATTCGCCTCGATGTATCGGAGCACGGTCAGCAGGTGCTCGTCGCTCTGAATGACAGGGCTTTTGAACCTCCCTTGCCACAGATGCCCGCCGGAGCGGTAGTGTTTGTGATAGCGCTGCGTGTGCGAGACCAGCAGGCTCTGCATGATGCGGCTGATGCTGGCGCCGAGCGGCCGGACGAGCAAATGAAAGTGGTTGTTCAGCAGGCAGTAGCCGTAGAGTTCAAACGGCTTCCGCTGTTTCAACTCGTCGAGCGCTTCCAGGAAGGCCTCAAAATCAGCCTGTTTGTGGAAGACGTCTTGACGGTTGTTGCCACGATTAATGACGTGGTAGATCAGGCCATCATCGATCGGGCGCAGCGGTCGCGGCATGTCCGCAATGTATGGAACCGTCCGACCAATGTCAAGGAAATGGTTCTGACCCCTTTTCTGACCCCCGTGGGACGATGATTGAACAGCTAGGAATGCCTCAAAACAACCTCGTTGTTCTTCACACCGCCGCCTTAGGCGGCGGAAGAGACGACGACTTTTGCGCGAGGGCTGTTAGCTGAAAGTCAACGCTCGACGGGGACAAGCCCCATCGTGGCGGCGCAAGGCGAGGAGCCGGCGCCGAAGGCGGCCAACTGTGTTCGGGCATCTTGGCCGCCTTCGACGCCCGGACCTTCACCTAACCTCTCCAGGGGGAGAGGAGCCAGAGTGCGAAGGTGGCCAACGTGGCGCGGGCATCTTGGCCGTCTTCGGCGAGCGGCCTGTAGGGAACGCCGTCCCTGGCATTCCGCCGTAGCGGAATCGATCGAGCGTCGAAAGCAATTCCCCGGAACGGCACTGAGCGGTTCCCGCAAACGCAGGGCGGCGACCGGGTCTTCATCCGACCTCTCCCACAGGAAGAGAAACCGGAGGACGAAGATGGCCAGTTTCGCACGGCGACGACCGGCTCGAACTGCTATTCGGCCGGCTCGACGCGAACCGAAAAGTTCTCGCCTTCCCAGCGGTTGGCTTGAGGCCAGAAGAATGTGAACTCGATCATCGAGCCGGTCGGCAATTCCCGCGCGGGCACGTCGACAATCCATACATCGAGGCCGGTGTCTTGAGCGGTGGAATCGTGGACGGTGCTCCAGCTATCCGTGCTCCAGTGAACCGAACAAGGCGCCAGCGTTTCGATCCGCAGCGTTTTGCCCGCGTCCATGGCGCTGATTTTGTGATTGAACCGCCAGGCGGCCAAGGTCGAACCTTGTTGCCGGACGAGATATCGCTCGACGGTTTGCGGCGGCATGTCGAACACGCGCCCGTCGCGGAGCGACCGCAGCAGTTTGATATGCTCGGCATGCGCCCAGACCAATGGCATGGCCGAGCCGGCAGGCTTCCCGCGATAGAGCTCCTTCTCCGGAATATCATCGGCGTCCCAGACTTGCTCGGGAAGCAATCCGCCGCCATTGGCAAACTGCTCGAACGTGCGCAGCAACCGCTGGGCTTCGTCGCGACGCCCCGCGGCCAACTCGTAGTGGGCGCGTTCACCGGTCAACAAGGGCCACGCGCGGCCGATGCCGATGCCGTCAAACGGCTCTCCATCCAGGTGCTCGCCGTAGCCGTCTTCGTTATAGCGGTACCAACAGGGCCCTGCTGGCAACTCGATATTCAACAAGGCATCGATCGCCTTCACCGTATTAATAATCCGCGGGTCGTCCGCCGCGCGCAGACCGAATCGCACGAGCGCCAGCGCGTCGGGGCTGATCAGGTTTGCCGCGACCTCGTAGCTGCGGTCGAGCGGTCGATTCTTGACCATCACGACGCCCTTCAACGGCGAGCCGCCATCGACATCGTCGGGAGCAATGCGGACGTAATACCCCTCGATGCCGAGTCGCTGCGCCAGATCGGTATCGCGGGCATAGATCCAGCGATCGAGGTTCGAGTGCCACAAATCGGCAGTTTCGCGCAAATAGTTTGCTTCGCGCGTTTCGTGTTGTCGGTCGGCCATGTCGGCTGCCGCCAAGAGCGCGGCGATTTCGGCCGCGAGCGTGAAGGGCGAATAGCCCGAGTCTTCCTCCCAACGGTCTTGCTGTGTGACCGGACCATTCTGAACAAGATATTGCGCCGAGTGCCGAACCATAGGCCAGAAGTTATTCAGGTCGGCGTTGTCGATCATCCGCTCTCGGTACGCCAGGTCGACCAGCAAGATCGGCAGGGCGGCCTCATCCATCTGAATGCCGTCCCAATAGGGCGTGCCGTCGAGCCACATGTTCTGAGCCCAATGACCGTCGGCTTCCTGCGTGACTTGCAAGAAACGCAGCACGCGTCGGGCCAGGCCCTTGGCGCCGGCCGCCATCAGGCCCGTGGTTGTCTCGACCAGGTCTCGCGGCCAAACCAGGTGATAACCTCCCAGGTTGTCATCGCCGTGCGCCATGCCCCAGGGAATTGACAAACTGGCGACGACGCCGCCCGGAAAATCCTTCGCCGCATGCGTGTGAATCACTGCCGCGCCGGCGCGATAAACGTTTTGATCGTGAGCCCGTCCGTCGTCGAGCGACAGCAACTCTTGCTGCCACTCTTGCCATTCATGTACATATCGCTCTCTCGCGGCATCGAATCCATCGAGAATGCTGGCCGCTGCACGATGGGCCGCTTCATGGAACGTATGGCCGAAGCCAAGCGCGAGCGTAAAACCGTCGGGCGCTTTCGATAGATCAATCTGGCCAGTCAGTGCGACATTGCCCGCCTCCGCACGCTGGTAGCGAGCGGTGAGGCGTTTGTTTTGCATCAGGTCTTGCCAGCCATCGGAAATACCGACGTAACCTACCGAACAGGCCAGCCAAGGCGCCGAACAGGCGACCGCCAGCGCATTGCCATCGCGAGTGGCGAACATCATGGGCACGCCTTTATACTCGCCGAGCCAGGCGGTGTTGCCCGCCCCGCGGTTTCCCAGATGCGGCGCGAGAAGCATATACACCTGGTAGTCGTTCGCTTGGCCTTGTGTCGCGCGGAATCGAGTGTGCTGCAGAAACACGTCGCGAACGGGATCGGTGAGCATCTCCTTTTCAACCACGTAGTGGCCGCGCAGGCACGTGTTCGTAATGCGATATGCCGGAACGCCGTCGGCGAGATACTCGACCTTCGCTTTGGCGTCGCGTTTCTCTTCCGAGAAAAACTCATGCCCGTCGGTGATGATCAGGCCCATATCGCGCGTGCAGGCGCGATCGACGCGCGGATAGTAGATCTCGTTGACGATGCCGTGGCTGTGGGTAAACCAAACGCGGCTGTGGGGGCTCACCGCCGTCCCAACGCCCTCTTTGGCGCTCGAGGTCCAACGCGCCTCATGACCGGGGCGCCCCGGCGCGATCGGAAGAATTGTCTGGAACAACGCGGCCGCCTCGCAATCTAAATGCACTAACCCTAGCTCGGCCCATGCTCGCGTCGACTGAGCGACGCGAGTTTGGGCCAGCCGTTCCGCTCGTCCGGTTCGAGAAGACGGTGTCCCCAGGGGGAATGATGCCACTGATGTTTAGGTCATCACACGCGAAGGTCAAGCCGTGAAAACCGGGCAAATGCTCTAAATCGCATAAACCTTACCGCTAATCCCTTCCGCTTCGTCGAACGCGTCCGAGGGCATTGCCGGTAGCGGCTGCCGCGTTGCGGCTTCGGGGAAGACAGCACACAAATGCGGCCGAGTTGCGCCGCCGACGTGGGCAAACCGGCTGTACAGAAACTGGTCATGCTCGGCCTGTGCCAGCGATTGGCACTGGGCAGGAATTGTCCACGACTCGGCGTCAAACCTGCAGAAATTGCGATCAGGGAAGGTCGCTCGCCGTTATTCTCGCGAGAGTCGCCTATCAGCTGTCAACGACGCATTTCTCGCTACAGGCCGCTGCGCCAACGACTTTCCGGCGTAGGACGTCGGACCGGACCTGCGGATAACCCAATGAAAAACGACATTAGGGGGATGTCGGGTAACGGTGCGACACTCGTCGCGGCACGGCGGTTGCTATTAACCATGCCGGCTTCCTTCCTCCAACGGCCTCAGTGTCGAGCGAGGGCGGCGCGAACGAACAGAGACCTGGTTGCTGAGTTCGTTTTGATCCGTCACTCGCATTTTAAGCTGATGGTTCTGGTGCGATCGCGTTACTCCAGCGCGATCTATTTGCTTGGGGCGGCCGACCAGTTCGCCTTTCTGGTTTGCCGCTCCCAAGCATTTTTTTTGCGCCGCTGCGACAAAATCAGGCGGCGGAAACGATTCGCTCGCCATTGAGAAATCGGCTCTGCGCGAATCAGCAGCAGCGCGAATCGCGAGCAGTTGCAGAAGCGGCGACGTCCGCGGTGGGCGAGACCACTGCGAATGAGCCCGAGTAGGGCTCGGCCTGGAGCTGGCGGAACGTCTTATCGCAAACTGTAATCCGTTGGCCGCGGGGAAAGCGATTGCCTTCGTCGTCTTCGACTTGCTTGAATGGACCGCGGTAGATCAGTTCCTGTACGCCGTCGCCGCCGACGTCTGGCTTGCCCTTATAGGCCAGCACGGTCACGGCGCGGAAGGCAATCCCTTCGACGGTTTGCCACGGCTCGCTCTCGCGCTTCGCCAATTGAATACCGTAAAAGCCGGCATGCTCGAACGCGGCAAGAAAACGGTCTTCGCGGAACGCGCCCGAAATACAGCCCGACCACATTGCCGGATCGCGCTGCAAGTGTTCGGGCACGTCTTCGTCGGCCACAATGTCACTGATGGCCGCGCGGCCGCCGGGCTTCAGCACGCGGAACACTTTGGCGAGCAATTGCTGGCGGTCTTGCGGGCGGACCAGATTCAGGACGCAGTTCGAAACGACGCAATCGACGCTTTCGTCCGCAACCAGCGGTCGCTCGCGGCACAACCGATCTTCGACTGCTCGCAGTTCAAGCCAGCCAGCCTGGTCGGCAACGGGGCGCTTCGCCAATTCGGCATCAAGTAGATCGAGATCGAGCTGTAAGTCTTGGATCAAGCCACAACGGAATTCGACGTTGGCATAGCCCACTCGCTCGGCGAACGACTTCTGATGCCGGCGGGCCAGAGCCAGCATTTCCTGATTGCAGTCGACGCCGATCACGCGGCCCTGCGGACCCACGATTTGCGCGGCAATATAGCAGACCTTGCCGCCACCCGATCCGAGATCGAGCACCACGTCGCCCGGGCGGACGTACGGCGTCGGATCGCCGCAACCATAGTCCTTCTCGACGACCTCTGCCGGCAGCATTGCCAAATAGTCGGCATTGTATTGAACCGGACAGCAAAGCGCCGCTTCGACGGCTTGCGCCGCCGCCGCGTAGCGCTCTCGGACCGCTGCCTCAGGATGGTTGAGAATGTCCAGCTTCGTCGATGCAGCCATAGTCGCGCGCTCCGAAGTTCTCAGCGATCGGCCGACACAGCCCTCAATGCTCTCGAACGTCTTCCAAATAGGTGTAGCCGTGCAGACCGTCTTCGTAGAAACGTAGCAGCCGGCCGGCCTGTTGGAAATCAAGACGCGACTCGCGAACCGCCACCTCGACGTCCGTGCGCAGCTTTCGCACCAGCGCGTCGGGATCGAACTCGACGTAATCGAGAACTTCGCGGACGGTGTCTCCCTTGATTACGGTTTCCAGCACGACGCTGCCGTTGTCGTCGAGGCTGACATGCACCGCGTTCGTGTCGCCGAACAGGTTGTGCATGTCGCCCAGGATTTCTTGGTAGGCGCCGAGCATGAAGGCGCCGAGATAATACGGCTCGCCATTAAAGGAATGCAGCGGCAGAGTGCGCTTCACGTCGCGGCGATCGATGAACAAATCGATCTTGCCGTCCGAATCGCAAGTGATATCGCCTAACACGGCGTGGTGTGTCGGTTGCTCGGCCAGTCGGTGGATCGGCATTACCGGAAACAATTGGCGAATGGCCCAACTGTCGGGCATGGACTGAAAGAGCGAGAAGTTGCAGAAGTAGGTGTCGCTCAAGAGAGCGTCGAGTCCCTGCAAATCTTCCGGCACGTAATCGAGCTGACGGACCAGACGCTGCATCTTGCGACAGATGGCCCAGAACAGGTTTTCGGCCAGGCTGCGCTGATCGAGCGGGAGATAACCGCCGCTGAACAAGCTCATCGCCATATCGAGCGCCTGCTGGGAGTCGTGATAGCTTTCCAGCAAGTTGCGGGCGGTGACATTCTGGTAAGCGCCAAGCAGGTCGACGATCGGCTGTTCGGCCTCAGGCGGCAACTCGTTCGGCACATCGCTTTCGCCCAGGCCGGAGACGCCCAACACGTTAAAGACCAGTGCGCTGTGATACGCGACCACGGCGCGACCGCTCTCCGACACGATCGTCGGATGCTTGATGCCGGCGTCATCACACACGCTTTGGATGTGATAGACGACGTCGTTGGCATATTCCTGCAACGAGTAATTGGCGCTCGATTCGAAGTTGGTCTGCGAGCCGTCGTAGTCGACCCCCAACCCGCCGCCCACGTCGAGATACTCCAGACCTGCGCCGCGGCCGGCAAGTTCGACATAGATCCGCACGGCCTCGTTCAGCGCCTGCTTGATGTGGCGGATATTGGGAATTTGACTGCCGAGGTGGAAGTGCAGCAGCTTGAAGCAATCGTTCATGCCGAGTTGCTTCAGCTCTTCCAGCGCTCGCAGGATTTCGGTCACGGTCAGGCCGAACTTCGAACGATATCCGCCGGACGACTGCCAGCGCCCGCTCGACTTCGTGGCCAGCTTGACGCGCATGCCGATGTTGGGACGAACGCCCACTTTCTGCGCGTACTCGAGAATCAGCCCCAGCTCGGTGTACTTTTCGACGACAGGAATAATCTGCCGGCCGATCTTGTGGGCCAGCATGGCCATCTCGATGAATTCGGCGTCCTTGAAGCCGTTGCAAATGATCGGCGTGTCGTTGGAGGCGAGCGCCATCACAGCCAGCAGCTCGGGCTTGGAGCCTGCTTCGAGGCCGAAATTATAAGGCCGGCCGAAGTCGAGCACTTCTTCGACGACTTGCCGCTGCTGGTTGACTTTGATCGGATAGACGCAGCAGTAATTGCCTTTGAAATGATGCTCTTTCATCGCCTGTTGAAAAGCGTCGTGGATTTCTCCCAGGCGATGCTTGAGAATCTCGGCAAAACGGATCAAAATTGGCAGGTCGATGCCGCGGAGTTGCAAGTCATCGACAAGTTGCTTCATGTCGATCGAGCGTTTGGGATCCTTGGTCGGATGAACGCACAGATTGCCTGTGGCGTTGACCGAAAAGTACCCCGCTCCCCAACGCCCCACGTCATAAAGTTCCGCGGCGTCGGAAGCGGTCCAAGGTTTCACTTGCTGATCGAGCATCGTGTGTGCGTCTCCAACCCAGAGATTCAAAGGGAATTGGGTAGAATATCGTATCTTACCGAACCTGGCGATGGGGAATAGGGGGACTCCACGGGCTTCAATCAGGCGCGTCAGCCGACGGGACCAGAAATCGGATGCACGTACCTCTGCGGCGAGGAGCGAGGTTAACTTTGCGGCAATGAGCTGGTAGATGCCGCCTCGCTCGTTTCCATCGTCGCTAACCTTCGATCGTTATCAACCTGCCATCAACCCCGATCGTCACTCATGGATTTACGCTGGCGGGCCAGTTTGTCGGCAAGCTGCTTCCATGCGGCGAGAGCCATCGCGCTCGGGCAGCCGTTGGTCGATAACCGGCTGGCGCAAGCTCTCAGCCCGAGCGTCGCCTCGTTGAGCGCGGAACTGTCTGCGAGCGGCATCAGCTTCGCCACGTTTTTCGAACAAGTCGTGCCGCTGGCTGCGGATTTCGAGAATAATCGAGAGTTGGCCCGCCGCGTCCTCGCCAGGTTCTCTGGACGCAGCGAGGTGCAAAACGAGCAAGCGGCAGGACGGTTGGCCGGCTGGTTCAATGAACTGGAGTCGGCCTTCTCCGCTGCAGTGTCGGGTGTGGTTGACGAACTGACGCTGCGCGGCAGACCGTTGCGCGAACAATGGGAGGCGCGCGGGCCGGGGCTGCTGGCGGCAATCGGCCGGCTTACCGAACCGGGGGTACTGGCCGAAGGGGGCGAGGTGGTGTTGGTCTATCCGGTCCAAGGCGGCGGCGGCGCCGCTCATCTGGCTTACAACAAAGTCTCATTCGAAGCCGTGCTTGCCAATCCGATCGTTGAATTGCCGGAGACCGTCCGGCTGGGCTGGTTGCTGTCGACGCTCAATCTTGATCTGCCCAAGTATTCAGAAGCCCTCCCGCGCCAGCGACTAGACAGCTTGGCTCCCTTAGCGATGCTGCCCGCAGCGCTCGCGGCCGCCCAGGATGTAGAGTTGGTTCACGGCGTCGCGCCGTCTCTGGCTCATGCGATGACGGTTTGGCGCGTGGTGCAGGATGATGATGACATCAAGTCGCTTGCCGATATGCTCGATCGGTGGTGGAAGACCTACCAGGAACGGCGACCGCCGTGGGCCGTCGCTTTGGCAGCTCTCGAACAAATGCTGCCTGCGCGTACTGAATAGTCTCGCACTAAAAAAGGGGCTGCGCGATGAATGACGTTGGGGCGACAAGATCGCAAGATTCGGCCGATGATTTGGCAGATACGCTTCTGCTTTCGCTCGTCTCGGGCGTCGGACCAAAGCTGAGGCGCGCTTTGTTGGAGCGGTTCGGCTCGCCGACGGCGGCTCTGGATGCGGCGCCCAGCGAGCTGCGCAGCGTGCCAGGGATTGGCCCCAAGTTGACAAGCGCCTTGGTGCGAGCGAGGCAGGAAATCGACGTCACGGGAGAAATTGAACTCTGCCGCCAACAACAGGTCTCCATCGTCGCTCAGAATGATCCGGCATATCCGCGATCGCTCGCGGAGATCCACGATCCGCCCGGGGTGCTATTCGTCCGCGGCGCCATCCAATCGTGTGATGCGCTGGCGGTAGCCATTGTTGGCTCGCGCCATGCGACGCGCTACGGACTGGAACAGGCCGAGCGGCTGGCAGCCAGCCTTTCCCGCGCCGGCCTGACGATCATTAGCGGATTGGCTCGCGGCATTGATGCGGCGGCCCATCGCGGCGCGTTGGCGGCGGGCGGCCGAACGCTGGCGGTGTTGGGCAGCGGTGTATTGAATATTTACCCTCCGGAACACCAGGAACTGGCTCGAGAAGTGATGACGCACGGCGCGGTGATCAGCGAAACGCCGCCTCGTTCTGCGCCGGTCAGCGGCGCTTTTCCGCAACGCAATCGGCTGATCAGCGGGATGTCGTTGGGCGTCATTGTCGTCGAGGCGGCGTTGCAAAGCGGTGCATTAATTACCGCTCGGCATGCGATGGAACAGGGGCGCGAGGTGTTCGCCGTGCCCGGTCGGGTCGATAATCGTATGTCGCGAGGCTGCCATCAACTGATTCGCGACGGCGCGAAGCTCGTGGAAACGGCGGATGATGTACTCGAAGAACTTGGTCCGCTCGTGGCCGCTGCAACGCGCCGTGACGGCGCGGTCGTGCATCATCCGGCGGAGCTATTGCTGAACGACGCCGAGCAGCAAGTGCTGGCGGCCATCGGCGCCTCGCCCACATCCATTGACGAAGTCATTACGGTCAGTCGGTTGCCGACCCCTCAGGTGCTGGCCACCCTGAGCGTCTTGGAGATGCGGCGTCTCGTGCGCCGGCTGAGCGGCAATTTGGTGCTGCGGCCGTGACGATCGTCATTTAAGATGGCGCGGCGCCGGTGCGAATGTCGCTTGTCCGTCCTCAGTCGCCGCTGTAGCCCTCTGTGCTTTGATTTGTTGCCGAGTCTTACATGTCTGCCGAAGAACATCCACAGATCGAACCGCTGGACGAGCGGATCACCCGACTCGAAGAGCTATTTACCCACTTGCAGCGGACCGTGTTGGATCTGAATGGGGTGGTGATCGAATGCCAGCGCCGGGTCGATACACTGGATGCCAAGCTTCTGCGTCTGGCAGATTCGGTCGCCGAACAGGCGGCCGGTCCCGAGCGTCCGTTCGACCCGGAAGCCGAACGGCCGCCCCACTATTGATCGCCCGACCGTTGAGCCAGTGCGCCGGAACGGGAAGGTATTGAGCTCCCTAACCGGCTATACTACTTGTGGTTAGGAGGTTAGGCTATTTACCGGCGAAAGGCGTTCGCCCGAACTTTCCAACGGCCTATAATGAAGGCAGCCCAGGAAACAACTCGATTTTGCCGGGGCAAACGCAGGCTGTCAGGAGTCGAGGCGGTTCGACAGCCCTAACGCGCGAGCCAGGACCATTTCCCATGGCGTCCGATCCGAAGTCGCTCTCCGGCAATGCGAACGGCGTTGCAGACTCAGGGAATAGCGGCGCGGTCGGTCGGGTTCCCGCAAATGCTGGCATCGGCCTTTCAACATTGGCGCCTCCCATCGCCCCACCCCAGGTCTCTGCGGTCAAGGCGCCGCCCGTTCAACGGCCGCCCCTCGGCGGCATGGCGCCGCGGATCGCCGCGCCCGAGGTTGGTGAGGGCGAGCAAGAAACTTCCTTCGCGGACCTGTCTTGGCCTGCTCGGTTCGAGAGGTTGTGGAAGCAAACCTCGAGTTGTTTATCGAGTCTGGCAATTCATGCGGCATTGATTATTGCACTAGGTTTATGGGCCGCCGCACAAGAAGAGCGTCCCGGCTTGCCCGCACTGTTAGCCACCACCGCCGGCGAGCCCGATCCTCTTGTTACAAACATGAACGATCGGCAGGCGGACGTCACGCTAACCTCCGAATCGGTGGCGGAGAACAGCCTGACGGAGACGGCGAACGAGCTTTCTTCACAAATCAAGGCGCAAGCCAACAGCGTCAAAAGCGAAAACACGGGAGCGACCCCCGTGGCGCTGGCCGATGTCGGAATTGCCGTGCCGGTCGGCGGCGGCGATTTGTTCGGCGCCTTCGATGCCGACGCAGTCGGCTCACTCGGCGGACGCGGCAAGGCGATGCGCGCCAAACTCGTGGCCGAAGGGGGCGGCACTCAGCAAAGCGAAGACGCAGTAGCCCGCGGCTTGCGCTGGCTGCAGGCCCATCAGAATCCTGACGGCAGTTGGCGGTTCGATCTCAAAGATTGCCCTTGCAAGGGACGTTGCCGAAACTCGGGCGACTACGCCGCGCCTGTTCCGTCAACGGCAATGGCGCTGCTGGCCTTTTTAGGCAATGGGCAGACCCAGCGCGAAGGCGAATACCAAGAGACGGTGCAGAAAGGGCTGTACTATCTTTGCAGCCAGATGACCGTGACGTCTCAAGGCGGCAGTTTTATGGATACGGGCGGCAAAGGCATGTATTCGCACGGGTTGGCGGCCATTGTGCTGAGCGAAGCCTATGCCATGACCCGCGAGCAGAACCTGGAAGAGTACGCTCAGAAGTCCATCGACTTCATCGTCAGCGCGCAAGACAAACGCGGCGGCGGGTGGCGCTACCAACCAGGGATGCCCGGCGACACCACGGTCAGCGGCTGGCAGATTATGGCGCTCAAGAGCGCGCAGATGGCTTACTTGCGCGTGCCGCAAGACACGATCTATCGAGCGACGCGATTTCTCGATTCCGTCGAATTCGGTCAGGGAGCCCAGTATCAATACCAGCCGAAAATCAAAGAGGGCAAGGAATTGACCACCACTTCGGTCGGCCTGCTGTGCCGCATGTATACCGGCTGGTCGCTCGATCATCCTGGCATCGAGCAGGGCGTGAAAGTGCTCGCCCGGCCAGGGCCTTCCATGGACAACATGTACTACAATTACTACGCCACGCAGGTCATGCATCAGTGGGGCGGCGCCGAATGGCGCGACTGGAACTATCGCATGCGAGACTATCTGGTCCGCACGCAGTCGCAGGAAGGACACGAGGCGGGCAGTTGGCAGTTCAATGGCAGTTGGTCCGGCCCCGGCGGGCGGCTTTACAATACGGCGCTGGCCATCATGACGCTGGAAGTCTACTATCGCCATCTGCCGCTCTACGGGCCCAACGCGGTCAACGAGTCGAACCAATAGCCGTGCGGATTCTGCCCGTAATCGACTTGATGGGAGGCCTCGTGGTGCGCGGCGTCGCCGGCCGACGGCATGAGTACCGGCCGGTGGAGAGTTGTCTGGCGGCGGACGCACGCCCTGAATCGATCGGTCGAGCGCTTCGGGAACGTTTGCAATTGAGCGAAGCATACGTCGCCGATCTCGATGCGATTGCCGGAGCCGAGCCGGCATGGGAGATTTACCGACAGTTAGCCGATTGCGGGCTGGCGCTACACATCGACGCTGGTCTGGCAACGCTCGAGCGGGCCCGTGCACTCGCTCAGTTTCGCGTGCGAGACGAACCGCTGGCCGGCGTAATTGCGGGGCTGGAAACTTCGCCCGGTCCAGAGTCGCTCAGCGAATGGCTGGAGATCGTAGGCCCCGACCGTTTGATCTTCAGCGTTGACCTGAAGGACGGCGCGCCTCTGGCCGGCAGTTCGGACTGGCGGAGCTTTGGCGCCGAGGCGATTGTTCGAGAAGCATGGCGACGCGGCGTCAGGCGGTTCATCGTGCTTGATCTCGCCCGCGTCGGCACATTTCAAGGCATTGGCGGTGAGAATCTCATTCGTTTCGTGCGGCGGCTCGACCCGCAGATCGAAATCATCTCCGGAGGCGGCGTACGAAACCAGCAGGACTTGGACGCTCTGGCGGCTATCGGTTGCGATGCCGCCCTCGTCGCCAGCGCTCTTCACGACGGCCGACTCTCGGGACAGATGAGAGCGGATGGATGAGAATGCGGGCGGAAGTTGGTTGCTTTCGCTAGCGTCTTCTATCGCGTAACAGCTTTTCCTGACGCCTGATTCCTGACGCCTCTCCCTGTTCCCATCTACCATCTACCACCTGCTGTCTACCGCCTACTGTCTACTCTCCCCTCACTTCCACTCCGGTTCTCGCTTTTCCAAGAACGCCGCGAGGCCTTCGGCGGCGGCTTCGGTGGTGCGCGCGGTAGCGCTGACGGCGGCGCCGGCGGAAAGCAGGGTGGGAAGGTGCTCGCCGATGGTTTCATTCATCATCCGTTTGGT
Organism: Pirellulales bacterium; assembly: GCA_025924495.1. Next base: position 5,758 of record JAICIG010000110.1, on the reverse strand, counting down.
GAGCTGCAATGCTTCAGGCGCGCAGCGAGCGCACTGAGCCGCCAGTTCGACGGCCCGCGGCCAGAGATGATCGGCATGCACGACCTCATGAAACAGCCCGATACGATGCGCTTCGGCCGAGTTGATGGTCATTGCCGAGAGCAGCAGCCGCGCGGCCTGACCGCCGCCGATGCGAAACTGTAGCAGCGGCGAGACCATGCCGGCCACGATGCCGCGCAGCGGCTCCGGCAACCCGAAGCTGGCGGTGTCCGCGGCAACAACTAAGTCGCAGGCCAGCAGCAAGCCGGCGCCGCCTGCCATGGCCGGACCGTTCACCGCAGCGATGATCGGCTTAGGAAATCGCCACATGAGTTCCAGCAGATCGCGATACTGCACGGCGTCTTCGTGCCATTGCACGTGCGGCCGTTCTTGCTGGCTGGTCTCGCGCATTTCTTGCAAGTCCATCCCTGCACAAAAGGCTGGGCCAGCGCCCGTCAGAATGACGGCGCGAACGCGTCGTTCGAGATGCAGGTCGGACAGAGCCTGGCTTAACTCAGCCAGCAAAGCCCGTGAGAGGGCGTTGCGCTTCGCGGGCCGATTAAGGATGATCGTGCCGGAGTGTTCGTGGATATTGATGCGGACTAAAGGGGTCGACATGGCAAATGGCGCTGCTGGGAAAGGAAGAAAAATGCCGGCGAGTCATGCTGTCGGTTGCGGCCGCTCCATGGCCGCCAGGTCGCCCGGCGCAGGCAGCTGGAGGTCGGCGATGGCGGTGCTCAGCAACTTGCCTTGCGTATCGATCCTCAGCGAGCGACTGGCCCCGCCGGCCAAAGCATCGTACAGCAAAAAATTCAGCGCCCACAAGCGGGGCAACTCGAATCGTTCCACGCGGCTCAATCCCAGGCCGGCAAAATACTCGGCCACGCGCTCCGCGGTCAGTGTCTTACGCAGGTATTCATAGCCCGCCGGCGTGTAGGCGATGACGCCGATATTGGCATGATTCCCCTTGTCGCCGCTGCGGCCATGGGCGATCTGCGACAGCGGAATAGTGCTCTCTGCGGCCATCGTCAAACCTGGATAAAGGTTAACCTTCCGCTTGCCATTGCGACGCAGTTTGCACTCGCACCTGCGGCGAGACGAGCGACTTGGGAACCAGCGTCGGCCAATAGGCGAACACGGGACGCACTTGGGGACGGCCGCTGGCGTAGCCAGCCAATCCCGCCGGGCCGCCGGTGGCGAGCGGCGCAAACTCCTTGGCGAAGCGTTCCACCGCCTCGCGCCGTGGATCGTGTACGCTCAGTCTCAACATCACTTCGCGCAATCCTTGCGGCGCCGAGGCCAGGCCCGGCACTCCTTCGCTGGCGCCCAGGCATTCGATGTTCGTTCGCTCGTATTCGAACCCAGCCGCTTTCAACCGCGCCAGAATGATTTCCGCACACGCTCGCGCCTTTTCTACAGGCTGGCGGTCGTAGACTAGCATCTGGCCGGTGGCGGCATAACCGTCGCGGTAGGCGAGCGAGACCTTGTAGGTGTCGGTTGCCGGCCGACCGGCGGCGCCATGCACTCGTACTCGATTGCCGCCTAACGGCTCGATCTCTACGGCCGTGAAATCCACATCGACGTCGGGCGTCAGGTAATGCCCCGGATCGCCGATCTCGTAGATCAACTGCTCGGCAATCGTCTCGCGATTGACGATTCCGCCTGATCCAGCGGGCTTGGTGATCACGGAATTGCCATCGGCGTCCAGCTCCGCGATCGGGTAACCAACGTTGGCAAGTTCAATCTCGCGCCAATGCGGATAGAAGCCGCCTGTCGCTTGGGCGCCGCATTCGATGATGTGGCCGGCGACGCTAGCCCCAGCCAGACGATTCCAGTCGTCCCAGCGCCAACCAAACTCGCGCACCGCAGGTCCGACCGTGAGCGAGGCGTCGGCGACGCGGCCGGTGATCACAATCCTCGCCTGTTGTTCAAGCGCCGCACAGATCTCTCGGGCGCCCAGATAGGCATTCGCGCTGACGACCGCTCGACCAAGTGCCGATAGCGGCGCGCCGGTATCCAGATTCCGAAATTCGCAACCCGCCGCCTCTAGCCGCGAAATCTCCGCCAGCAGGTCGTCCCCCGTTACTACGCCGATGGCGACCTGGTCCAAGCCCGCTGCGACCAGAATTTGGGCGGCCGCTCGAGTGCAAGCGATCGGATTCATCCCGCCTGCATTCGTCACCAACTTCAGCGAGGGCTGCGCTCTCAAGGCAGGCAGCAGGCTGCCGAGCACGGCCAGAAAATCTTCTGCGTAGCCGGCGGCCGGGTTCTTCTCACGGACGCGCGCCAAAATCGACAGCGTCAATTCGGCCAGATACTCGAGCGTCAGGTAATCGACTGCCGCCGACTCGACGAGCCGCCGCGGCGCGTCGAGATTGTCTCCGAGAAAGCCGGCGCCGTTGGCGATGCGGACGATCACGGGGGAAGCTCCCTGGGAAGCGCAAACCGCAACGCGGTTCGCGCCGGCTTGTTTCTGCCGACGGCCTATTTCTTGGTCGTCTCCGTGGGCGACAGTCCGTTGGCCAGCGGCGTTTGCTTGTTCAGCGTGAAGCCGACAATATACCAGCCGTTCGGCTCGCTCGTAACAAAGCTGCCTGCCGCGCCCAGGTAGTGCCGCACTTTCTCAAAGGGCGGCAACTTGCTGCCATCGAGTCGCGGCTTGCGCGTCACGCCCTCTTTTTCCTCGCCCAAGAGCAGGTTGAGGAATTTGGCGAAGAACGTGTCGGCCTCGGGCAGTTGGCCCGCGCGGAACAGTTCGTACGTGGCCATGTGCTGTTCATCCGTCTTGGCGAAACCTTGAGCACAGATCTCGTTGGCGCCCAGCTTCTCAAACTCTGCGACTACCAGACGGTAGTCGCCCAAGGCGTCCATCCGCGGTTGATCTTCTTTTTGCTCGAGGATTTTCTCGAGCAGGCTGATGTGCGATGAGACGAACAGATGCCCCTTAGCTACCGTGACGGCCGAATTGGGCGTACCGCCGGCGCCAACTCCAGCCTCGGCCGCCGGCTTCCTTTCGTTGGCGCCTGGCCCTTCGATGTCGAGTTCGAGCTGCGGTTCGTCTTCGGCCAGCAACTCCCAGATGGTATGTTCACCGACCTGGCGCTCTTTGACGCGCGGGTCGCCCTGCATCGACTTCTGGACGGCATCGGCCAAGGCCTTCTCATTCTTGGCTTCGATGGCCACTAATTTTCGCTGGCTCGTCGGGGTGATCGGCAGCGTGTAATCAGTGACGATCGTCGCTCGTTGGCCAAGATGCTTGACGAGATCCTCGCGGATATCGATCTTGGGGCCGTTCGGGTCGGTCTTGACGCTGTCGAGCGTGTCGACCCAGACGCCCTTTTCGCCGTAGATCTCATCGAACAGCGTGTCGAAGCGGTCGAACGCATTCAGCAGGTCGCAACGGACGGACGCATAGGTGGCCAGGTCGCTCGTTACCCAATCTTGCGGCATGAAGTCGCCGCCGTTGGGGAAGACCATCATCCGCATGGCCAATTCATACGGCGGAGGCGCATAGGCGGCGGTGCGATGCAGCACGCCGTACGAGCCGGCGGAAAAATTGACGAAGCCGCCGATTCCCTTGATGGCGCCGAAACCTTGTTTCTTGACGACTTCCAAATAGTCGGCGCCTCCCTTGCGGCGATGGTCTTGCCACGTCCGCATGGCGTCGGCAAAGCCCATCGGCTCCAAAAACCAACGCACCTGGGGCTCTTCTTTGACAGCCTGGTCGGACTCGCAACGCTCGATGACGGCTTGATAAGCCTTGACCTTGGCCAGCGAGTCTCCTTTGCCGCCCGCCAGTTTTTTGGCGATTTCGCTGGCAACGGAGATCTGATCCGAGGCGCCGAACAAGCCATCCTTAAGGAAGTACACGGCTCGGTTCGGCTCTTTCTGCTCTCCCTTGGGCGGAGTTTCCAGAATGGTCAGCTTTATGCCCGCGACATCTTTTTGGCTCCGTTTGGCGCCTTGCTTTTGGAGTTCCGAGTAGACCTTATCCAGAGTCTCCTGGGCCTTCTCTTCCTGGCCCGAGACATCGACCAGCACGGCGAGCGACGCCTTGCTGCCGGACTCAGCCGCTATTACGGCCAGACTCAGTTCCCCGGTGGCGATGCCTTCGAGGTCTTCGAGCGACATGCCGAGTTTGGAGTGCGATTGCGACCACTTCTCTTTGATCTGCCGGCGAATATCGTCGCCGAACGGCTTCATCACCGGATCTTCGAGCAAGCGCCCCAGTTGCGTTTCCTGGAAGCTATCGACAAGCGTCTGCACGCGCGGAATCGAGATATATCCCTTCGTCGACGGCGGCAATAAGCTATCGCTGGGCGGGGCGGCCTGCAGAGCGGACCCGAATGCGATGCCAAGCCAGACTGCCGCCAGCAGTGCTCGAACCGGGGAATAACGCACGTCGTCTCTCCTTCGTCCCGCAGAAACGGGAACCAGATTGGAACTGTAAGAAAGCTGCCAAGGCGGTCAGGCACAGCCGCACGCCCGACGGAAAGCATTTTTTGCGCCTTTTGCCGCTCGGTTGCAATGATCAGCCGCCCCCGCCGAAATCCACGCAAGCCGTGCGGAAGTTTAGCCTTGCCAGCAAATTGATGCTAGGCCGGAACGCCGCAAAACAGCGGCCGGATTGGCTTCTAAGCTGATGCCTAACTGTCCAGCGAGGTCGCTCGTTTGTTCAGTCTCTTGGATAGCGCAACTTAGTCAGCGGTTTTGCAAAGGCTGTCCTGCCGGGCATGACAACGGAGCTGTTTACCTCCCCTGAGGGGTCTTCGAAAGTGCCAGCAGGTGCAGTGCGTCGGGCTTCATGGCCGCAATTCGATTGGCTCGCCCCAGCACGGACAGATGCCTGACAGCTTGCCTAAGTCAATGCGACATATGCCGCTTGCGTCATCAAAGTGTTGCCGCGACGCGGCGGGACGGGTAGAGTAGAGTTCACGTGCCTGCCGTCTGGACGTCTGCAATTTCCCGCCAAACCGTCCGGCCGAAATGACCTACCCGCCACCCCGCCGCCCCTGCCGATGCCTATGAACCCACGGCCGCTACCGCTCCTAGCCCTTGTCGGCTCTTGCCTAGCGGTGCAAATCGCGCTGCCGCTGACTGCTTCGGCCGCTGCAGAAACGCCGAGCTACGAACAGCACATCCGCCCGATCTTCAAGGCCTACTGCTTCGATTGCCACGGTGGCGGCGACAAGGTCGAAGCCAATCTCGATCTTCGGCTAAGGCGATTCACCATCCGCGGCGGTGAGAGCGGGCCGGCGATCGTTCCGGGCGACGCCGCCGGCAGTCTGCTGCTGGCGCGCATGAAAGCCGGCGAGATGCCCCCTGGCGAAAAGAAAGTTCCACCCGAACAAATTGCCCTCATCGAACGCTGGATTGTCTCGGGCGCCGCGACTCTGCGCGACGAACCGGAGCAACTGCCGCCGGGCATCGATATCACTCCCGAAGAACGAGCGTTCTGGACCTTCCAGCCGATCCGCCGCGGCGAGCCGCCGCAACTCTCGGGCGTTATCAGTCATGAATCGATGCTCGCCAGTCAACCGGACGCCGATCTCGTGCGTTCGCCGATCGACGTCTTCGTGTTGGCCAGGCTGCGCGAAAAGAAGCTGCGTTTTGCGCCAGACGCCGATCGACTGACGTTCATTCGCCGCGCGTCGTTCGATTTGACCGGCTTGCCGCCATCAATTCAGGAGATCGCTGAGTTTCTTTCCGACACAAGCGACCAGGCCTACGAAAAACTGCT
>JAICIG010000109.1 GCA_025924495.1 Pirellulales bacterium | reverse complement strand
GGAAATGGCGCGACCGATCCGCCGCGGCGCCTCGGATGGCGGCCGAAGAATCAACTAGCGCAGGTTAGCTTGGCCGGAAAATTCCGCATGACTGTTGCTCCAATTGGAATTCAAATAGCGATTCGTCCGGTTTTGCAAGTTCTATGGCGCCAACGGCCGCGGCTCTGCGGTTGTTAAGTAGCTAACGTGTGATTGCGTTGCCGGCGAGCCATGAATCGGCGAGAACGTTCCCAGAGGCGTGCGCTGGGGGCGGAGCCTGCCGCGGGCGCGTTGCCGGACTCGCTCAGAGAGACGTTGTGGCAGTTAAATATCTGCATCTCGCAGGTTTGGGCTCGGCGACGGCCGTCTACGAGGGGCTATGACTTGCATGCGCCTTTCCGGGTAATCAAAATGCCGGCATTCCGCCGCAAAACGCAAAGCCCAAGCCGAGCTGGAATGTGGTCTGTCTGCAGCCTTTTTGAATTCTGCAACGATGAACGCGCAACGACATTATCTACGTGTTTCCCGCCAGGCTTTTACGCTGGTCGAATTGTTGACGGTGATTGCCATCATCGCCGTGCTCATTGCACTGTTGCTGCCGGCCGTGCAAATGGCTAGGGAATCAGCGCGGCGGATGGATTGCCTCTCGCACCAACGGCAGATCGGGATCGCGGTACATGCCTACTACAACGCTTGGCACGAGTATTTCTTCCTGCATCATCCGTTCGATGCCGACGTCATTCTCAATGTCGGCTTGAGCAACTCGTTCGCGGAGATCTATTGGGAAGACAAATTGTTGCCGTACATCGGCGGCGCCCAAGAGGCCGACGAGGATTTGGCGCGGCAAGGCGTCTGGACCGCGAGCGAGGAAATCTATCGGTGCCCGAGCGATACTTCCGTCCGCAAGGCGTTCGTTGATCCTGACACGGGGCAGGTCGACGGCATCGAACACCGCACCAGTTTTCTCATGAATTCGCTGTTGAGCCACAAAACTCGCCGATACGGCTTTTGGACGCTTAAGCGCTTCAGCCAGGAGATTGGCACGTCGCAGTTCGTGGCCTTTTCCGAGCGCATTGCTGAGGCATTCTCACCGGCCAACGGCGAAGATCCTCGTCAGGATGACTATGACATCTGGCTGGGAACCAACATTATTCAGCCTTGGATTGCCTTCGATCGACACAATTCGGCTGCGAATTATCTGTATCTGGACGGGCACGCCGCCACGGTAAGTTGGGACCCCGCCGTGCGCGACATGTACCCCGACAAAATCGTTTTTGACCAGGACATGAGTTATCCGTGATGGTGGCCTGATGGAAAAACCGCGCCGCATCCGATTCGCTCGGCTATAACAAGAAGAGCGGTCCATCGTGCAAGCCGGTTTGTCGTCTATCGTACAGGAACCGTCGCATGAAATTCGCTCGGCGCAATTGCGTGGGAATGACTGCAACGGCGGCATGCCTCATAGCGTCGTTGGCGTTCAATCATGGCCAAGTTTGCGGGGCGCCAAAAGACAAGGCGGCCACAAACCGTCGCAGAGCCAAACCTGCCGCACCGACACTCGTCCCGTTCGATCCGGCGATGCTCGAGCGTATGTTCGAGTCTTCCCCGTCCGACGATCAGGCAGCACTCGAGTCGGTCGAGATTGAACCTCAAGAAGAACGGCGACTCGGCGATGCCGCGGCTACAAGCTATTTGGACCAACTACGCGCGCGAGGGGTACGAACCGCGGTTCGCGGCAAGGATGTGCAGTATTTACGCCAACTAATCGAGGTGTTGCATCCTTACTTACGGAACGAGGACCGCTATCGCGTTGTGAAGATTCACCTCGCCGACAGTCCCGAGGTCGACGCGCGTTCTTTCCCTGGCGGTACGGTGGTCGTCTTTCGCGGGTTGCTCGACTTTGCCGAAAGCGAAGCGGCTCTGGTCGGCGTCCTGGGCCACGAACTCTCTCATTTTGATCGCGGCCATCAACTATTGCCGCTCAAGCGGGCTAAGTTAGCGCAGCGGACCTTCAATCAAGGCGAGTCATTCGATCTCAAACGAATGTTCGCTGCGGGCGGACAAACGATGCGATTGTTCGCCAGGCCTTTTCGCCCGGAGGACGAGGCCCAAGCCGACGCCGACGGCGCCGCCTGGGCTTATGCGGCAGGTTACGATCCTCGCGAAATGGCGCGATTGTTCCTCCGCATGCATGAGCGAGAGCAAGCAAAGAATCGCCCCGATGTGATGCCCGGCTTCCTGCGAACCCATCCCTACTCAGTCGACCGTCACCGGGCGATCATGGTGCAGTACGAACAGCTCGCCCGAGACAATCCGCGAGATAAGTTATACATCGGCCGAGAGAACCTGACGCGGCGCATACCGCGCAGCGAGCAAGAATTCGACCCGTAATCTGGCAATTCTCAGTTTATTCCCACCAGGAGCGTTCGCTATGCCATCGATGACGGCTCAAGAAGCCTTTGCTACCTGGGCGATCAAGTTCGCAGTTGTCGGCGCGGGCTTACTGCTCGCCATTTGCATTGCGGTTACGCTCGTCGCGTTCGCTGCGAATAGCAACAAGCATGCGTCGCGCCGTGAATGAGCCGCAGCCAGCCAATCGATTCGATCCACCGGCGCTCGTCAGCAAGACTGAGTTCGGCAAACGCGTACTGGCCGCCGCATTTGGCAGCCAGCTAGGGTTACTGTTGACGATATTTGCACTCAGCAACGAGGGGAATGTTCTTTTTCTTAGGCCACGCCGTACTTTTTGAACCAATCCAGCATTTTCTGCCAGCCTTCTTCCGCCTGTTCTTTGCGATAGGTCGGCCGATAATCGGCGTTGAAACCGTGCGGCGTGTCAGGATACACGACGATCTCGGTCGGTTGCTTCGAGTCTTTGAGCGCCGCGCGCATCTTCTCGACCGTTTCGACGGGGATGCCCTGATCGGCGCCGCCGTAAAGTCCGAGCACCGGCGCTTTGAGCGAACCGGCAATGTCGACCGGATGCTGGGGATGCAGTTCGTCCTTGTCTCCCACCAGCCGGCCATACCAGGCGACCCCGGCTTTGAGTTGCGGATTGTGGGCCGCATATAGCCACACGATTCGCCCGCCCCAGCAGAAGCCCGTAATGCCGAGCTTCGAGGCGTCTCCGTCTCCCGACTTTTTGGCCCACTCGACCGTAGCGTCCAGATCGGAAAGCACCTGCTTGTCGGGCACTTTGGAAACGACCTTGCTGATGATCTCGCCGATGTTCTCCATTTTCGACACATCGCCTTGCCGCGCGTACAACTCCGGCGCCACCGCCAGATAACGGCGCTTTGCCAGACGGCGACAAAGATCTTTGATGTGCTCGTGCACGCCGAAGATTTCTTGCACGACGAGAATCACCGGGAATGGGCCTTTTCCCGCTGGCATCGCCCGATACGCCGGCATCTCGCCGTCGGCCGTTTTGATTTTCACTTCGCCGGCCTTCAGGCCTTGGGTATCGGTGGTGATGGTCTCGGCGGAAACGGGTTGCACTGCCAGCGCAAAGCCGACGCCCAGCGAGGTGACCACAAATTCGCGTCGCGAATATCCCGACTTTGGCGCCAAGCTTGTCAGATCGATCGACATGAGGTGAAGTCCTGTGCTCGAGTCAGTAATTTCTTAACCGCCCGTCCCTGCGGTCTGACGCCGTTTCTGCGGCGCGGCGCCGAAGAGCGCGGCGAGCGCTCGCCGGCGAAGTGAAAAAATAACCTAACGAAACCCCGCGGGTACGCAAGCCTTAAGCACCCCGGGCCCTCGCCAGGCGGGGTGGCCTTGTTGTCCACGCTTCCGGCCAAGGGTGCACGCAAACAAAGCTATTTCAGCCCGAAATTCTCCATAGCCAAATCCGCGATGCTGCGGCCAATGCTGAGCGACGCGGTGGCAGCGGGCGAAGGCGCGTTCAGCACGTGGATCATTCGCTCTCCGGGCACGATGTGAAAATCGTCGACCAGCTTCCCCTCGCCCGTCATGGCCTGGGCTCGCACTCCGGCGCCGGCCGGCTTTACGTCTTGCATCTGAAGTTCCGGAATCAACCGCTGCAGGGCCTTGACGAAGGCGCGTTTACTCCACGAGCGATGCATCTCGCCCATGCCCGTTTTCCAGTACTTGGCGGCCATCCGCCACACGCCGGGGAAGCGAGCCATTTCCAAGGCATCCTTGGCCGAGAAGCTGCTGCGCGTATAGCCGTAGCGCTTGAATGCCAACACGGCATTGGGGCCCGCTTCGATGCCGCCGCGAGCCATCCGCGTGAAGTGAACGCCGAGAAACGGAAAACGGGAGTCGGGCACCGGATAGATTAAATTCCGCACCAAGAACTCGCGCTCGGGCGTCAATTGGTAATACTCGCCGCGGAATGGGACGATCTGCACGCCCGGATCGACGCCGCACATCCAGGCCACTCGATCGGCTTGCAATCCGCCGCAGTTAATCAGGTTTTTCACGTGAAATTCGCCGCGCGAAGTGATCAGCATCAAGCCGTCGCTGCGGCGCTGAATGGCTTGGACTGCGGCATCGGTCCGAACCGTAGCGCCCTGCTCGCCGGCCAGCTTGCCATAGGTTTCGGTGAGCTGGATGTAATCGACGATGCCTGTCTCGGGAACGTGCAGGCCCGCAATGCCTGCCACGTGCGGCTCGAACTCGTGCAGCTCCTCGGCCTTAAGCCGCCGCAGTCCCTTCAGCCCGTTGGCATTGCCGCGGCGTTCCAACTCGGCGAGCGATTCGAGTTCGCTTTCACGCGTAGCGACGACGATCTTGCCGCAGCGATCGTGGGCGACTCCTTGTTCGGCGCAAAAGCGATACAGCGCCTCGCGTCCTTCCACGCAATTGCGGGCTTTGAGCGAGCCTGGTTTGTAGTACAAGCCCGAGTGAATCACGCCGCTGTTGTTGCCCGTCTGATGCGCTGCCAAACGGCCTTCGGCCTCAAATACCGCCAGCCGCGGGCCGAATTGTTGCGCCAAGGCATAGGCCGTCGCCATGCCCACCACGCCGCCGCCAATGATCCCAACGTCAAACGTTCCGTCGCTCATGTCAGTCCTGCGCCGAATTCGGGGCCCCTCAAACTTCGCCTTGACGCCCCGCGAGGAACATCGCAAGGCGCCCGCATTTCGTCAAGACGAGAGGAACGTCGGAGGTCGAAATGCCGATATGATACCCCTTCCGTTCCACGGCCGCTCCATGGCAACACGTCAAGGACGGACACATCTTGTATGATTTCGCACTGCCACGAGCGCCCTTGCTTTAGGCTTCGGCCTGCATCAATCCCTTGATGGCGCATTCAAGGCGGTCGGTGATTTCGGCGGCGACGATGCGAGGACGGGCGGAAGGATCCGCCTGGCTGAGGTCAATTGGCTCTCCAAACAATACGCGTGCCCGGCGCCGGCCTTTCGGTCGGGCGAAGCCGTCAAGGTCTTCTTCGAGCTTCTCGATCGTCTCGGCAATCCGCTCGATGCTCGGTTTTTCGCTGAGATAATTGCCAGGATAGCTGTAGGCCTGCAGCGCCAATTGCACGTCGTCCAAGGCGTCGCGAGCTTGCTGCCGCGCGTCGTTGCCGGCCTCGTCGTCGGTCCAGATCTCAAACAACTTTCGACGCAGCGCTTTCACTCGCAACGCCACCGTCTCGGCCGAGGGCGATTTTTTAAGATACTCCGTCTCATGTCGCGCCAGCAGCGACTCGGTCAGCAGAGCGAGACGTTCGGGCAGGGCGCCGGCCGTTTCGAAGGACCGGCCGAATTTTTCTTTTTCGCGGATCGTCAGCAGGAATTCGCCATAGTGCAGAATCCGCTCGTCCAGCGCTGCGCCGCGCGGCGTCTTCAATCGCAGGCTGTGTTCCAGCCGGGCGACCGCCGCCTCGATGCCCGGACGAATGTCGTCGACGTAGCGATAACGGATCGCGGCGGGAACGATCCAGACGCGGCGGCCTGGCGAGGTTTTGCTCAGGTCGCGTTGGGCGCTTAAAGCCATGAACGCGACGCCATCTAACAGCGGCGTGAGCCGGTCGTTGAGCCGATAGACTTCGCCTTCCGGAAAAACGACGAGTGAGCGCCCGGTCGTCAAGATTTCAATAGCCTGGTGCAAAGCACGGCGGTCGCTCCCTTCGCGATCCACGCTGAAGGCGCCCATCCGTTGCAAGATCCAGCCGTCGAGTCCCCAGTGAGGTCGAAAGATTTGCCAAGCGGCCATGAAGTGCAATTGCCGCTTGAGTCGCTTGCCAACCTGCATCATCACGTGCGGGTCGCTGTCGTGGCTATGGTTGGGAGCGATCAACACGCCGTCGCCTGGCGCGAGTTGGCTGTTGAACGTATCGAACCCATCGACGAACACATCGGCGATCTTATAGTAGCGCCGCAAATACCAATAGCGCCAGGGTTCGAGTGCGGCATTCCAGAATCGGCTCGGTCGCGGCGGCCAGAACTGCGGCATAGCGCCGTCGACGATGGCATTCCACATAGGGCATATTCGCCTTCATGGCGCGAGACGGACGTGTGTTAAACGGCCCGATTTTCGCCGCACCGCCGCAACAAGTCAATTCGTTGTTCGGCGACTTCCAGCGCTTTGAGGCCAGCGGCGCGGAGAGCGTTGGCAAACACTGAAAATGCGCTAGGCAGGTTCTCGCTCTCACGACGGTGATTTGGCGCAGCACGTCATCAGGGCCGACCGACAAGCCTAATTGGTTATCCGTTGATGAGGCAGCCGCCCGGGAACTTTATTCGTTCCGCCAAGCGAACTTTATCCAATGCACGCAGGATAGCTAGCGATGTGCAACGACGACATGCTGCATCGTTGGCTCGAGAGCAAAGCACTCGCTGCGGGCGAAGCCAGCGGTGCGAAACATGGTTTCATATTCGCGGAAGGTGTAAGCATCGCCCGCTGGGGTCGTCGCCAGCATCACCAGGGCAAACGAAGCTGATGCGGGCGGAGTCACGCGATTCTCGTCCGGCACGAACTCCAGCACCACGGCGCGTCCGCCGGGTTTGAGCGCCGCATGTACTTTGCGCATCACCGCTTCGTTCGTCGGCGCATCGAAATGGTGCAGGAAATTGGTGAGCAGCACGAGGTCGTAGCCATTGCCGAATTCGACCTCGAAGGCGCTGCCCGGCAGGCCGCGATGCCGCTCGGCGACGCCGGCACGCTGGGCATTTTCTTGGGCGACTTCCAATACATTGGCCCAGTCCAGGGCGACGATCTCAGCCTGCGGGTTGTGCCGGGCGAAGGCGATGCCAAACAGCCCATGGCCGGCGGCGATATCGAGAACCTTCATCGGCGGGGTTGCGCCAGCCAACACGCGCTGGGCAAGCAGCTCGGCGGGCAGCGCCATCAGGCCAGCCATGCCGCGGGCGAAGCGTACCCAGGCGTCGTGTTCGGGCGCCAGGACGCTGTCTTCGTTTTCTGGCGCGCCGCCGGCCTGTACCGATTCGGTCAACCGGTCGAAGCGGGCTCGGTGCTCGGCCGCGCAGAGGAATTCGACCGCCCCGCCCAGATATGCCGGCGAATTCGGATCCAAAAATGCGCTCGACTCGGCCGAAAGCCGGTAACGCTCGTGCGATTTTTCCAGAAAGCCGAGCACCGTCAGGTAATCGGCCAGTATTCGCACGCCGCGCTCGGAGGCCTGGCAGGCGGCAGCCAACTTCGCCGGGGTGTCGCGACCGACGGCAATGGAACTGAACAGATTCAGCTCGATCGCTGATTTGAGCGCAGCCGTTTGTTGACACGCGTTGAAAGTTTCGAAGACAAGCTGAGGGGAAGGGAGCGAAGACATGTCGGCGGATTTCGCAAGTGGCGACGAATCAAGAAAGCGATCACGCGCATAAATCGCCTTGGGGCACGGGCGATGGCTGCCTGCTCGTTCTACCGGAAGACGCGCCGGGTTGTCCAGTCGCGGTCATGCACGACAATTTTCGACGCCTGCGAGCGAATTGTCTTGAAAGAATTCGTGAGGGAGCGAATCAACGGGAGAAGCGTAGAACAGTTCTCCACAGTTAACGACGCCCTCGCACGGGCTGCTAGCTTCTGGGCAGTTCGACATGGAGACCGCTGCTCAAGGTAAGCGACTCGCAATACTACATGAATGTAACGCGTGAGCATTCCGCTTTGAGCGGCGGAGGTTCAGCCGCCGTAGCTGCGCTGATCGTTGATTTCAGCGGGAGAAAGCGACGGATAACGCGCGGCCGGTTCTCGCGATCCAGCCCGATATTCGATGGTCGGCGCCACGGGGCGAAATACGGCGGCGCGAGATGAAAGGATCGGCGAGAGCACGCCTCGCAGTCCTTCGCGATCGATTTCGATGCGAACGGTCGCCCCCGGATGACTCCGTTCGACCAATGCCGTCACGTCGCGGTTATCCGCTACCGCTTCGCCGTTGATTGAAATGATCCGATCGCCAACGAGCAAGCCTGCTCGTTCAGCGGGACTGCCTTGCGCTACGGTCAATACTCGAACGCCCGTGTAGGCGCCCTCATACATGGTGATTCCGAGCGCGGCGGGCTCGTGACGTCGCTCTGAAACCGTGCGGCCGCGCACGACGCGATCTTGCAGTCCATTGGTCTGTCGGGTCGGGGCAAGCCACAGAGAACCTTCCAATCCTTCGCGGGCAACGTCGAACTTGAACCGTGCGCCAGGGGTGCTGGCTTGAACCTTGCGAATCACCTCAGCGGCGCTCGTTGGTTTGTGACCGTCAACGGCCAATACGTGATCGCCCGGCTGCAGACGAGCTTTGGCTGCCGGGCTTGCGGGTTGCACGCTGACGACTTGTATTCTGCCTGAACCGTTGTCTGCCAGCGTCAGACCAATGACCATCGGCGCCACGCCGCCCGAAGGGACCTGTAGCAGTTTTTCGGGTTGAGCCGCGGCAGCCCGCTCGCCTGCCATGAAGAAACCAAAAAGCCCGCCAAAGCATAGAATGGCCCATGAAAGAGCTCGATGCCAAGCACCTTTTGCCATGAGTACCTTCTTTCGTAAGCTCAACGATTGCTATGCCTTAGTGACGCGACTAGCAGTGATGCCGACGAGACGAAGCCTAGTCCATAAATCGGCTCATGCAAATCAAAGCCTAATCAGATACTAACACAATCCTAATAATAATGCAAGCCATGTTATGAGAAGGATTTACGATATCGGTTGGGCATTCGCCTAAGGAGTTAGGGAGAGAAATCATATCCAACGTGGCAATAGAAAATGGATAAACGGCAAAAATAGCAAGAAGGGGGCCGGATGACCTTCGGCCGCAATCCGCAAATAGGTGAACTCAGCACCGTGGATCACGCTTCCGATTGTCGCCAAGTTGAAAGAGATGGCTCAAAGGTTGAGCGCCCGCCGTGTCCCGCCGAAGCAACCAGCCGGTTGAGACTGCCAGACGCTGGGTTCGCTAGCTCGCATGAGAGTATTTGCAGGCATGGGCGGCGCCGTTAATCCGCCGAGGCAAAGAACAACCTGCTGCGATGGAAACAGCTTGACATCTGCCGGCGGACGGTGGTAGGCTAGACAATGGTTTGCGTCGTCTCAACGTCTTAAGCCGCCATGGCTTGCGTCTTTGCTCGCAGCGACCGAGCGCGAGACGTGAGCCGGGGCTGAAAGACTCGACGATGCGATGTTGGGGAACAGAGTATTTTGCCGGCTAGTTGGGTGTTCGCCCGCATGTCAGTGTCCGGCTGGGTCGATCTGACACCGTTGAGTTTCTCGCCGGGCGCTGCCTTGCAAGAATGATGATTGGCCCTGCCTCAGCATTCTGGGGCGGAACCTGATCAAACTCGCTGTTGTTGATTGCCAGATAGTCGGCGTATTTGCAGCTGATTGAGATATGCTTGTTCGCCCTCGTGGCGGCGGTTAGGATTTTTTCATGAAAACTCTTCTGCAAGCGGTGGTTTGTGACGGGCGATCGCTTCGGCTGGCAGTGGCGCTAGCGCTGGCCTCACTTTGGGTTGTCGCGCCCCATTCTCTCGTGCGCGCACAGCAGCCCGACGGGGATTTCGAAGGCGAGCGCAATTTCAAACAGCCTGACGGCAAAGTAGTCCAACTCACGGATCCCAAACTCTCTAAGTCAAAAGTGCCGGCAATTTTGCGCAATGGCAAAACGGCAACCGCCGAAGAAGAAAAGCACTTCACCGATTTCTTCCGTTACCGGCTAGCCGAGATGACTTGGAAGGAAAACATTACTTCGCTGCCGACCAAACGCAAGGAGCTTAAAAACTACCTCGGGCAGGCTGGCCGCGGAGCTGCCCCCGATCTCCATGTCCGGCTCAATAAATGGATCTTGGAAGAGTGTCAAAAAGTCGCGAAAGACGCGCGTTATCCCCGAGCAATTCGTCTCAATTGCGTGTTGATGATTGGTGAACTTGATCAACGAGAGGCTCGTGTCGGCGGTCCTGGAGCGATTCCGTTGCCCGAAGCCGAGCCGGTGTTGTTCGGAATATTTAAAGACGAATCGCAGCACGATGCCTTGCGAATTGAAGCCTTGATCGGACTCAAGCGGCATGCAGAAGCAAATCTGCCCGCAGATCAACGCGCGGAATTGGTCAGCGCGATGACCAAGCTGCTCAAAAGCAAAGAACCGGCCAAGGGCAAAAGTCCCGTTGGCCATCAGTGGATGCGAATGTTGGCCTGCGGCATGCTCTCGACCTTGGCCGACAAAGGCGCCGAGGCGAATCAGCCCGAAGTGGTCGACGCTTTCCAGACGCTGATTAGCGAAAAGAGTTCCGAATTATGGCTCAGGTGTCACGCCGCCGGAGAAATGGGCTATCTGCAGTCGAAAGCCTTTCCGCAGGACAAGGTGATGCCGCTGGCTCAGCAGATGGCCGATCTGGTTGTCGAAGTGTCGCAGACCAACGATCGATTGATGGCAAACGCGGGCCTGAACGCACAAAAAGCAAAAGCGCCGGCGAAGCCCGCTCCCGCCAAGCTCGACGCGAACAAGAAAGACGACAAGAAGACCAAGAAGGACGGGGACGATAAAGAGGAAGAACAAGCTCCCGTAGCGCCGGCAATTCCTGAGAGCGTGCTGAAGGCCGCCGCCAGCGATGTCGCCGGGCAATTGATCAGTATCCGCTACGGATTGAACGGCGCCGACGTCTCGGATCGCAACGCTCAACCGAGCACGGACCATGCGTTGTATGCCGCCGGCGATCAGGCGGGAAAAGCCTTCATCAAAGACGTTGTCGCTCGCATCGACAATATGCTGAAGCTGTTGAGGGATAAGAAGGAGCTTTACGAGCAGTTGGCCAACATCTCGACCGAAGGGGGCGACATGCAGAACTGGCTCAAGCAGCAAGGCGCGGGCGCCGAGCAGAAGCCCGAACAGCAGCCGGATAAGGTGGTCGCTCCTGGCGCTAAGCCGCCTGCGGCGAGCAGCACCAAGCGGCCATCTGGCAGCAAGAGTGCCGCCGAGAGCACCGTCGGACAAGAGTAAGCGTCCCTGACTTAGGCGGGGCGACGCGCTAGTCATATTTCCATCTCAAGGCGGCTGGGTTCAGGCTGCACCGTTCGCCTAAGACGAACACAGACCGGTCAAGGAAGATCCAAGAAACTCAGGCAAAAGGATTTGCCCTGCGTGACGAGCCGCCGAACGATTTGTTGTTTCCGGATTGTCGGCTGCGCGCTGCTGCTCGCCTCTGCTATGACGGGCTGCCGCTGGCTGAAGTTGAACGGCGCCTCGCCAGACGTCGAACAATCGCTGGCCGCGGCTGAAGCGAAGTCGCAGTCGCCTCATACGCCGACGCCAGGCGGCGACCCACCCTCGCCGGCGAACGCAACGCTGGCGCGCGACGGCTGGAATGCCGCGCTGGCCCCGCAACCGCCCTTTCCTTCCGCCTCGGGCTCGCGTTGGCGGCATGGGGATCTCGAAGCGCTACTCGCGTTGCCGGCTGATCAGCAGCCTGATTTTGCCGCCGCGCTGACGGGCGCCAACCCGGTGACTTCGACAAACGCCGCGATCTGTCTGGCGCGAAAGGGCGACGCGCGGGGGCGTGCTCAACTAACTGCGGCGATCGGCATGGTTGCATTACGCCGCCCTTTGCGATGTGCGGCGGCGGAAGCGCTCGCACGGCTCTCCGAGCCTGCGGCGACTGAGGATTTGCGGAAGCTGATCGATCAGTGGGGCCGTGGCCCGACCGGGACGGCGAATTATGCGCCCGACTTGCATGCCGAATTGCTCTACGGTCTTGCGGAGCGCGTGGATGCCGGCAGCGACGAACGGTTTGCCGCGGCGCTCAAGAGCCAGGAGGTCGATGTGCGTCTGGCCGCCATCCGAGCATACACGTTGCCCGGACAAGCGGCTCTTTCCACCGCCGGAGCCGATTTGCGTTCCGACCAGGACCAACGGGTACGCTCCGCCGCCCTGGAGGCCATGGCGACTCGCCATCACCCGCTGGCGCTGGAGTGCGTCCGCAACGCGCTGGCCGACTCTCGGTTGGAAGTTCGCCTTTCGGCGATCTCCTGTCTGGGTGGGCTCGAGAAAGCGGCAGCCACGCAATCGCTAAGACAACTCAACCACGAGCCCGAAGTCATTCGCGCCGCGGTTGTTCTAGCTTGGGCCAAGCTCGGGGAGCGCGAACAGGTGTGGGCCGCCGCCAACGACGATTCGTGGCGAGTGCGCCAGGCGACTGCCGAGGCGGTCGTCCGCTGGGCGGATGCAGGCGGCGTTGGGTTGGCGCGCCGGCTTATCAAGGACCCGAGCACCGAAGTGCAGAAGACCATGGTCGCGTCGCTCGGCAAGTGGCCGCTGGAAGCAGCCGTCCCCGTGCTGTTGGCAGCGCTTGAAGAGGGCGGCTACATGACGCGCAAAACGGCGGCGGCGCAGTTGGCGGAGCGCTGGTCGGCGGGCTCGGAGTTTACCGTCGATGCCCCGCCAGAGCGCCGAACAGAGATGGTGGCCGCCCTCCGCAAACGTTGGGGCGAGACGCATCCGCTCGACGATGGCGCGTTGACTGCGCAAGGATCCAATGAAGCTGCGCAGGTACAAGCGTTTACGCCGGAACAGTTGAGCGAACTCGAGCAGATCGTCAGGCGGATTCAGGAGGCGCCGCCGACTGGCGGAGCGATGGGAGCGGCCCTGCGCGAATTGGACCAATACGGACCAGCACTGCCTGCTGCCTTGGAAAAACTGACGTTCGAACGACGCGTCGTATTGCCCGATGTGATCTTCCGTGACGTGCTCGCCAAGCGCAGCGCGGAGTTCGATGCACTCGATCGCTTGACCTCATCTGAATCGCTCGAACGCCGCCAGGCGGCCGTGAAGTTGGCGGAGCAGGCCGAAGTAAAATCGCTGTCGTGGCTGGGAGTGATGCGATTGGCCGAGTTAGGCGCCGGAGAGAGCGATACGCTGGTTTGGAATTCGATGATGCGCGCCGTTGCCAACGATCCCCGCGAGCCGACGATCCGATTGGCCTATGCCGGACTCACGCACGAATCGGGCGAGGTCCGACGTCTGGCTTGCGAGCATCTCGCCGCATTTCCCAGTCCGAAGCACGCCACCGTGCTTCTGCCCGCGCTGGAGGACGAGTACCGTTCGGTGGTATTGGCCGCCGTGAGCGCTCTGGGGCATGTCGGCATGCTTGACGATCCAACGCCGCTAGAGCGGCTGCTGGCGACCAACGATCGTGAGCTGCGGCTCGCCGTGGCCCAAAGCCTGGTGCAATTGGGAGCTGCCAGCGGGTCGCTCGAATTGGAGCGGCTGGCGCATGACGCCGACCCGGAGATTCGCCGCCGGACCGCCGTCGTCATGGGATTGCTTGGCGATCCGATTTACACCGACTCGTTGATTGCCTTGCTTAACGATTCCTTGGGGGTGCAAGTTGCGGCGCTTGAGGCCCTGCCGAAGGTCGCGGGCCGCGATATCGCGCAACAGCCCGGCAATCCGGCGACCGACACGCTCGAACGCATCAGTCGCTGGAAACGCTGGCGCGAAGGCGAACTGCGTCGAGTGGGCGGAGAGCCGGCGACCAAATAACCGCCCATCGAAATAGGCTGCTGCGCCGGGCCACCGTAACGGCTTGTGCTGTTTCGACGCTGGATTTGGCAACGCGCCTGCGGCGCACGATAATCCATTAGTCTTTCTAGGGCCCCACCACTCGCAATCGTGTACGCATGAACTGGCTTCTCGCCGAGCAGGCTCGCCGTAATTCCGCCGGGCAATCTCGCTGGGCGCCATACGCCGCCCACCGGCGAGAGATTACCTCGCGGCTATTGCGCGCCGCGCCCTCGCCGCCAGGCCGGCTTTGCGTGCTGGGCGCAGGTAATGCGAACGACCTCGATCTGGCAGTTTTGAGCCGCGCTTTTCGCGAGGTGCACCTGGTCGACATTGATGGACAGGCCCTGCGGCGCGCCGCGTCTCATCAGACTGGCGTCGTTGGCGCGGCGCTGCACCTGCATGGCGAGGTGGATCTGACCGGATGTTGGAGCGAGTTCGCTGGCTGGGCGCGAGGCGAACCGCCCAGTGACGCCGCGACTGCCCGTGCGATCGAGTTGGCGGCCTGCGGTCCGACGCTCGAATTGGATGGGCCGTTTGAACTGGTGGCGTCGACGTGCGTCATCAGCCAACTACTGGATAGCGGCGTGCTCGCTCTCGGCGACAGGCATCCCCGGCTGCTGGAATGGATTCTCGCCGCTCGCACCGCTCATTTGCGCCTGCTGCATCGGTTGACGGCGCCGGGCGGCCGCGCGCTGCTGGCGACCGACTTTGTCAGCTCCATAACGCTGGCGGAGTTGACCGCAGCCGACGAGCCCGATTGGCGTGCATTGCTGGAGCAGATCTTGCCTTGCGGCAATTTCTTTCATGGCCTGAACCCGCGAGTGCTGCTCGATCTTTTCCAGCGCGACCCGCAACTTGCGGCGACCGCCAAGGATGCCCAGTTGACCGGCTTCTGGCGGTGGAACCAAGGCTCGCGAGTTTACGCCGTGTGCGCCCTGGAATTCTCGCGAGGGTGATGCCTGGGGCAGAAGACACGGACTGCCACGGTTCTGGTCCGCGCCCAGATGGAGCTCTTACCGTGTATTGCCGCTAAAGTTCAGGCAGTATCAGAGGCGTCTGGCGTAACCGGACCAAGCCTGATTCTCTGCATCATCGCGGCTTCCGCATCAATCGCCCTTTGCACGCTACCGACGTTGTCGGCCATCTGCCGTTGCATTGCCTCGATTTCAGCCTGTTTGACCTTGAGGCGTTCGATGCGGGCAATCAGATCTTCGATTTCCCGGGGGTCCATTGCACGGCCTTCATGGCTGACAGATAAAAAAGCCCGCGAAGCGGGGCAGGCGGTTCATCCGGGCAGCACTGCCCGAAAGCAACAAGTCTATCATATCCGGAAACTAGGCAGATTGAACACGCCCCGACTTGGGGTCAAAAGAAGGCTCAATAAGATGGCGAGGCATGCACTACTTGGAGCGGCCTCGCGGTAGCACTTTACCGCATTCGTTGCTGTTTTATGCTTTTTCACAATGGCGGCGGTGCTAGCTAGAGGCCAGTAGGGCGCCTATCCAAGCGGAGTTTGTCGGCTCGGTCCGGCCACGCGGCGGGTGTTTTCGGGCTTATTTCCATGTTAAAATAGCCAAGTGGGGGTGTGCTCGTGCGCGACCGGGAAATGGACGCACCGACCGCACGATGGCGACGCTCGCCTAGGATCCTGGGAACTTGGCCGCGTGCCGCCTTGAATTGGAATCTCAAGGTTGCGCCTTTCGGAAATCTGCAACGGCGCGATTGCCAGCTCAGAGCGCGTGGTCCTAGGGGTAACGGGACGTTACGGCCAAGCGTCCGCCCCGACCGCGATAATTGCAAATTGCAAACGCGTGGATTTTTTCAAAGCCGAGCATGGATGCTCGAACCGCATTGAATGACCATGGCAGAAATGCGACGCAACTTGCCGGCGGCCGAGCGCCAGACGCCCGAGTTCTCAAAGACCCACGAGCCGAGTACGTCTGCCGAGGCCAGTTTTATGCTCGATGCCTCCGGTCGCATCAGCGCGTGGAACGAGGCGGCGGCGCGTCTCCATGGCTACGAGGCCGGCGAAATCATCGGGCAGGATTACGCCCAGCTTCTTACGCCCCAAGCAATTAACCGCGGGGCGCCACAGTATGAATTAAGAGAAGCAGAACGCCGGGGGCATTTTGAATACGAAGACTGGCGAACGCGGAAAGACGGCAGCAGGTTTTGGGCGCACGTCCTGCTGACGGCGGCTTCGAACGACGATGGCACGCTTCGCGGCTTTCTCAGCATCACACGCGATCTGACCGGGCAGAAACTGGCCGAGCAGGCGCTCCATGAGAGCGAAGAGCGATTCCGGCTGCTCGTCGACGCGGTCTCCGATTACGCCATTTTTATGCTCGATCCCACCGGCCGGGTAACGACGTGGAATCCCGGAGCGCAGCGTCTCAAGGGATACCGGGAAGAAGAGATCATCGGTAAGCACTTTTCTTGCTTTTATCCGCCGGATGCATTGGAGAGAGACTGGCCGGCTCACGAATTGCGCACGGCCACGGCCACCGGCCGCTTTGAGGATGAAGGGTGGCGGCTGCGCAAGGATGGTTCGCGCTTTTGGGCCAATGTTATTATCAGCGCCATTCGAGACGATCGCGGCGAGCTGCGCGGATTTGCCAAAGTCACCCGCGACCTGACCGAGCGCAAGCTGGCCGAAGAGTCGCTTCGCAAGGCGCACGCCGATCTCGAGCGCCGCGTTGAGCAACGCACCGCAGAACTGGCCGAAGCAAACCAGGCTCTGCAGCAAGAGATCGCGGTTCGCTGCCGCGCCGAAGAAGCTTTGCGCGACGCCAATCGTCGGAAAGACGATTTCCTCGCCATGCTGGCGCACGAGCTGCGCAACCCTCTTGCGCCCGTGCGGAACGCCCTACAGATCATGAAGACGCCTGGCTTGAGCGAAGAACCGGTTCGGCAGGCTCGCGAGCTAATCGAGCGGCAAGTTGCGCGACTCGTGCGGCTGGTTGACGACCTGCTCGACGTATCGCGAACCATTCGCGGCAAAATCGAGTTGCGCAAAGTGCCCATCAACATCGCTTTGGCATTCGAACAGGCGGTGGAAACGGCCCAGCCGCTTATCGACGCGCAGGGACAGGAGTTGACGATATCCCTTCCTGCTCGCCCCCTAGTGGTCAACGCAGATATGTTGCGATTATCGCAGGCAATCTGCAACCTGCTTGCCAATGCAGCCAAGTACACCGACAAGGCGGGCCGCATCTGGCTCAGCGGAGAGCGAGAGGGCGATAATGTCCTGATTCGCGTGCGAGACTCGGGCGTGGGCATCGAGCCGGAACTCTTGCCGCGAATTTTCGATCTGTTTGTTCAAGCCGATCGATCGTTGGCGCGTTCACAAGGCGGCTTGGGCATCGGCCTGACGCTCGTCAAACACATTGTCGAACTGCACGGCGGATCGGTGACCGCGTCGAGTGCAGGCAAAGGCCATGGCAGCGAATTTGACATCCGACTGCCCGCCGCTTCGGAGCCCGCCGCCGCTGACTCGCCGACAAACAAACATAACGTCAACACGCCTAAGCCTCACTCCACGAGTCGCCGCGTGTTGGTCGTCGACGACAATGTCGACGCCGCGGAAAGCGCCGCGCTGTTGCTCAAGCTCTCTGGTCATCAGGTCGAGATGGCCCACGACGGCTTGGCGGCGCTCGACTTGGCGCAATCATTCCGCCCGGAAGTCATTCTGCTCGATATCGGCCTGCCGGAGATGGACGGTTATGAAGTCGTGCGACGACTGCGCCAGCGGCCGGATGGCAAGGAGCCCGTCATTGCGGCAGTTACCGGATATGGCCGTGACGAAGATCGCCAGCGATCGCTCGAGGCGGGCTTCGACCATCACCTGACCAAGCCGCTGGCCCCGGATGTATTGACCACGTTCGTTGCGGCCCCCAAAACATTCGTCGCAGGAAAACCGCGATAGTCGACGCCGGACCGTTATTCCGGCTATCTTCCCAACGGAATCTCGATCGGCCAACCTGGATACGGTTTGTTGTCGGGCGGCGGTAGATCGGGCGCGGCCCAATAAGGCCAGTTGGCGAGTGTGGCCGTTTTCGTGGCGACGTCGTACGTGGTGATCGTGTAGCCGACAGCGCGATCGAACAACCGCGCTGGTTGGCGCTCGATGTCGTGCGGATTGGCGATGGCGTGAATCGTCATCTTGTTGCCGAAGCCGTCTTGGTAACCGCCCGTACAGCGGGGCTCTCCCGGCTGATGATTCAGTCCTTTTTCGCTCGGCATCCAGCGGCGCGGCCAGGTGTTGGCCGTTGCCGGCGAGCTGATCCACCAGGGGCCGTCGGCATAATCGTCGATGCCGTATTGTCCGGTGCTGCCCAGATGCTGGTCGCCCGTAATGTGCAACGCGCCGGCGCGCTTAAGCAGCCGCAGTGCCAGATTGCGCTTCATCTGTGGCCAGCCGTTGGTGTCGAAGTCGGCTTTGGGCTCGTCGTCGGGAGCGTACTCGCCCGGCTTGTACACGGGCAGCTTTGGCACCTCTTTGTCATGATGGATGTCGCGAGGCAACGTCTGCGGAGCGCACCAGGGACTTTGCGAAATCACGATCTTAAACGGCGTTCGCTCCGAACGCTCGTCGACCCAGCGGGCCAGAAACTTTTCCTGCCGCGGCCCGAGCAACTGAGCGTCGGGATGATCGGCCTGCGTCTTGGCGTTCCAACGCAAGTTCTGCGGCCAGCCATTTTCGATCTCGGCTTCGGGCAACAGCCCCTTGGGCGCCGACTTCCATTGCCGGTCCGCGATGATCGCCAGGTCGAGCGGTCCATAACGTAGGGACGTGAAGTAGACTGAAATGCCATTGTCGCACGGCGCCGGATCGACCGGCGGCGGCAGGTTGCCGGTCTGCGTGCGGTGCACCATGTTGACGAATGCCGGCGGCTGCTTGTAACCGCCCGAATCTTGCTGCTCGTAGCCGGCCTTAAGTGACATGTCCGCCCGCTTGCCGCCACAGCCCCACAGGTTGCCGTGAAACACGTCGTGATCGTCGGGAATGGTAATGCTCGGAATATCGCGCAGCAGATTGCGCCACGTCCAGCCGTGCATGTAGTACTTGCGCAAGTAACTCAGCACCGAG
>JAICIG010000108.1 GCA_025924495.1 Pirellulales bacterium | reverse complement strand
TCCTTCGGGCGTCACTTTCGCTTGTCGCGATTGACCTCCATAACCGTAGCGCAAGTCGACGCTGGAACGCAGGTCTTCCAGTTTGGAGTCGACCTTCAGCGGCGTCACGAGAATGGCGGGTTGTTTGTAATATTGTTTGTAGCGCCGCTCAATCTCGTGATTCAGTTGAGTGACGGTGGTTCGCGCCGCATAAACCTGGTTCAGCAGGCGAAGCGTGATTGTGCCGTCGGGCTGGATCTCCGCATCTTGTTTCAGCGAGGGATCCGTAAACGACTCGATCCGCACCTCGTCGCCGACGTTCAGGCGATAGGGATGAGGCAACTCCTGCCGCGAGAGCCGAAACACCAGGTCCAATTCGTCGCCAACTCGCAGGCGGTACTCGGGCACGTGCGGCAAGCGCTCGTGGCCGACGTATTCCCCTTGCGCGTATCGCTGCCAATCGATTGGCCGGGCCGCCTTCCAGCCCAGTTCTCCGCAGTTTGCGGTAGCGCAATCGAGACCTGCGATCGGGTAAGGCGCCGCGGGACCGAGCGCCTGGCAGGGGCGTACGGCAACGCCGAAATCGGCCAATTCATCAGCGCGCGAGATGCGCGGAACCGAGGCAAGGCACGCCAATAAAGCCAGAGACAGTTGCAACGCATGCGAACGGACGGCGCGAACCGGCGGCCGGAGGAGCCGTAGAGTGTCTGGCCTTCGCTGGTTCGTCATGTCGTTCTCCGCGCGCAGCCGCCGCCTGATTACGGCCATCGTCTCGACTTGTAAGGCGCGTTGAACGAAAGGTCCCGATTTCGCGACGCTGGGCGCCGTGAAATCGCCAGGACCGGCAAGGTTTGCCGCAGCGAAGAATTCAAGGCCCGAATATTCGTTAAGCGTGCGAGACTTTTACTTGCGGGGGCCGATGGCATCGCAAGGCAGAAGGATGGTATCATCCGCCGAATTGCCGTCTCGCATGTTTCCACTCGGAGAGCTTTGGCGATGAAACTCGGACTGATTAATTCCGCTTGGGTGCAGGCCCAGCAGCCGACCGCCTTTGGCTTGCGCAAGACGAAGGAGATCGGTTTCGACACCATCGACGTTTTCGTCGATCCGCTGGACATCGACGTTCGCGAGCGGCGCCTGATCAAGGACGAGTGCGATCTGCTCGAATTGCCGATTGTGTCGCTAGCCTGTGTGGCGGTAGGCCTGATCGATTTCAATCCCAGCGTTCGAGCCTTCCACGAACAACGAGTGCGGGCTTATCTTGATCTTGCTTATGAATACGAAGCCAAAAACGTGCTGCTGGTGATCGGCGAATACATCTGGAACAAAGAGGTGATTCCGCCCGAAGAACAATGGCGCTGCGGCGTCGAGAGCGTGCGCCGGCTGGGCTGCCATGCCGGAGAGTTGGGGCTGGAGATCGTGCTGGAACTGGAACCATTCGCCATGTCGCTCGTCAACGACGTCGACACCATGGTGCGATTTCTGGACGACGTCGACTTAGACTGCGTGAAAGCAAACATCGATATTTCCCATCTGGTCCTCTCGGGCGTCGCTCCGGCCGAATTGCGGCGATTGAAAGGTCGGGCGGGGCATGTCCACATTTCGGACTGCGACGGCAAAGTGCATGGGGACTTGCCGCCGGGACGCGGCGTGGTGCCGTTCGAACCGTACCTGCGCGAGATCAAGGAACTGGGCATCGATGGCTCGATTTCCATCGAGCTGGAATACTCGCCCGAACCGGCGAAGATCGTCGAATGGGTGGAAGAGGCCTATCAAGAAACCGACCGCCGGATGCGCGAGGTCGGCTTGCGAAGCTAATCCCGGGCGTCCGCCGAGTCTTGCCGCAACCAGTCGGGCACGCGTTGCAGTTGCCCTTGGCGGTCGACGCAGGCCAGCGTGCTGTGCCCTTCGGCGAGCAATTCATCGCCTCGATAGAGCTGATATTCGTGCTGAATTTTTGCGGCAGTGACGCGTTTGAGCGTGGTGCGTAAACGTAACACATCGTCATACCGGGCGGGGCGACGGTATCGGCACCCAATGTCAACGATCACCATAAATGTGCCATCTGCTTCGATCTTGCGATAATCGAACCCGGCCGAACGCAGCAGCTCGGTTCGTCCCATCTCGAAATAGGTCAAATAGTTGGCATGATGCAGGACGCCCATGGCGTCGGTTTCCTGGTAACGCACGCGAATTTCGAGGTCGTGATGGGCGGACATGCAAGATGACCTTGCCGCAGGCGGGATGAAACTGGACGACTGGGGCGTTTAGGCGAGCGAAAGACGTTGAACGAAGGCCCGCTGTCCCCTATAGTCAGGTGGTCTTTTGAGCCGGCATTCCGGCTTCGGACTTCACCATAGCGGCCGGCGCCCCATCTCGGGAAGCCGGTTTTTCCGCGGTTCGCGTCAAATCTTAAACCGAGTAGCTGCGCATGAGTTTTGGAGAAGGCACTGGCACGGAAGTTCCCACGGCGCGGGGCCGCAACTATCCTTCCATTCGTCAGTTTACGGTTTTCCTCGAGAACCGCGTCGGGCAGCTCTTGGAAGTCGTACGGCGCTTCGAAGGCAGCAAAGTTCGCATCGTGGCGCTGTCAATCGTCGATTCGGCTGAATGCGCCTTCGTGCGGTTTTTGCTAAGTCATCCCGAGCAAGGCCGCGAGATCCTCGAGCGCGCCGGCCTGGCCATGATCGAAAGCGACCTGATCGGCGTCGAATTGCCCGAAGGAAATCAACCCCTGCTCAAGGTCTGCACGGCGCTGTTGCAAGCCGAAGTGAATATCATCCAGGCCTATCCGTTGCTGCTCCGGCCGCGCGGTCGACCGGCCGTCGCGCTGATGGTGGACAACATCGAGATGGGGCTCGAAACGCTGGCCAATAAGGGTTTCGCGATGATTAGCGAAGCCGACCTCGCCGAACAAGACGAGTAGTGCGCCCGCGAGGTTAACCCCAGCAAGATTTTGGCCGGACAAAGTTTCAGCCAAACAAATCTTTGGGCGGCTCAGGCAACTGACGCAGTGCGATTCGCTGAATCGCGGCCCAGGCAATCGCAGTCACGGTGTGACTGCCGTTCGCTTCGCGCACCGCGAACAGAGCATAGTCCGGATGCGCGGCAGGGTTGGCATAGGCATCGGGAATCAGCAGTTTACCGTCGCCCAAATGGATCTCGATCGAGGCGCCGCGCGCTTTATGCGTCCACAGTTGGCGAAGCAACGCCGCCAAGGGGTGCAGTTTCTCTGACGCCGCTACCGTCGAGCCGCCCGCTTTGACTCCCGATTTGCTCGAAGCGGAACCGTCCTTGGTCGCAGAGTCGATCTGAATTACGAACTCTTCGAGCGCTTCGTCGACATTCTCTTCGCTGACCTCTTCCTCTTCGTCCTCGGAGATATCTTCAGGGCTGGGGATCAAGAATCGCACGCCGCAATGCGGGCACTGACCAGGTCGGCCGACCATTTCGGCTGGTCCATGCAGCCGATGTCCGTTGGGGCAAAGAAAAATGATCTCGCCGTCCGCAACGTCGTCCGGCGCCTGGTCGCGCTCGAATTCTTTGAGCTGCTGTCCTTGAGCGGCGGGACCCGAGCCAGGCGCCGCCACGGCATTCGCAGATCCGTCGGTGGCCTGCGGCGTCGGCACGCGAAACACTGCGCCGCACTTCGGGCATTTGCCCGGCTTGCCCGCCTGCGTGGCCGGGCAATTCAGACGATGGCCGTTGGGACATTCAAAGGTAATGGTCATCGCCGTGTATCCTAGCTCAGCATTCCAGCGGGAACAATGCGCCGTAAAACGAAACAACCGCTTGACTTAGTCACGCCGCATGCAAACACTAGAAAACTGTAGCCTACGCTTTGGCGGCGCGTCGTTTGAGAGTACTCCCAGACTCCCGCGATCGTCGCCGCGAGACTGCCGGTACAGAGCCCCTCTTCTCGTTTCGAGCCCCCAAGCATGCCAATCGCGGTTTCTTGCCCGAGTTGCAAGGCAAAATTCACCGTCAGCGATAAGTTTGCGGGCAAGCAAGGGCCGTGCCCCAAGTGCAAGGCGCCGATCACCATTCCCAAGGCCGAACCGCAGGCCGCACAGCCGGCGGCCGCGAAACCTGGAGCCGCGGCTAAACCGGGCGCTGCCGCCGCCAAATCTGCCGCGCCAACAGGAAAGCCCAATGCGCCCTCGGGTAAGCCCGGCGCAACAGCAGCCAAAGGCGCTGCTGCCGCGCCGGCCGGCAAAGCGGCGCCCGAGCCCATGCCCGAGGTCGTCATTCACGCCCCCGAGCCGGTCGGACCGAAAGGCGCAACCGGCCGATCGGTCACCAAGCCGATAGCGCGCCGAGAGACGAAATTCGAACTAGTGCCGGCGATCATCATTGGCGCGAGCGTGCTGGTCACGTTGGCCATTGCTTGGATCATGCGCGTGCAGTTGCAACAAAACGTGCTCTTGCGCGGCATCGGCCTGTTGCTTCTGTCGCCGGCGATCGCCGTGGCGGGCTACAGCTTCTTGCGAGATGATGAACTGGAACCTTATCGCGGTCGCTGGCTTTGGATTCGAGCGGGAATCTGCGGGCTGATCTATTTGGCAATGTGGGGCGTATATTTATTCTTGCCGGCGGACGCCACGGCAGAAGCCTGGAACTGGATCCTCGTCGGTCCGCCGTTCTTTCTGGTCGGCGCCGGCGCGGCATACACCACGCTCGACTTGGACTTCGGCAATGGCTTCTTTCACTATTGCTTTTACTTGCTCGTCACGCTGCTGCTGGGCGCAACGGCCGGGTTGGCCATGCCCTGGGCCGGAATAGCCAGTTGAACAAGCGCCACCGCGGTTGAGGCTCGCCGTGGCTTTTCCGTCTGCGAGGCGCCGCTAGGGCGAGTGGTGGCGTCGGTAAGAGGCCGTCATCTGCTGGCGGATCCTTTGCTGCAGATCGGGCGTCAAAAGATCGCGATGATCTTTCCCTGGCACGACGATCACTTCCGCATCGCTGCCGAGCGCTTTGAGCGAGGCCGCCAGTTTTCGCACGGCGCCCTCTAAATAGAAGGTGTCAATCTCTCCGGTCAAGATATGCAACTTGCCCTGCAGTAGCGGGCCCAACTCTGGCCAGTTGCGCTCGAGCTTAAGACGTATGTCATATGGCTCCCAGGCGGCCGCTATTTCCGAATCGACCTGTCCGGTGCGCCGATCCCAAAGCCGGCGCGGTTCGCCAGTCTCGTCCAGCGGGCTGAACACCGCCTCGAACGAACGAAGCTGCCCGCCGCGGCCAAGGACGTCGTCCATCTTGGCGAAAGACTGATACCAAAGGATAGGGGTCGTGCCCGACCGAGCGATCGGCCGAGGCTGCCCTCGCTCGTCGAAGTACAGGCTCAACGGAGGGCGCGCATACAGGTTCACTTGCTGCCAGTCTCGGAAATCAACCGGATCGGGAGCCGTGCTCCACACGCCGCCAAACGTCTGCGGATAGCTGACTTGAAGCCATAGGCTGGACCAGCCGCCGGAACTGTGGCCTGCGACAAAACGAGCCGTCGCCGCCGCCACGGTGCGAAAGTTTGCGTCAACATACGGAATGACTTCCTCGACCAGCGCCGCGCCGCGAGGCCCATTGCAGTCGCTATCCGCAAAGACGTGATGGCCCCAAGCGCAATCGCCGCTGAGCAGTACGCGAATGAAATCGGTTTCACCAGGCTCCGCTCGCGGCGGCGCCGCGGCATACGAGCGTGCCGAGTCGTAATGCGTGCCGCCGAAGCCCGGAACAGAATAAATTACCGGATAATGCCGCTGAGGCTGTCGATCGTATCCGTCGGGCAGAACGATCGCCGCTTGATGCAACACTTCGCGTCCGTGGAACTCTGAAAGCAACTTGCTCGCGAATCGTAACTCTTTAAGCCACGGCTTCTCTTCAAACGTGCGCGGTCCAATCGCCTGGTTAAGCACCAGGCGGAAGGGGCGAGGCGAGGCAGGATCATGACGCCACGAGTAAACCTGGCTGTGAAGGTTTCCTGGTGCGTGCGCGTAATGCTGAGAATCAAGGCTGTGATCGAGCAACGCCTGCACTCGATATTGCCCACGAGGAATCCTCGAAAATAAATCGGGGAAGCCCGTCGCCTGATCGTCAACGCGCACGACCTGCCCTGGCTGAAAGTCATGGACGTCGATGCGAAAGAAAGGCTCCGGCGAAAACCAGTCGGGGCCAAATCGCGGCTCCTTGGCCGACCGCTGCGATACGAATAGAAACACTCGGCCCGTGACCGGCTGGCCGCCAGTCGCCGCGAGCGCCGCCTGCTCGTCTAACTGTACTTCCGCATAGGCAGCGCCGGCGGCCGCTCGAGAGACGCTCGGAGCAATCGCCAATAGCGCGAGACAGAGCCCTAGCCAAACTCCGGGCCATAGCAAGGCGGATTTTTGTGACATTCGCTGACTCCTGAGGCAGCGGCTCCAAGCAGCAGACTCTTTAATTGACGGGCGCCGAGCCAAGGGCAGGCTGAATCGCTGCCCTGCTCCAACACAATTAGGCTCAACGGGCCGATTTTAGCGGCTTCGCGTCTGAGTTGCAGTCCATGAGGCCGAAGTGTAGCTTTAGGTCTTGGTTTCAGGAAGTCAGACCTTGGTTCCCTGATCGATCGCATGATGCGACCTCGCGTGCCGCTCGAACAGGCAGGCGCCGGGACGCAACGTGTTTTGCCGCAAAGGCGCTTTAAGGAGAAACGCTTGGCGACGACGCTAACGACGATTTATCCGTTGCGAGAACTGCGGCGAGTTTATTGCGCGGGCCCGCTGTTCAATGAGCCGGAACGGCGCGAGATTTCGGAAATCGCCGAGCATCTTCGCGAGTCGGGCTTCGAGCCGTTTGTGCCGCACGCCGATGGCTTGGAATTTGCCCGAGTGCAGCCTTATCTGGCCGACGAAGGATACGATCCGGCCGCCGCCGGCCGCTTGCTGCACGAAGCGATCTTCGCGCTCGACGCGTACCAGGTCGTGATGGGCTGTGGGACGTTAGTGCTGAACATGAACGGGCGCGTTCCAGACGAAGGCGCGGTGTCTGAAGCCGCCATGGCCTGGATCCTCGGCAAGCCGATCGTAATCTTCAAGGCCGACGCGCGCTCGAAGGTCGCCGGCCGAGACAACCCATTGGTTGTCGGGCTGGCCGAGTTTCAAACCGTGCCGGAGATCGAAGCCATTGGCCCGGCGCTCGCCGCGCGGCTGGCGGAGCTGCAGCCTGATCCCGATTGCGCGGCGCCGTGCCCGCCGCACCTCAGCGAAAAACTGGCCGCGGGCGAACGACTCTGGCTGCGGCTGCTCGCCATGGGCGACGAACGTCCGGACGATCAGGTGGCGGCCGCGGTGATGGCGGAGTTCGGCAACCTGGAAAAATCCGCCAGCTTGGCCCCAACCGCGCACGCGGCCGGCATGGCCGCCAGCGATAAAATGTGTTCATGAACATTTCGGAGATTCCGGAAGTCGCCGGGCTGGACGCTCATCGCGGACTGGTGCGAATCCCGCCAGAGCTCGACGTGCCGCTGACGCATCGCGTGCGGCAAATTATCGATACCGCAGACTTCCGCCGCCTGGCAAAGATCAGTCAGCTCGGACTGGTATCGCTGGTCTACCCGGCCGCAATTCATACGCGATTCGAACACTCGCTGGGCGTCTACCGGCTCGCGCTCGTGTACCTGAAACACTTGGCGCACGACGAACGGTTTATCTCTGTCATCCGACCGGATGATGCGGAGCTGTTTATCGTCGCGGCCCTGTTGCACGATCTGGGGCACTGGCCGTTTTGTCATCCGATTGAAGACATCCGGCTCGCCAAAGTTCCTAACCACGAACTGTTCGCGAACAGTTTTCTGTTGGAGGGCGAGATCGCCGACGCGCTACGATCCGATTGGAGCGTCAATCCGCGCGACGTCGTGGCGCTGCTTTCCGAGAAGCCTCGCAGCCCCAAGTCGCGCATTCTTTCCAGCATGCTTTCCGGGCCAATCGATATCGATAAGCTCGACTACCTGCAACGCGACAGCCTGCATGCCGGCGTGCCTTATGGGCGGAACTTCGACCAAGGGCGCCTGGTTGGCAGCCTGTGCCTGAATGAAGCCGGCGATGGGCTGGCAATTACCGACAAGGGCAAGACCGCCGCCGAGATGATGGTCTTCGCGCGATATGTGATGTTCAGCGAGGTGTATTGGCATCACGGCGTGCGGTCGGCGACGGCTATGCTGCAGCGAGCATTTTATTTGTTGCATGGGCAGCTCGATCTCGATTCGCTATTCCGGCTGTCGGAATCACGGATGATCGAAGAAATGGAACGCGCGGCCGGCGCAGGCCCCGCGCGCGATCTCCTCGACGGCCTGTTCGGCGCGACTCGACGGTTGTACAAGCGTCTGGCTCAGTACAGCATCTTCGAGCACCGCGAGATCTACGATCGGTTGACGCGGCAGCCTTATCCGTGGCTCGCCGCCTGCGCCGAACAGTTTGCCACGCTGGCCAGCACCGCCTTGGGCCGAGTCGTCGCGCCGCACGAAATCCTGTTCGACGCTCCGCCGATTCAGCGCGAGGTGGAATTCAACGTCGACGTGTTCTTTAGCAAGGAAAACTGCTATCGGCCGCTCGGCGAAGTATCGCCCGTGGTGCGGACCTTGGCCAAAGAACAATTCGACGATTACGTCAAACGGGTGCGAATCTTCGCCCATCCGCGCGTCGCCGCGGATTTGCGAGAGGGCGTCGACGTCGCCGACTTGCTGTCGCGCGCGATCGATCGCATGGAGTAGCCGTCCGGACAAGCGGGGAAGCTTTTGCGGCAGGGGCAGCAGCAACTTCAAACGTCTTGACGCTTAGAAGTCCTTCCTGGACGTGTACCAACAGCCGAGCAGGACGGCTCCGGCGATAAACGCTAGATTGCTCCACACCGGGCCCCAGAGATCGGGCGGAACGATTTTTCCCTGGGCGTCTCGAGCGCGGCTGCGTGCAGGTGCGCTTTCTTTCGGCGACAACAGGTAGCCAATCAGATTGTCCAATTCGCCTGGCTTCGGAAAAATTGTGTAGAGCGGCTTGAGCAAGTACTGATCCGTCAATTGCACGTAGCCCCGAGAAGGCGAATGGCGCTGCTCGATCGAGCCCTCGGGCAATTTGTATTCGGCGACCTGCGTCAGATGATCGGCCACGAGCACCCGATCGGTTGAGTCGAAGGCGACTGCAGAGACGTTCTTCGTCGGAACATTGGCAGGCTTTAATTCCCTTTGCTCTCGCGCGTCGTGGAGCCACAGCTTTCCGTCGGCAAATGCCGCGGCGAAATAACGGCCGTCCGGTGATACGGCGACCGAACGAACTGAGTTCCGCCCATGCGGCTGGAAGTCGTCGCGAGATTCCAGATTGGAACTGTCGAAGGTCACAATGCGACCATCGACAAGGCCGATCACGATGACATTCCCCGCCATGGCGACGACGCCCCGCTCGTCATCGTCGAGTTTCCGTTGCTTGCCGATGGCATACCGGCCAGAGTCGTCGGGAGTTAATGTCAGCAGCGTTTGACCGTCAAAAATCGCCAAGGCGCCGGCGCCCCGATCGATCGCAGCCGACAGCGGAGAATGAAGCCGTAAGGCGGGGCTGGCGAGCGTGAATTTCGCGCCTTGCCCAGCCGCGGGCATTTTGATGCCGAAGACTTCCATTTGCTTGGGCTTCTCCGTCGGATCGCCCTGCAAGCGGAACAGCCCTTGCGA
Source organism: Pirellulales bacterium (assembly GCA_025924495.1). The sequence continues at coordinate 9,535 of JAICIG010000108.1, read as the reverse complement.
GCTGACCGCAAGCAAACTTCCCTTGGCATCGATAAATAAAGCTGTCGTCCCCGCTGGCGCCCCCACTCCGGTAATGCGCTGCCAATCATCGGTGCGTTGTCCAATCCGAAGCAAATTGCCGTCGGGCGTCGGACCGAACTGGCCGAACGGATTCACAATGGCGAGCACCCGTTCGTGCTTTGAATCGTAGACAGGGCCAACGAGCGGCGGAGAAACTTCGAACACGCTGCGTCGGCCTTGCTCGCCCGCGGCGGTCAGGATTTCCTGCCAAGTCCGGCTTGGCTCATCCCAGCGAAACGCCTGCCCCACCTCGTTGGCGACGATCAGTTCGTCGCCCGCCGGCACGATGGCGACCAGCCGCTGCGGATTGATCCAAAATCCCTCGACAACCGATTTCGTCACACCGAGGCCCGAGCAGATCGCCCAGAACAGCACCGTCAGAACGACTGACACGATCGGATTTCGCCAGACCACGCCTGCCAAAGCTGAAACTGCGTAGTAGATGGCGAACAGGAACAGAAAGATGGGAATGCACAGCAGCAGCTTGTTGCTCCACTCCCCGAAACGCAGGCCGGCGATCAGCCACAGCCCGATGATTACGTACGAAGCGTTGATCAACGTGAACATGCAACCGCCGAAATACTTCGTCGCATACAGTAAGCTCCGCGAGATCGGCTTGCTTAATAGCAAGTCGATCGCGCCGGGAGTGAATGTCTGCGGCATGATCGAGGCGGTCACCAAGATCGCCACAAACACGCCGATGATTCCGACGAAGACCGTTACAAACGTCGCAATAATCGCCTCGACGACTTGCGTCTTGCTCATCGGTAGCGAGCCGTCGATGCGCCAGCCAAGATAATTGAGATAAGTCGCCTGGGGGCGGCTGTGCGCGATCTTGCCAGGGAATCCCGCTTCCAGCAGCAGACGGTTGAAATGCGATAGTTGCTCCTCCGAGAGCTCGCTCACGCCACGTTTCAGAGAGTCCTCGGCCTGCCGGCTCAACCGCACGTCGGCCCAAGCTTGGGCGTCATACAAGTCTCGGCTGCGGATGACGCGGTTCAATTCTTTCGGTAACAGCAGTTGAAGCGACGGTTGGCGTTTTTTCGAACCAATCGAGCCTGATCGGTCCGCCAGCCGAGCTTTGAAGTCGTCGCTGAATTGCCTCCAGACCTGCTTGCCGGGGGACGGCTTATCGCCTTCTTGCTGCCGCTCGATTTGATCCAGCAGTCCTTGCGGATCGAGCAGATCGGCCGCCAGGAAGTAGCCGCCCAACTGTTCGGAAATTCCGATCGGCGCCAAGCCCAACAGCAGTACCGTTGTGATCGACAGCAAGACCAACAGTACGCGCGATTGAACTGCCTCGCGGAACGAATCCTTAACGATTGCCCAGTAAGGTCTCATCCCGCGGCCTCCTGCGTTTGCACGATTCCCAGGAAGGCCTCTTCCAGCGTTTGCCGATGCCGAGAAAGAGATACGACGCTGACTCGCCGCTGCCTTAGCGCGTCAATGCAGCCATCGAGGGCCGATTGATCGGCCACGGAGACGACCACTCGAAATTGATTCGCGGCGATTGCAGACCAGGATCGCACGGGAAGGCCAGCGAAAGCCGCGCGAATCTCCGCTTCCGGGCCCGAGAGCTCCCACGACACTTCGCTCTCCGGCCGGGCCGTCAGTTCTCGAACAGCGCCATCGCGTTGCACTTCGCCGTGGACGAGAATCACGACGCGATCACACACCAACTCGATTTCTTGCAGCAAATGGCTGTTGATGAAGATCGTTTTGCCCTCGGCTTTCAATTGCTGCAGCAAGGTGCGCATCTGCTTGCGACCGACGGGATCGACGCCATCGGTCGGTTCATCGAGAATGAGCATCTCAGGATCGTGCATCAACGCCTGAGCCAGTCCCAGACGTTGGAGCATGCCTTTGGAATAGTTTTTGACCAGAGTCTGTCCCCATTCGTCCAACCCTACGGTATGCAACAGCTCGGGCCGGCGGCGTTTGATGACGCTGGCAGGCAATCCGCTCAGACTGCCGTAATACTCCAGGGCGGTATTGCCGGTATGGTGCGTCGGAATCCGATGGCTTTCGGGCAGGTAGCCGACGCTTCTTCTGCCGGCGCGATCGCCGGCAGGACGACCGAGCAACGTCGCTTCGCCGCTCGTCTTTCGCACGATGCCGAGCAGCACCTTGATCAAAGTCGTCTTGCCCGCTCCGTTGGGTCCGAGCAGTCCGAAGATTTCGCCCCGACCGACCTGAAAACTAACGCCGCGCAGAGCGTCTACCGAAGGGCCGAACAACCCTTCCCGATAGGTCTTGCGAAGAGCCCGGACGTCAATCGCTGGTTCGACAGTTATCATGCGAAAGCTGAAAAATGTGGGCAGCAATCGGCCGTCTACGGTAGGGGATTCGCCGGCCGATACAGAAGCTTGGATAAAAAAGAATCTTCGCCTTTTGGCCGCGGCGGAACAAGGCGAATCAATCCAGGCTTGCGGCCAGACCGTCTTGGCGGTTTCCGAAACGGCGATGGACTTCGACGTCGATCGCAAAACTCACGCTGTGCACCGAGCCGTCGGCAAAGACAAAATTGCATCCCGCCGGATGTGGTCCGCCGAACATGTTGCGGTTGGAGAACCCCGGCGTATCTTGCTTCAGCCCGCCAAGGAACGAGGCCACGACGCGCGACGTATCGTCATTGTCGCCGTGGTACACGCTCTCTAAGTCGCCCAGCCCCGCGCCGTCCGTATAGTGCAACGGGTCAAGCAGCTTTTCGCCCGCCAGGTACGTTTGACTCAACCCGTCGGTAATGTCAGACGGCCGTACGCGGCTGCGCTGAAAGATCACGCCGGTTGCGGTAAAAGAAGGCACATGGCTTGCCCACCAATCGGGATTGTCTCCTTCGTCGAGATTGTCCGGTTGAACGAACGGTTGAAACCCGGCGGCATTCGGATCGCCATGATCGCCCGCACAGGCGGCATAGTCGCTTTTGGCAACTAGCGCCGGCTGAGGAGCAAGCACCTGATTGTTGGTCAGCGGATAGAGGCGATTAGCTCGCCGGCTGGGACAATAAAAAACTGCCAGTGGTATCGTTAACCGTAAATCGTTGGTGACTACGGGCTCCCACAACGGTTGCTGCTCGAACTCCGGTAGAATTGAGTAAACCCACGAACCGGGCTGGCGCACTCCGTCGCCGCGCGCCGGAATTGGAGGCCACTTCCAGCCCCAGCCGCTGGATGGGTAATGGCCAAATTCATCGGCATGGGCCGAAAGAGCCATGCCGATCTGCTTCAGATGGCTGACGCACTCCATCCGGCGCGCCGACTCTCTTGCCGCTTGCACGGCGGGGACCAAGAGTGCGAGCAGTAACCCGATAATCGCCAATATCACCAGCAACTCGATCAGCGAAATGCCGCTGCGGTGCTCTTGAGTTGGCTGCGTGGGCGCAGTCAAAGCCAGTTGGCCCGACTTTGCCCATCCGCTGCGCTGTGGTCCGTCCATGCCGCCACGATACGGCGGCTTTGAAGCGATGGCAACCAGTTTTGCGACACGTTACTCCTTGCCCATGCGAGTGAGTGCAAATTCAACTTCGTCGATCAAAGCATCAGGGGTCGAAGTGCCGGCAGTCAGCCCCACGATCCAATCGGAGGAAAACCAGCAAGGCTCCAGATCGGCCGCTGATTGCACATGAAAAGCAGGCTTCTGTCGGGTGCGGCATAATTCGGCTAGTTCGCGCGTGTTGTTCGAGTGACGCCCGCCGACAATCACGACGGCATCGACCTGCTCGAGCAAGCGAGCGACTGCTTGCTGGCGATCGCGCGTCGGCTGGCAGATGGTGTCGATAAAACGCACGTCGGCCTCGGCGTTCTGCTCGTGAATTGCAGCCAGAATCGCTTCGGCGAGCCGCGGCGACGTGGTCGTCTGGCAGACGACGCCAAGTCGATCACGAGCATAATTTCGAACATGTTCTACTGCCGGGATGACGTCGAAGCTCGGCAGATCATCGACGATTCCTCGGACTTCCACATGGCCGGGTCGCCCCAGAACCAAGACGTGCCGTCCCTCAGCCGCCAGCATCCGCGCCGCACGATGAGCCCGGCGAACGAGCGGACACGTGCAGTCGATGAGCTGCTTCCCAGCTGCCATCAACCGGCTGTGCTCCTTCTCGCTGACGCCGTGAGCCGTTATCAGCACGGTCGGTCGCGAGTCGAGTTGGCGTTGCCCTTCGTCAGCCTGCCGAAAGCCGCGAGCGGCCAGTTCCCCCAGCACAATCTCGTTGTGCACCAATTGGCCATGAATCGTGACCTCAGCGGGACACTCAATAGCCGCGGCGGCCGCCAAGGCATCGCGAACTCCAAAGCAAAAGCCAAGCGCCTCAGCGCGGACAATATGCATTGATCGACTCCTTGTTGTTTTATAACCCCTTGCCGCAGTTGCTTTGCATTGCAAAGTAACGCGATAAAAAATTTTCCCTATCGACTCGATTAACCGAGCGAAATGACGGGTTTGATTTTGGCCCCTTTGGCGCTCGAAGCGGCGGCCGCCTCGGCGGCATCGCGCACCACATGCTCCAGCACCTCGACATAATCCAAAAAGCGCGCTCGGCCCGCAGGCGTCATGCGGCACAGCGTATGCGGCCGGTTGCGCTCGACTCCTTTATGGACTTCCACCAGACCGGCCTCCTGCAATACTTTGAGATGCCGATTCAAGTTGCCGTCGGTCAGCGAGCAGAGTTCCTTGAGGTCATTGAATGACAGACCTGCCGGGTTGGCGACCAGCGAAGTAAGCATGCCTAGGCGGGCCTTCTCGTGCAGCACGCGTTCGAGCCCTTCGTAGGCAAAGCGTCCACTATCGCGACTCGAGGCTCTGTGCTTAGCCATTGCAGCGTTCCAGGAACCAGTACAGCACGCCTGCCGCCATAGTCTGGCCAACGCCGAAAGTCGCAATCATCGCCCAGGGAGAGAACGCATGTTCCCCGCGCGCCAGCGCCAATGCCAAGACGCCGGCGAACAGATAATAAGCGCCTACCCAAAACGTGGCGCGCGGCAGCAAGCGGCAAGAAGCAAAGATGCCAAGGCTGAACAGAACCGCCCACACCCCAGGCAGCATCCAGGCGGTTTCGGGCGAGAATCTGGCGATCGTCACGGTGATCAGGCCGCCGGCAATCAGGCACGGCGCGAATTGCTCGACCGCGAGCCACGTTTGCCGCGCGGCCCAAGGCGATGCTTGCCGTCGACTCCTGATCGCCATTTCGGCTCCCGTGGCCACGACGCAGATTGCGGCCGCGGTAATCCAAAGCGCCAGCCAGGCAAAGAGCGAATCCGCGGGATTTCCGATCCAGAACGCCTGGATGCCGGCGGCGCCCCAGGCGACCATGGCTGAAAACGCGACAATCGCCGAACGATAGCCGCGAAAAGTTTCAGTTCGGGCGACGTGCTCGCGGATTTCTGCGATTTGCGCCAAGGCGTCGCGAAGTTCCATCGCTCGACTCCCCTCCGGCCGAAGACTTTTACTTTGTGACACAAAGCATAACCGCCCGGCCAGCATGCGGTCAAGGCGCCTCGATGCGATCTAGCGATTTTTTGTAACAGACCGGCGGACTGCTGCGTCATAATTTCGGACGTGCGACGGCGTGGCCATGGGAGAGGCGGATGTCCGACGAGCAACGGATCGCCCATCGCGACTGGGTATTGGCGGCTCTCGACGAGTTCGAGGGGCGATTGTTGCGCTATTCCCAGCGGCTGACGGACGGCGATGCGGATCAGGCTCGCGACGTGGTGCAGCATGCCTTCTTGAGGCTGTGTGATCAGCGGCCGGACGAGTTGAATGGCCACCTGGCAGCGTGGCTTTACGCCGTTTGCCGAAATCGAGTCATCGATCTGAGACGCAAGAACGGCCGGATGGAGCAGCTCACCGTGGCCAACGAAGGCGATGCCTTTACGCGCGAAACCGACCCCGCCCAGGCGGCCGAAAACCGCGATGCCGGCGAGCAGGTGAGAAGGGCGATCGCCGGCCTGCCTGAGAAACAACGTGACGTCGTCAACCTCTGGGCCGACGGTTTTTCGTACCGCGAGATCAGTCAGATTACAGAGCACACGGAAAGCTACGTGCGAGTCATCGCTCATCGGGCGTTTCAATCCCTGCGGCATCATCCTTTATTAGCGCGAATGGTGCGCGGCGAAGCGGAGCGAACTTGGCAATAGCAGGATTGGCGCGACTGGCAGATTACAGACGCGGCTAATTGCCGGTGGTCCGACAAGCCTTGAAAGACTTCGAGATATCAGCCATGGAACACGAACACGATCTCCCGCAAAGCGAAGCGCGTCAGATCAAGTTGACGGCGCTGGCGCTGGGGGAACTAAGCGAAGCGGAGGCCGCCGAATTGCTGGCTGAATCGGAAGACCCGATCGCAGACCGGCAGGTCATCGCTGAGCTGAAGCGTCTGGGCGACTGCTTGCGGCAGACGCCATCGAGCGAGCCCGTTCCATCGCGGTCCGATGCGCTGCGGCAAGCGCTGGGCGCAAAACTCGAGGAACTGGCGGCGCCACCACTGGAGACTCACTCCCGCCATAGTTGGCCGCGCCGACGTTACTGGTTGCCGCTGAGCCTGGCCGCCTCCGTTCTCCTCGTGTGCGGGGTTGTAACGGCGCTCATCAAGCTGCGGCACGTTGATGAGCATGAGGCCACAGTTGCGATGCACGGCAAAGTCGACGAGTTGGACCGACTCGAAGTGCAAACGGACGGCGTGAAAGCGGTCGACGACGCAATCGTGGATAGCGAAGTCAAGCTTCATAAGGCGGGACCGAAGACGAGAATGAAGACGAGAATTCTGAGCGCAGTTCCCGTTGCAGGCGCCGAAGGAGTCGAGTCGTACGGCATGCAAGATCACAGCGGTAAGGGGGCTGCCCACGATTTTGCGATTATCGAGGCCGGCGGGTCGCAGGCGCCGCAACCGGCGCAGCCAACAACCTTGGACGCCTATTCAGAATCCGAGGCAAACGACAAAGGCTACTTTTACAAGCCGCGAACGAACAACGGGCAGGGAATTCCGACCGGTCGCCAGGCGAACGGTCGGCTGGCAGGACCGGACATGCCGCGTTCTACGCAAACCGCCCCTGTTGCTGGCGGGAGTTCGGCCCAATCGCGCCGATGGCACTATGCAGGCGGAGCCGCTCGAACGGAAGGCGGCCGCCAGTTTGGCCGGGGAGGCATTGACGCGACGACGGAAACACCCGGAGGGATGCCAGAAGAGATGCCAAGCAGGTTCGGAGAGGCGCCAGGCATGATGCCCGGAGGGATGCGCAAAAACGGAGCCGGAGGCTTGGCGGGCATGCCGGTGTCCGAGGGAGAGCCGATCTCCGCAGGTTTGGGGATGCAAACGCAATCGTGGGATGCGCCGCCTGCTTACGCTGAGAGCTATTCGCCGATTGTAGAAAATGCTTTTGTCCGGGTCAGCGACTCTCCACTGTCGACCTTCTCCATCGACGTTGACACTGCGTCTTATGCCAACGTTCGCCGGTTCCTGAACTCGAACACGTTGCCGCCTGCTGATGCGGTGCGAGTCGAGGAACTCATCAATTATTTTTCTTATGACTATCCGCAGCCTGAAGGCGAGGCGCCCTTCTCCATCACAACCGAAGTCGCCGGCTGTCCTTGGAGCGTGGAGCACCGCTTGCTCCGGATCGGACTGCATGGGCGCGAAATGGCCTCCGAGCATCGGCCGGCGGGCAATCTGGCGTTTCTGGTCGATGTCTCGGGCTCGATGGATCAGCCTGACAAGCTGCCGCTGGTCAAAGAATCACTGTTATTGTTGACGGAGCAGCTCGAGGAAAACGATCGCGTGGCGATCGTAACGTACGCCGGCAACTCGGGCCTCGCGCTGGCGCCCACGAGCGGAAGCAATAAGCGAACCATCGAAACGGCAATTAGCAGTCTTTCGGCCGGCGGTTCAACCAACGGCGGCGAGGGAATTCAAACGGCGTATGCCGTGACCCAAGGCAATTTCATCAAGGGAGGCGTGAATCGCGTGATTTTGGCGACCGACGGCGATTTCAACGTCGGCGTCACCGACCAGAATGAATTGGTCAAGCTCATCGAGGAGAAAGCGCATGACGGCGTGTTCTTTACGGCGCTCGGTTTTGGCACGGGAAATCTGAAGGACGGCACGCTGGAAAAGCTGGCGGACAAGGGCAACGGCAACTATGCCTATATCGACACAGTCGGCGAAGCGCGCAAAGTGCTTGTCGAACAACTCGCAGGAACCCTGGTGACGATCGCCAAAGACGTTAAGCTGCAGCTCGAATTCAATCCGACCCAGGTCGATGCCTACCGCCTGATCGGTTACGAGAATCGCGTGCTCGCGCATGCCGATTTTAACGACGACCGCAAGGACGCTGGCGACGTCGGGGCCGGCCATACGGTGACGGCCTTGTACGAGCTCGTTCCTCCGGGGGCAGTGCAAGGATTCGCCCGCGTGGATGAACTAAAGTACCAGCGACCCGCGCCGGCGCTCAAAGCGGCGGCCGACAGCAATGAATTGTTGACGCTCAAGCTGCGATATAAACAGCCCGACGGCGAGACTAGCCGCTTGCTCGAACATGCCGTAACCGATCCGGGGAGGAAATATGGGCAGGCCGCGGCCGATTTCAAATTCGCCGCCGCCGTCGCCGCCTTCGGCATGCGACTGCGAGGCTCACAGCACGTGGGCGGCATCACCTACGACGCCGTGTTGGAACTTGCCGATGAAGGACGGGGCAAAGACCCTCAAGGCTATCGAGCCGAGTTTGTGGAGCTGGTGAAAAAGGCGAAAACGCTCGCAGCGCCGCAATAGGCGACTGCCATACGTGCGTTACGTTTCGAATTGCAGCCGCAGCAGTAAATCTTTGACGTCGGTCATTGCGATCGACTCTCGCTCAATGGCCTTCGACGACGAAACGAAGACCGGCCCCTCCGTCGTTTCACTTCCGGCGGCGGGCAGGCGTCCGTGGCTGCCCTTGACAATCGACGCGTCGAGGCCGATCACGTCCATGTAATAGCGAAAGCCAAGCAGCTTCTGGGCAAGTCGCCGCGCGACTCGCAGTTTCGGCGCCCGCAGCTTGGGATCAACGAAAAGTTCGACAGGGTCATAGCCTGGCTTGCGATGAATGTCGACCGTGCGCGCGTAGTCGGGCGCCAGTGCATCATCGAGCCAGAAGTAGTACGTGAACCAGGCGCCGGGCGCTGCAATGACAACCAGTTCTCCCGCCCGCTCATGATCGAGACCAAATTCCGCCTGCTGGCGGCGATCGAGCACGCGCTCGATGCCCGGCGTTCGTTCCAACACGGCGGCTACCGACGAAATGTCTTCGGGGCGATTCACGTAGATGTGAGCCGCCTGATGGTCAGCCACGGCGAACGCGCGCGAAGCGCCGCAGTCGAGCGTCTCCCAGCCGAGCGGCTCGCGGCGGACGGTCAGCCAGCCGTTCTCTCGCAGTACGCGATTAATATGCACCGGCTGATTGACCGAGGTGATGGCGTATTCGGAGAGTACGACGACTTCGGC
>JAICIG010000107.1 GCA_025924495.1 Pirellulales bacterium | reverse complement strand
GGGTCGCACCGGCAACTCTGAGAATATGGGGCTTGAGGCCATTGGCATCCAGCCGAACCATCGCGGCCAATTGGAAGTGAACGAGCACTTCCAGACCGCTCAGCATCACGTCTATGCCGTAGGCGATGTGATTGGCCCGCCCGCTCTAGCCAGCGCCGCTTACGTACAAGGCCGATACGCCGTGCAGCACTTAATCTGCGGGCATTGCGATCGCGCGTTGATCAGCGATATTCCGACCGGCATTTATACGAGCCCCGAGATCAGCTCGCTGGGTAAAACCGAACGCGAACTGACCGCCGCTGGCGTGCCTTACGAGGTGGGCCAGGCGATGTTTAAGAGTCTCGCCCGAGCTCAAATCACCGGTCAGACAGTCGGCATGCTGAAGTTGCTGTTTCATCGCGAGACGCTGCAGATTCTCGGCATTCATTGCTTTGGCGCCAATGCCTCCGAAATCATCCACATCGGCCAGGCGATCATGTCGCAACCCGGCGAGCAGAACTCGCTGAACTATTTCATCAACTCGACCTTCAATTATCCCACCATGGCCGAAGCCTACCGCGTGGCGGCGCTCAACGGTTACAACCGATTGTTCTAAGTCGGCGTCCATGGGCGGTCCGCACGGTTCACTTGCCTGCGAACGCTGAGGGATCGCATGGAATCCGGCTGATTCCACTCGCGCGGCGCTCGAATCGCTATTTCTTCGCCGGCCGCTTTCGGCCGCGATGCAGCGCGTTACTTGTAGTTGCTTGTTTGGCCTTGTTTTCGAGTCATGCGAGCGGAAGGCGCAGCTTGGTCCCAGGCGTGGATTTCTCGAAAATACAAGGATTTCATGTTGACACGGACCTGTTTTCTGTTATTCATATTGTTGTTTTTGATTATTCAAAACTTAGATTTTGCATATCATGATCGCGGTTGCAGTGCCATGAAATCGCATCTATTGCCACGGCGTGCCTTTACGCTCGTTGAGCTGCTCATCGTGATTGCCATCATCGGGCTTCTCGTGGGCCTGCTGCTGCCGGCGGTGCAGGCGGCTCGGGAAGCGGCGAGGCGCGCCGAATGCGCCAATCACCTGAATCAAATTGGCGTGGCGCTGCACAACTACCACGACATTCATCGCATGTTTCCGCCCGCCTATGTCGGCAACCCGACTCAAGCCGGCAGCGACAACGGCGTGAGTTATCCCGACGACAACGATAACGGCGCTTCAGGCTTCGCCTGGGGCGCGCTGCTGCTGCCCCAGTTGGAGCAGCAGGCCGTGTACGACCGCTTCGATTTCCGGCTGCCCTGTTGGGACATCGAGAACGCGGCCGTGGCGATGACCAGGCTGCCGATATTTCTCTGCCCTTCGGCCACGGGGGGCAGCAACGGCTTTGAAGTGCAACGTTACAACGGCTCGCCGGCCTATGCGCCCGAGAATCCATCGTCCTATAGCCCCAAGCTGTTTCTGGCGCATGCGCACTATGTTACGAACGCCGGCATCCATCAACCTTGGGGGCGCGTCGCCAACTACGACGATTTCTATACGAGCGAGCCGATCGCCGCAGCCGGCGGGCAGCTGGCCGACATCGACGGGCCGTTTTTCCGCAATGCACACGTGCGAGCGGGCGATGTGAGCGACGGCCTGTCGCAGACGGTGTTCGCGGGCGAGCACAGCTCGATCTTGAGCGACAAAACGTGGGTGGGAGTCATTCCTTGGAGCGCGACCTGCCCTAAGGCGGCCTTTCCTTCCAGTTGCAACAGCGGCGGCGCGATGGTTGGCGCACACAGCGGCCCCGACATTCACGACCACCCGCAGGTGATCATCCATGCTCCGAACAATCCTTTCGGCCATACCGACGAAATGTATTCAGAGCATCCCGGCGGAGCGAACGTGGTGCTGGGCGACGGCTCCGTGCGGTTCGTCTCGCAGTTTATTAACTCGCTGGCTTGGGTCGCCTTGTCGACTCGCAACAAAGGCGAAGCGGCGTTCGACGCCGGCTGGTAAAGCGCAGGTTCCCGGCTGGTAAAGCAAAGGTCACTGATGAATCAACTGACGCGAGCTATAGTCTTGTCCGGTGTTTTGCTGATAGCGGCGACAGGCTGCGGTACTGCGCCGCAGTTTACGGGTAATGAGGAATGCTTCTCGGCGGTCGACGCCCTATGGACAGCCGTCACCTCTCAGCAAAAGCCTTGGCTGGAGCAAAGCGCCTGCGAGTTGGAACGGCTGCGCGACTGCGGCAAGCTCTCCAACGAGGCCTGGAAGGCCTTGGAATCGCCGATCGCTCAAGCGCGTGACGGCCAATGGGAGCCGGCCGCTCGAGAACTGTACGATTTAATCAAGGCTCAGCGGAAGGTCGCCGCGGAATAGCCAGACGATATGGGCTGCAATCACCCGATTCACGAAAACACGATAGATCGATAACAGGAAGAAGACATTCCGGCGGTTGGCGGGGCCGTCCGCGATCTTCCCCATCGACTTTTTCGTGTTATCGTTCTTTTGACCTTTCGTGGCCCGTTGACGCACTCATGATTTCCGCATGGCCGTTCGCCGATGCAATCGTGCTAGAGCAACGGGCTCATTAGCCGACCGACGTCTTGGGCCAGGCGTCGCGAAAACGAACGCTGCTGCCACGCCGGCAAATCGAATGGGACGCAGTGCGCCAGGTACGAACACTGCAAGCGGCGCAGCTTGCCGGTGAACTCGCGATCGTAGATGGCCAGCGTAATTTCGAAGTTCAAGTGCTGGCTCCGCGGATCGAGATTTAATGAGCCGAACAGGCTAAGGTCGCCGTCCGCGGTAACGCTCTTGGTGTGCAGCAGCCCGCCGTGGTACTCCATGATTTTTACGCCCGCCCGCGCCAAGTCGCCGCGCTGAGCGGCGGTGGCGAGACGCACCAGCTTGGAATCGACGCGCGCCGGCACGATCAAAGTTACATCGAGGCCGCGCCAAGCCGCCGACGCCAACGCGGTAAGCAACAGTTCGTCGGGGACGAAATAGGGCGTGGTCAGCACCAACTCGCGTCGTGCGCCGTAGATGGTCGCTAGCAGCAAATCTTCGATCGCCTGGCTCGGCGCCGCCGGCCCGGAAGGCAGCGTCTGAACGATGGCCTGGCCCGGCGCCCCGCTCGGCTCGGCGGGAACTTGCATGCCTGGCCCCTTGAGTTTCTCGCCCGTTTCGGTTTCCCAGTCCTCTTCGATGACGAGTTCCAATGCCTGCACCGCCGGACCGGTGATGCGAGCCATGGCATCGACCCATTCGCCTACGCCCGCTGTCTGTTTGAAGAACCGAGGGTCGACCAGGTTCATGCTGCCCGTGTAGCCGATCTGACCGTCGACGACGGCGATCTTGCGGTGCAGCCGCAGATCGAAACGCACGAATAGCATGCGGATGACGCCTGCTTTGAGCGCCGCCCGAATGTCGATGCCCTGCCCTCGCAGCTCTTTCAGTTTGCGGCTTCTCAAAAACGGTCGACTGCCCACCGCGTCGAGCAGTACCCGACACTCGACCCCTCGGCCCACGGCGTGCACTAGCGCCTCGGCCATTTCATCGGCCAATCCGCCATTTTCCCAGATATAAAACTCGAGATAGATGCTGCGCTGGGCGCGCTCAATATCGGCAATCAGTGCGCCGAACACGGCTTCGGCATCTTCCAACAGTTCCAGCGTGTTGCCAGCCAGCGGCGGATTACCAAGGAGTTTGGCTGCAATCCGCGCCAACGATTCGCACTCGGGTCCGCGGCGCGACCAATCGATATCATTCTTTGGCTCGAGCTGTGCGTGCTGCGGTTGCCGCGCCAGCCGGATGGCCGCAGCTCGGCGCTCGCGCTTTCGGCCCAACCGCAACTCGCCGAACATCAAGTAGAGTACCGCCCCCAGGTACGGAAACACTAAAATTACCGTCAACCATGCGAGCGAAACGCCGACCGGCAGGCGCCGCATAATCACGCGCAACGACAGCCCGATGCGAATCAGCCAATCCGCAATCAGAATGGCGAGCGTGAGCCAGGGATCGAGTTGCATCGACAGTGATCGCTAGATTGTTTGCTCGCGACGACGGCGTCCGCGGCACACGAATGCCTGTCCGCGGCAACGGCACGTATTTGGCCTGAGCTGCCTGCGGCGCCCTACGGCCGAGGACCGGTTGCCGCCCAATTGAGTCGCTAAGCGGCAGCTTGTCAACGCGGCTTCGATGCCGTGGCTTTGACGTCGCGGTGAGGAGCATCGTTTGAGCTGGGCGAATGCTCGCCAAATCACTCTTCGAGAGGAGAACGGCTAGCGCTGCTTGACGAGCCTGAGTTCGACGCGCACTTCAAGCTGCAGGGGGACTTTTGGCGGCAGTCGCGAATCATAGAGGCCGGCAATTATTCGACGGCGCCTGGCGCCCCGACGGCTGCCGCACAGTTCGTTCTCGATCAACGCCGGGTCCTTCGTCACTCGAAGTGACGCGCATGCAAAAGCGCCTGACATCTTCAGCGATCGCTAACGAGGCCTGCGAGGAGCAGCTGGTTGTTCGCGGCTCCCCACGCGAAACCGACCTGCAGCGAACAGCTCCGCCTCGGCGATCAGCCAATCTTCGACGCCAGACCCCGCCGGACACCCGCGGCTTTCCCAGATTTCGTATGCCCGCCGCGCGATCATGTCGCGCGTTGGTTCATTCGGCACTGGCGACCGACGACCGCTTCGCGACCGTCCCGACGGTTGGTTGCGCGTGGGCGGCGTCTGCAGTTTTCTGGAACTCATGATCGGAATCTCCCGTTTCCTCGGCGACGGTTCCTCGATTAGCCGAGTTGTATCGTTACCAGTACGGACGCGTCTTCCAGACCTCGCAACGCGTGTCGCGTTCCTCCAGGCAGGTAAAGCATGTGGCCGGCCTGCAATTCGTGGTCGACTCCATCCGCGTCGAAGGCAATCCGCCCTTCCAGGCACTGCACGGTGATCTCGCCTTTGACCTGATGCGGCGGCAGAAACTTGCCGGCAGGCAGCATAATGCGAATGACCTCGAGCGAATCGGTCTTCACCAAGGTCTGCGTTTTCGCCGTTTTCAAGGCGGCGCCAAGCGGCCGGACATCAATGACTTCGGTGGGGGCAGCGTGATGAATCGCCATAGTTTTGCTCCTCTCCTTTTGAGGTGACGGCCGTGTCGCCGCACAAATCGGATACTGGAAGACACGTTTTGCAAATCGCGCGCCCGGCTGGGGCGGAACCGCCAAGTGGCCGCCAAATGCGATTGTCTGGCCCGCTTTCCCCGGCTGTTGAACCATGGAAACGGCCGCTTGGGTGCGCTGATCCGCACAGGGGCGCGACGCCACGGCACGCCCCGCGGCAGGAGGCCAATTACCTCTTCGGGGTGCGGCGTCTGCGCCCCGGCGCCACCCAGCACTCTTTATGGTTCCGGTGGCCGCAGGTCACGCGGCGCCTCAGACGCGGCAGACGATGCGCATCAGTCCCCACAACCAATTGATCCGGTGGCGTTTCGCCGCAATGACACGAATGCCGGCTTGCTCAAGTAGCGTCTGGCAATCTGCCAGCGTGTAGGTGCGATAATAGGCGCGATCCGTAAACCGCAGCCACGCGCTGCATAGCTTGCAGATCCAGTAGTCGTCGCACCAGTCGACTAGCACCATCGTTCCCCCAGGTCGCAGGACGCGTCGCATCTCCGCCAACGACTCGGCAGGCAGCCGGAAATAGTGAAATGCATTGACACACAGCACATAATCGAAAGCATGACTCGCCAGAGGAAGGTGCGCGGCCACGGCGGACAGCCAGTCGGCCCGCAGTTCCTTGGACGCCGCCTGGCGCAACATATTCAGACTCAGATCAGCTCCGACCAGGCGGACGTGCGGCCGCAGCGCACGCAAGCGGCGCTCGAGTTCGCCGGTGCCGCAGGCGATGTTCAAGACGCGATCGCGCGCTTCGGGTGCGATCGGTTCGATGGCTAGCGCCGAGGTGGCGTCAATATAATGCCGCCAACGGGTATCGTACGATTCCGCTAAGGCGTCGTAACTGCGGCGAACGGGAGCATGAATCCTCCCGGCCGTCGGAGCCTGCTGCGAAGCAGCATCGCGCTCGGCCGGCTTTCCTTCGGGGTTATCGCTCATGGCCGACGCCTTAGCTCAGAAAACTACCGCTGAAGAACCCGGAAACGCTGCGCTAGCCGTTTTGCGTTCTTGCGAGCGGCGATAATTTAACGTCGACGGCGTCTCCCAACTGCCGAAATAATCTGCCCGGCGCGGCCGACGAGGTTGGCAATGGCCCCATTCCAGGCGGCGGGATACGCGGTCACTTTCCGCGCAGAGCTTGCAGTTCTGAACGCAGGTCCGCCTCCGAGGTCGGGCCGACGTGTTGCGCGGCGATTTTGCCATCCTTAAAAATCAACAGCGTCGGAATCGACGAAATCCGATACCTTGCAGCGAGCTCTTGATTTGCGTCCACATCGACCTTGCAGACCTTGAAGTCTTGGGCCAAGGATTCAAGAGCCGGATTCATCGTTCGACAAGGGCCGCACCACTTTGCCCAGAAGTCGACGAGCACCGGCTCTTTCGATTCCAGGACTTCTTTTTTCCATTTGAACTCTCGTAGCATCATCGGCTCACCTCGACCACTTTTGGAATAGCCAGACGGCTGGCCGCCGCCGGCAGTAAACGGGCTTGAATTCGGCGCCTGCGATCAGAACAAGCATACTTGCTTGCCGAGCAGTTTTCGTGCCGAATTAACGCGCCGTACGTCGCCGCCACGTCGAGTTCAGCGTCCTCCCTTGACTCATCGTCGCTGTCAGTCATATTTTCCGCGGGCGGCCAAGGCGGTCGCTCAGCCCGATGCGATCAGGAACCGATGCAAATGCCAAACCACGACGAGTTTGGTCCATCTTATGATGAATTCGATCGGCCCGGTTTGCATTGGGAGGAAGACCGTCCGAATTCATTGCTGCAACTTGCCTGGCAGGGCAGACCTCCCACCGCGAGGGTTCGTGTTTGGGGAGCTACGGCACTGTTCCTGGCGGCGGTTGGCTGGGGCATTGCGGCGGCGTACACGGTCACGCTGTCAGGGGGGAATGCCGGGCAATTCATTCGTGGTGCGCAGCTCGGACTGGTGCTGCTTGTCATTCTCTATTTTCTATATGTCGGCGCCTTGCTTCTGGGACGCTTTGGCGGCTATTGGCTCCAACTTACTTGGGACGCTGGTGATTCAGCGTTCACTGCGGTGCGCCGGGGTTGGCTCTGGTGGGGACGCAAGACGATATCCATTCCGTTTGCTCAGCTGACGTCGATTGCGCTCGAACAGGGCGTCGAAAGTCGCGGACCGCTTTCCTTGAAGCTGCGAGTCTATTATCGCGATGCCAACGGATTGCCTGGCTCATTCATCGAGTCGCTCGGATCGTTGGGCTATGTGCGCCGCAAACAGGGGCGTAAGTTGCTGTTCGCTATCGGCCGAATCGTCGGCGCCGAAGGCTACCTGGTGACGGCTAACAATTTGCGAATGCAAGAACTCCTGCTCCGCCTGAAACAATCCGGGCTGGACGAAGGCGATGACGAGTCGGTTGACGACGACTCGATTGACGAAGATTCCGGCGACGATGTGAGATCGGACGAGGCGCCGCCTTTTCTGCGATTGCTTCGAGGCATTCCTTCGCCTGGCGAACCCGACAATCTCGACGAGCTGCGGCCTGCTAGCGAAAATCAACGCTCTGCCGCTGCTGTCAGTTTCGATGCCGATGCCGCAAACCAGCAGCTCGAGTTCACTCGCATTGAAGAGTGGCGGCCGGGACATTGCGTGCGCATCGTCAGCCTGGGCGCGCCCATCTGGATCGTGATTGTGCTCGAAGCATTGGCCATTGGGGCTGCGGCGCTCTGCGGGGCCTATCCGGCGTGGGGCGCGGTGAGCGGGATCGTGGGAGGCGATCCGATGGCGCGCTTTGCGACAATTGCTCTCGTCTCCGCCGCGGGCGGGGCGTTGGCTGCGATGCTGATGTTCAACAAGTTCCGCGAGCGCGAGCTGACCCTCGATTGGCAGCGAGGGCAGCTCACATCGCGAGTCGGCGGTGCAGTGCAAGAATGGCCTTTGACTGCGATTCAAGGCCTATCGCTAGCCCAAGTCGGCAGCGGCAATGCGAGCGGCGACGGGGAGCGTTCTCGCGAAAGCGCCGGTGGCGCCGATTGCCGACTCGATCTTGTACTGCCCGAGCGTGATTTGCTGGTGATGCAAGGCGAACGCACGGCGAATCAGCCGCGCGCGGCCCGCCAAACGGTTGTTTCGCTTGCCGAAGCGTTGTCCGTTGCGCTTGAGACCGAGTGCTCGCGCACCCGTTTCGACCCGAGTGCTGCGCTGCGCGAGGCCTTTCGAGTCTCTCCGGCGCAGCAGCTTGTCTTGGCCGCCTGCGCCATTGCGGCCGTTGGCCTGCTCGGCTGGGGAGCCGTCCGCGAACAGCAGGTGCGGCAAGCCGCAGCGCAGCTCCGCGCGCTAGGCGTCGATATCGAGCGGATGGGAAGCTTTGCCCGCAATGACGATTTGATTTGCGAAAACTATTGGAATATCAAATGGCGGGATGGCCGCGAGCTGGCCCCGCATCGCGCGGAAATCAAGGACTTGCTTGCGTCCTTGCCGAAGTTGGGTCTCGATGCGTCTGAGTCCCACCTGATCGACGCCGACCTGGATCTGTTCCGCGGAGCCAGCTTATGCGTTGTCGATATTTCGCAAACGCGGGTCACTGATGCGGGAGTCTCGCAATTGGCCGATTGCGAGGAGCTAGTCTATCTCGACGCGTACGATACTCCGATCGGCGACGCTGCACTCAAGGCTCTATCGCCGCTTCCGCGGCTGCGATTTCTTTTCTTGCCGGGAACTCGCGTTACCGACGAGGGGCTTAAGTCATTGTACGGGATCAGCACGCTGCGAGTCGTCCATCTCGGCGGTTGCCCTGTCACGCCCCCCGGTATCGCAGCGCTCGAGCGAGCGCTGCCGGCGGCGAAAGTCATCCATTGAGTCGCGATCGCGCGGCATTCCTCTTGCTCAGGCAGCTTGCCGCGCACCATCGTCGGCAAAGACGTCAGATTGCGAGGCAACCTCGGCCAGACGCACTCGCTGGAATCGCTCGCCCGACGAGTCGTAGAATAGGACCGAGTTGTCGCGCGTTTCCCAGATGGCGAGCAATTTCACGCTGCGCGGCCCGTGCAGGCAAAACTGAATGCCGCAAGGTTGGCCTCCGCAGTGCAATAATCGTTGCGTCAAAGGAAACAAGTGTGGTTCCAGTTGCTCGTGGCGGCAGAGCGTTTGAGAGACAAAGTTTCTCAGGTCCTCAAGCGAGTCGATATGCTGTTCAGCGATGTCCATGATGCGGCTTTGCCGGGTGACGAAACATTCCGGCCTCCCACGTTTGCGATGGCCGAGGTTCTGTTTTCATCGGCCAAGAACGAGCTCGAACTCCCGCAAAGTTCGTCGGCACAAGTCTTGATGCACCAGGCGTTTGACGTGCAGACCCAAAACTTGAGCGACTTTTCAAACTTGCCGCTAAGATCACGACTTTGCAATACGGAACGTTGTGATGGCAGATACGCCCGAAGAAATCCGTAGATCGGTTCGAGAGCGCTTTGCTCAAGTGGCCCGCGATCCCGGCAAGGAGGATCGGTTTCCCGTCGGCCTGGCCAGCGCCAAATCGGTTGGCTATCGTGCTGCTGAAATCGAGGCCTTGCCGGGGACGGTCGCCGAATCCTTCTCGGGGGTCGGCAATCCGCATTCGCTTGGCGAATACCGCCAGGGGGAGATTGTGCTCGACGTGGGCGTTGGCGCAGGACTCGACAGTCTCATCGCTGCGCGTCAGGTCGGCGCGAGCGGCACAGTCATCGGCATCGACATCACGCCGCAAATGGTCGAGAAAGCCCGCAGCAATGCAATGCTTGCTGGCGTGACGAATGCTCAATTCCTCGGAGGGGAAGCCGAGCATCTTCCCCTCCTTAACGATTCGGTTGACGTGACGATTACGAACGGCGTGTTGAATCTTTGCTTCGACAAACCGAAAGTCCTCAGGGAAATTCTCCGCGTGCTTCGTCCGGGCGGCAGGCTGCAAATGGCCGATATCCTGCTCGAAGATCATGTCACGCCGGAGGAGTTGGCCCGCAAAGGCTCCTGGTCCGATTGAATCGGCGGCGCCGTCTGGGAGCGGTCGCTCCTGGAGATGTTGGCCGAAGCAGGCTTCGAGGCTCCAGTTTTTCACGGTTGGACGGGCTATCGAACGTCGAGTTCGACGCAGGGCGGATTGATTACCGCCGCCAAGCCCCGCCCAGTCGTCCAGCGGCAATCCAGTTGATCAACGCGTTGTCCGTCTGAAATGCAAAGCTGATTAGCCAGTGTGAACCCTTCGCGGCGACGTCAGCGCGCTGGCTCAGCTCGACTTGCCGACTGCTTCTTCGATCACACAAACAAGCTGGCCGAAATCCACCGGCTTTTGAATCACGTCGTTGATTCCCACGGCCTTCGCCGCTTCGACCGTATCCGCAGAAGCGTAACCGGTGACCATGATGGCCGGCGCGGAGCCCTGCACCTCTTTGAGCCGCTCGTAAAGTTGAGCGCCGGTCATGCAAGGAAGGCGGAAATCGAGCAGAAATAAATCGTAGGGGCGCCGCTTGGCCAGCTCGATTGCATCGTGGCCGCGATATGCCACATCAATCGCGTAGCCCATGTCGCCTAGAATGTCGGCGGCGTTCGCGCAGATATCGGCTTCATCATCGACGACCAGGATTTGAGCGCTCATTTCGCCCTCATAGATGATTGATGTGGTGCGTCGCGCCGAGCGGCCATCGCTCGGCAGGCTTTATTCAGCTTACCAGCTCGCACCTGGCGTCCCAATGCTCACTGCTGAATTGTTTGAAATCTGTCGCGCTTTGCGCCTAAATCGGCGGGGAAAAAAACCGACCACTCGTCGCCGCATGCCCTTTACTTTAAGCCTGTGAGAAACTCGAGCAACACGCGATGCCACGTTGCCGGGTCGCTCATGTACGGAGCATGGCTGCCCCCGGCGATGATTACTTTGCGTCCGTTGGGGGAGGCCGCGACAAGCAAATCGGCATGCTCTTGCGGAATCAAGCGATCGTGTTCTCCCCAGACAGCGAGCACCGGCACGCTGATCATCTTGAGTCGGTCGCGATAGTGTTCAATGGCGACCGGCGCAATCGCCACGAGTGCTTTGATTCGAGAGGGCTCGCAGACGGCTAGCGGCAACGCATACTGCCCGCTGAGCGAAGGCGTGACGATGACCGGCGCCGATGTCGGCAGCGCGTCGAGCACGTTCTTGAGCCAGGTCTCCCGCGGGCTGTCACACGACTCCGACTGACCAAAGCCCGGCAGATCGACCGCATACGCGCGCCATCCGGCATCAGCCAGTGTCTTAAGCGTGCCAATCTGCTGCCATGTGGCCGACGAAAAGCTCGCGCCATGCAACAAAACAATCGGCGAGCCGGCTTCCGGACCGGTGACGAGAATATGGACCTTGGCGTCGGGGACGTGAATAAAACGGGATTCGAACTCCGGCATCATTCAGCTCCTTGCGTGAGCGGCATAGGGGAGAGGCAATATCTTATCTGGTTCGTCCGGCTGGGGAGAACGATGTTTTGCATTGGGGTTTGCCGTGGTTCGGCTTCCGCCGGCAGGCTCGGTCGAGGGCGAGCCTTTAGGCCGTCTGCATTAATTGAAAGGATTTCGGCCGAGGAAAATCGCGTGCGAAGCCTACCCCCCGGGAGACAGCCCTGCCCCGCCCCGCCGGCGTCGGCGCACCAGCCAATTAGCAGCCCCTTTGCATGATGGTACCGCGACGGAGTACACTCTGTCTCAACCCATGGGCGGCGGCCAGTCGGCAATTGTATGCCGGGGGGCGGCCAAGCCAGCAATCGCAGCGAGAAATGTGCAAATGGCAGAAGGCAGTATCAAGAAGTTGACGGACAAGGGCTTCGGATTCATCAACACGGGCAAGGCCAAGGACCTGTTCTTCCACTCGTCGAGCGTTCAAGGATGCAGCTTCGACGACCTCCGTGAAGGCCAGAAGGTCACTTATACCGAAGGGCAAGGCCCAAAAGGTCCCTGTGCCGAGAACGTTAAGCCTGCATAGTTCGTCGCGAGACCCATCGATCTCGCCGCAACGCTCGACCGAGGCGCCAAGATGGTCAAGTTCACTTAAGACGTTCGCTTGAACTTGGCCATCTTGGGCGGCCACATTGGCGTCAACCGAGTTTCGCCTCATTTCCATGATGGCCAGCCTGCCGAAGATGCCCTCGCGAACCTGGCCATCTTGGGGCGCTCTTCGGCCTTGGTGGTTCGCGTGAACGCTCGATTATCGCCGTTCAGGAGACGGATTCACGCGCCAAGCTAGCGCCCGGCGCCAAGATGGCCAACTTTCCCAAGATGTCCTCACGAACGTGGCCATCTTGGTGGGCTTGCTTCGGCGCGTGCATCCTCCATCCGCATTGTTTTCCGAATTGCTATGTCGACGACCGCGTGTGGTCGGCCGCGCGCACTTCTGCCGCGGAAACTGAAAGTGAGCATATCTGCTGGCTGGCTTGGCTCTAAGCAGGCCATTGGATCAAGGCCCATGGCTTTGACGGGCGCCACGGCGAGCGGATCGCCAGAACTAGCGCTAATCAGCCAGCGTCATCTGCGGGCGGGGAGTGATACCATTTGACTGCAACGTTAACGATCTTTGTAGGGAACGCCGTCCCTGGCGTTCCGCGAAACCGCGTTTGACGCTGCGTCGAAAGCTATTCCCGGAACGCCGCAGAGAGCGCTCCTTACAGAACCCGAGCGTCTCTCATCGATCGCGCTCAAACGGTAGTGCCATCCCAGGGGCGATCGTGTTGTCGCTTTGCCGACACGGTCGGCTCCAGCGTCAGCCCGGCCGTTCCTAGCCCGGAACGCCGACGGCAACTCTGCGCCAGCGGCTGCAAGGTTGAGGAATGCCCCACATCTCGGAGCAATTCTGTTCGTGGCCGTGAGGCTGGCATTCCGGCGTCTTGTGCAGCATGTCTTCCAATCGCTGATGAACGAGCTCAAACGGCGCACGACTATGGCGGTAGGCGTTGAGCGCTTCGATGTACGCGCGTTGGTGCCGCTGGCCGAGACGAGCGATGAACTGGTGCGCAGTGAACACCTCTTCCATCTCAGCAATGATCTCGGAATAGTGGCTGAACAGCTCGTCGAAATCATGCAGCAACATGACTTTTACCTCCCAAGCGAAAACAGGAAGACAAAAGGCTTCCGGCAAGACCGCCGCAACGTCTTGCCAGGGCGAGGAGTTGATCGGCCATCGCGGCCAATCTATCAAGGCTAGCCCTGGCACAAGGCCGGTGTCAAATAATTCGTGGCCCGGGGGGCAAAAATCCACTGTGATTAGCCGGCTGACGCCCCCGCCAGGCTGGTCTTAGCCCCATTTTAGCTTTTGGGAGGACGATGCCCGGCGGAGCGGCGGGAGCGACGCCCATCTTTCCCGGCGCGGGGTTTCGGCTGCCGATTTGGCTGCATCATGCGATCAGCGGCCAACGTCTCCCGATTTAGTTGCGTCGCTCTTGCGTTATGATGAACCATCACCTTTTGTGTCACATCCGACCGCTCAGGAGCAATCATGTGGCGACTTTAGAGCACTCAGAAACAGCCTTGCCAAAGTCGCGCCGTATCGGACCGGGCGCGCTGGCCTTGATTGCCGTGCTGGCGATGTTTTTGCTGCTGGCCGGGGCATTACTCACCGGCTCGCTGCTTAGCGCGCGACAGGTAGCTGCAGAGATTGCCAGAGTTCGCGCGGCAGGCGAACCGACGACGCCTGCAGACTTGGATGCGATGTACTCCCTTGCATCCAAGGAACAGGACACGACTGAGTTGTGGCTCAGCGCGCTTGCCGTGATCGGCTCGCCCGCGTATGCCAGCGACGCGAGAATTATGCCCGGGGTTGGCGAAGGAGGCTCGATTCCGTTGCCTAGCCAGCCGTGGCCGGCACTCGACGCCGCCGATGCCTTTCTGGCCAAGTACCGCGAACCGCTGGACAAGATGCACCAGGCGGCGGAACTCGGGGGAGCAGCCCATTACCCGATCAAGTTTGCCGACGACATTGCTGTCGCGCTGCCGCACGTGCAGCAGCTGCGCGACGGCTGGCGCTTGCTCGCGCTGGAATCGGATGTCCGAGCGCATCGCAACGATCCGCAGGCGGTCGCCAGGTCGCTCGAGACGATGCTCGCAGCCGCGCACAGCATCGAACGCGAACCATTTATCGTTTCGCAGCTAGTGCGCATTGCACTCAACGGCGGCGTCTGTTCGCAAATCGAACGGCTGCTGCCCGACGTCGAGTTTTCCGACGAAGATTTAATCATGTTAGATCGCCGCTTGGCAGCGATCGACTACGATGCCGCCCTGCAGCGCTCGCTGCTAGGGGAGCGAGCGATTGGATTCTCGACGTTCGGAAATCCAGCGACGCTGGGGGGAGACGTTCCCGCGGCGCTCGCTTGGAGTCCGCTGCGCAATGCAGATCAGGCCGCATATTTGATGCTGATGGAAAAGTACATCGCGGCGTCGCGGGCGTCGCAGGTTCCGTTGCGAGATGCGATGGCGCAAGCCGATTTGCAAGTAAACGAATTTCTGCGCTCGCCGAGCGCACGTTGGCGTTACCCGATCACCCGACTGGTGACGCCTGGTTTGACCGGCTTCTTCAATGCTCTCAACCGCGCCAAGGCGCAACAGAATACCGCTCGCGCGGCGATTGCGATCCAGCGCTACCGGCGCGCTCATGGCGAGCTGCCGGAAACGCTCGAGCGGCTCGTGCCCGATTTTCTTGACCGCTTGCCGCAAGATCCGTTCGACGGCGCCCCGCTGCGCTATCTCCGCACTGCCTCGGCCTCGAAGATCTACAGCATCGGTCAGGATCTCATCGACCAGCAGGGCGAGCCCGAGCAAATGCTTGACATTGTGTTCGAGCTGAAGCCTGCCACGGGCCACGGCGCCGCTTGGCCGCACTCGACTCGCGAATAAGAGCCTGCCCGAGAACCGGCCCTGTAGTGCGGGCGTCCCGCCTGCTCGCCGGCTTTCTGATAGCCTCTAACCCGGATTATTCACTAGCCCCTGCGATAGCCTGATGGGGTACCTTCACACTAACCCGAAGCGCCAGCGAGGGCGAACGGCCTCGAAGGGTCGCCTCGCGGCGACCGCCATCCCTCGCTAGCGCTTCGGGTTAGTATGGGCCGATGAATAATCCGGGCTAAACCGATCGACCCGCCCGGAAAGCGGCTCAGCCGCCTCTTGAAGGACAAGGCGCTCCATTCGACCGGATTGCCGCAGCAAGATTGCCGGTAAGTCGTCAATCCGATGTAAAGGCGCTATTCAGTTCGGCCAGAATCAGCGTCTTGCATTGCTTAATATCTTCATAGATGGTCGTGCGGCGCTGGGCGTCCGCTTCGGCGTCGGCCAGGCGGCGCAGCTCGAGGAGGCGTCCGAACAGTTCGCGAAGCGTGGCGGAGATGCGTGCCATCGCAGGGCTAGATTAGTTCCACGTTCGCCCATTCGATGAGCTGGGCGAATTGCTCCATCGACAATTCGGCCAGAAAGACGCGGTTGTCGCCTGGAACGGACTCCGGGCCGACGGTGGGGGCCGCCCCTTTCTCCGAGAAAAAGCTGCACAAGCTCTCGACGTCCGCCTGCATTTCGATCCGGCTGAGCAGAACGCCGTGGCCCGTATCTTCGGCGTGCAGTCGGATTGGCATCGCTGGCCCCCTCGCGGGCTGGAAAGACCGAAGTCTACCGAGCAGCCGGAAGGAGTCAAAGATAAATTACGAGAAAGTAAGAAAAAGCACCGCCTGATTTGTCCGATTCCCGGGCTGCGCGGTTACTGGTCAGGCCATTTCCGGTCTGCTCTGGCCGGCAACCGTTCGGCTCTCGTCAGCGTCCGGCGGCTTCTGGTAACGACCGGCCAGACTCGCCACGATCGCCACAAGTTCCGCGGGCTCTACTGGTTTAGGGAGATGCATTTGGTAGCCGGATTGGATCGAGCGTATGCGATCTTCTGAGCGCGCGAAGGCCGTCAGTGCGATGGCCGGCGTCTGAAAGCCCTTGTCGCGGACGGCGCGCATGAATTCGTAGCCGTCCTGCTCCGGCATGCCAATATCGCTGATGATGACGTCCGGCGCGAAGGCCTCAAGGACTCCCTGAGCTTCGACCGCCGACGCCGCGAGCGCCGCCTTGGCGCCGCACTCGGATAAAAAGCGCTGCACGAGCTCCCGCGCGTCGGGTTCGTCATCCACAATCAGCACCTTGACCCCGCCAAGATTCATCGCCTCGCGATCGATGGGCATGGCAGACACGCCGCCCAGCGGGTGCGGCAATTCTTCCGTCAGGGTCTTGGCAGCGCGCAGCGGAAGCTGGACCACGAAGGTGGCCCCGAGCCCCTCGCCGGCGCTTTTGGCTTGCACGGTTCCGCCGTGCAACTCCACCAGGTTCTTGACGATCGAAAGACCGAGGCCGAGTCCGCCGTGCTTGCGCGTGGTGGAACCGTCCGCCTGGCTGAAACGATCGAATAATCGAGGCAAGAATTCAGGGTGAATCCCTTCGCCCGAATCGGTGACGCTG
Source organism: Pirellulales bacterium (assembly GCA_025924495.1). Next base: position 2,741 of record JAICIG010000107.1, on the reverse strand, counting down.
ATTTCGACGTGCGAGTTGACTCGCTCTGCGAGCACCTGGATTCTTCCTCCCTTGGGCGTGAACTTGATCGCGTTGGTGAGCAGGTTCCAGAACACCTGTTGCAGGCGGCCCGGATCGCCGCTTACCGGTCCGGCCAAGGGATCGATGATTTTTTCCAGCCGAATCTGTTTGGCTTCTGCGGCCGGTCGAATGGCTTCCAACGTCGCATGGAGAACTTCGGGGAGCTGTACGGTTTGCACGTCGAGCCGTATCTTGCCGGAAACAATCCGGCTCATGTCGAGCAGATCTTCGATGAGCTGCGTCTGAATCCGCACATTGCGGTCAATGACGGCAATTCCCGCCTGCAGCGTCTCAGGATCGACTGCATCCATCCTCAAGATCTGCGTCCAGCCGAAAATCGCATTGAGCGGCGTTCGCAGCTCATGGCTCAGCGTTGCCAGAAATTCATCTTTCATGCGACTGACCCGCTCGGCCTCGACTCTGGCCGCGCGCTCGCTTTCCAAGAGCAATCGCCGCTCTTCGCTGCGTTTGCGCTCTTCGGTGATATCGGTGTTCGTGCCGAACCAGAAGACGATGTTTCCGGAGGAGTCGCGGAACGGCATGGCTCGCGAGAGGTGCCAGCGGAACTCTCCATCGAATCTCCGTAGCGGGAAGGAATCTTCCCAAGGTTCTCCGTGGGCGAGGCAGTGTTGCCATTTCTCGATCACGCGAGGCAATTCCTGCTGATCGTGCACCGCCTGCCAGCCCCAACCGTCCATCTGCTCGGCCGTCGTGCCGCAGTAGTCGTGCCACCGCTGGTTGTACCAGAATATCCAACCGTCGGGCTTCGCCATCCAGGCCAGTTGGGGAATGGAGTTCGCCATCGCTTCAAACCGCTCGCGCGTTTCTCGCAAGGCAGTCTCGACGGCTTTTCTTTCGCTGATGTCTTGGGTTGTTCCGTCAAAGCGGATCGGTTCGTTGGCGGCGTTACGATAGGTACGACCGGTCGCGCGAACCCAGCGCGTTTCGCCCTGCGGCGATACCGTGCGAAATTCGATATCGTAAAGCTTTCCGCCGTAAATGCATGCTTCGACCGCTCGCCGCACGCGCTCGCGATCGTCGGGGTGCAAGATCGAATAGAACAGCTCGGAATCGACTTCGGCTTCGGGGCCAAGCCAGAAGTGCGCCTTGCAGCGTTCATTCCAAATCATGGTGTCGAACGGCGTCTCGCTGTGGAACGTCCCCAACTCAGACGCATCTACCGCAATCGCCAGTTGCTGCTGCAGTTCCCGCGCTCGAGCCTCGGCCTTGCGGATCTCTTCAAACTGATCGCGTATCTGGTACTGGCGCTCTCGCCCCTTGACGGCAACTTCGAGAGCGCTGATCACCGAACGAGCCGGGGCCGGACGCTCGAGCAGCGTCGTGTTGCCCAAGGCCTGAATCGCCTGGGCGGCGAGCGTCGCCCGGCCGCCGCCTTCCATCAGCAGGACCACGGGCAACTGCGACCAGGAAGGTTGATTCTGCAAGACGCCAAGCAGGCGCTCAATGCCGCTGGCGGCGAGCGCCTCCTCCGTGAGCAGCACGGCGCCCGCGCCCGCGGCGATCTCCTCGCTCAAAGTCTTAAGATCACGGCATATCAGGCAGGCCAGGCCGGCTCTCGCCAGCAGCGCCGCCGTCACTTCGCCGTCACGGCGCGTGGGAGGCACGAGCAGAACTCGCAGCTCTTTCTCGCCCTTCGCGTCTGGCTGCATCGCGTTGGCCCTCACGTGCGATTGACAGCCTCGGGTTTCCGCTCTTCCGGGACGCCCGTCAAAATGCCGCGAAAGTCGACCAGTGGTTCGCTCAAGTGGATGCCGCGTTCGTCAAAACGTAATTCTCGGATTGTCTCTTCGTGAGCGCCGCTGCGCTTTTTGACAACCGAAATGGCTTTTTTGACCCTTCCCTGATGCTCGAAATAGCGGAGCAGCACCACCGAATCTGCCAGATAACTCGTGTCGACGGGCGAGTGCATGTGGCTGCCCACCACCCCGTGTTGAGCCACGACCAGCATGGTCGTCACCCCCTGGCGACCTAGGTATGTGAGCAGCTCATGCAGTTGAGCCGTCAGGAACTGTTCTTCGGGCATGGCATTGATGTAGCCGTTCAGGCTGTCGATCACCACGACGCGCGCCTTGTCCTGTTCGACGGCGCTGCGAACCATGTGGGCGAACTCGCCAGGCGACACTTCCGCGGGGTCAACCTGGTGGATGGCTACCTCGCCCGCGCCGTTGCCTTCCTTGAGTCGCAAGCCGAGCGATTTTGTGCGCACCAGCAGAGTGTGAGCGCTTTCGTCGAAGGCAAATACGACCGCGTGGTCGCCGCGCTCGGCTGCCGCGGCGGCGTACTGGATTGCGATCGTAGATTTCCCGGAGCCCGCCGGTCCCATGAGGAGCGTGCTTGTGCCGCGGTCCGGTCCGCCGCCGAGCAGCGAGTCGAGCGCAGTTACGCCGCTTTTGATTTGCTCCCCGTCAAAGGGTTGCTGATGTTCGGTCGCCACCAGGCGCGGGAAAACACGCAGCCCGCCACGCTCGATGGTCATGTCGTGGTAGCCGCCCCGAAAATCCGTGCCTCGGAACTTGATCACGCGCAGCCGTCTGCGATTCGCGCCATAGAGCGGAGCAAGCTGTTCCAGCGAGATCACGCCGTGAGCGATGCTTTGCAGGTGCAGGTCAGAGCCCTCCGAAGTCCGATCGTCGAGCAGGATGGCGGTGCAGGCTCGGCCG
>JAICIG010000106.1 GCA_025924495.1 Pirellulales bacterium | reverse complement strand
TTGCGAACCGTGGCCGAACAAGCGCAGGTTCGTCTGGCGGCGGTCCGCAGCAAAGCGGTGTTTCCGGAAGACTGGAACCAATTGCTGGAGGAGCACGGCAACAAGAGCACCGTGCTGTCGGTGTTGACGCTGCGATTGCTGGCAGAGGCGTTGGCGGAAATCGGAGACGAGCCGGTGGCCGTCATCTGCGATAAGCACGGCGGACGTAACGCTTATCAAGCGCTGTTACAGCAGCACGCAACCGACTATCTCGTCGAAGTGCACGGGGAAGGCGCTGAGGAAAGCCTCTATCGCTGGGGGCCTGCCGAGCGACGCACTCAGGTCAGGTTCTGCACGAAGGCCGAACGATTCTTGCCCACGGCATTAGCCTCGATGGCGTCGAAATACCTCCGCGAACTGGCCATGCTGGCCTTTAACGACTTCTGGAGCCGCAACGTCCCGGGTCTGAAACCAACGGCGGGCTACCCGCTTGATGCGTCGCGATTCAAAGCGGATATTGCTGCCGTGCAATCGGGCTTGGCGATCGAAGACCGCGTTCTGTGGAGGAACCGTTAATTGTTATTCATTGTCCGTCACGCTTGGGCCGAAGAACTCGGCGAAGAATTTCCTAACGACGAAGCGCGGCCGTTAACCAAGGCAGGCCGCAAGCGTTTCAAGAAGATCGTAAAACGCCTGGCCAAGCGAGGCTTCGGGCCGACACAGATCGCCACGAGCCCTTTACTGCGTTGCCGCGAGACGGCGGAAATCATCGCCGAATATGCCCCTGGCAAGCCGGCGATCACCGAGTTAGATGCATTAAAGCCGGGCAGTTCGTTAGAGGCTTTGCTCGAATGGACTCGACAGCAAACAGGCGGCGACGTCGCCTGGGTCGGACATGCTCCCGACGTCGAAGAATTAACGGCCAGCCTGATCGGCGCGTCGCCCGAAGCGATCGCTTTTTCCAAAGGGGCAATTGCGGCCATCGAATTCGACGGCGCCATCGAGGCCGGAAAAGGCCAACTGGTTTGGCTCGTTACGGCCGAGACGCTCGGTCGTTAACCAGTCAGCCAGCCGCTATTTTGCCGCCATACGCAAAGCGCCATCCAAGCGAATTACGCTGCCATTAAGCATGCGGTTTTCGATCGCATGTCGGACCAACGCGGCGAATTCCTCCGGGCGGCCGAAGCGCGGCGGAAATGGCGGCTGTTTGGCCAACGACTCGCGCACGTTTTCGGGCAGGCTGGCCATCAGCGGCGTGTCAAAGATGCCTGGTGCAATGGAAACGACGCGAATGCCGAATGCCGCCAATTCGCGGGCGATCGGCAAGGTCATGCCCGCCACGCCCGCCTTGGACGCCGAGTAGGCGGCCTGACCAATCTGCCCTTCGAAGGCGGAAACCGAAGAGGTCATCACGATTATGCCGCGTTCGCCTTCATCATCAGGGGGGCCCGCAGCCAGGGCGGCAGCCGCCAGCCTGAGCATATTGAACGTGCCAATCAAGTTGACGCCGATCACTTTGGCAAACAGCTCGAGACTGTGCGGGCCCTCCCGACCGATCACACGGCCGCCGGCGACAATCCCCGCGCAATGGACCAAGCCCGCTAGCTGGCCCCCGTCGGCCGCTGCCGCCACGGTTGCCGCCGCGCTCGTTTCGTTGGTGACGTCGGTTTCGACAAAGCGCGCCGTGCTTCCGAGTTCGGCGACAATTTGCATGCCGGCTTCGCGGTTAATATCCGCCACGACTACTCTCGCCCCCGCAGAAGCTAGCATTCGCGCGCAAGCGGCGCCTAATCCTGAACTTCCGCCAGTAACTAAGAATGTACGATCTTTGATTTGCATGACGTTTTCCTGCGATGCCGCGCCCCGAGACCGGGCTGCTATTCATCGTCCGGCGCCAATACCGTACGCGTAATCAGACGCGCCGAACGATTGCGAGTCCAATAGTTCCAAGCCCACTGCGTCAGGACGAGCAAACGGTTTTCAAACTTCGCCAGGTAAAACAAGTGAATGAACAGCCAGGCGAGCCAACCGAGGTAGCCTGAAAGCTTGATTCGGCCCAGATCGGCGACGCCTGCAGCCCGACCAATGACGGCCATCGAGCCCTTATCGTGATAATGGAATGGGGCCTCGGTGCGGCCGGCCAACCGGGCTTTGATGACCCGAGCGACATATCGGCCTTGCTGCATGGCCACGGGCGCCACGCCGGCCAGCGGTTGGCCCGTCTGGTGGGAAAAGTGGGCCATGTCGCCAACCACGAAAATCTCCGGCCGCCCGGGAACCGTCAAGTCCGGCTCGACAATGATGCGCCCGGAGCGATCGACCGGCGCCTGAGCCGCCGCAGCCAGTTTGTCGCTCAGCCCGGCGGCGCGCACGCCGGCGGTCCACAGCACCGTTGCGGCATCAATCGTTTCATCGCGATCTCCCTCGCGCACGCCGACGGAGTGTGATTGTATGTCGGTTACGTTCACGTTCGTGCGCACCGTAACTCCCAACCGCTCGAGCGACTGCCTGGTTTTCTCCGACAGTTCCGGAACAAACGGCGGCAACACGCGCTCGCGTCCCTCGAGCAGCAGAATGCGAGCCTCGGCAGGGTCGATCGAGCGGAAGTCTCGTTGGAGCGTGAAGTGCGCCAATTCGCCTAAGGCCCCCGCCAATTCAACGCCCGTCGCGCCGCCCCCCACAATTACAAAGGTTAGCCACTTTCGCCGGCGCGCCGGATCGTCTTCCAGTTCTGCCTTTTCAAAAGCAGTGAGCACGCGGCGCCTGATCTCAGTGGCATCCTCAATCGACTTCAAGCCGGGCGCCAATTCGCGCCAAGCGTTATGGCCGAAGTAATTGAACTGCGCTCCCGCAGCCACGATCAGCGTGTCATACGACATGTCGGCCGGTCCGCCGTTTTCTTGCGCAAGCATGACCCGTCGCCGCTCGACGTCGAAATCGACCGCTTCCGCCAATAGCACCTCCGTTCGCTCCTGGCGCCGCAGTAGCGTGCGGAGTGGAGCCGCGATGTTCGCCGGCGACAAGCCGCCGGTGGCCACTTGATACAGGAGCGGTTGGAAGAGATGGAAGTTGCGCCGGTCAAGCAGCGTAATGCTCGCTGCAGTGCGGCTCAATGCCCGTGCAGCGTACAAACCGCCAAACCCGCCGCCGACAATCACCACGCGGTGCGAAGCGGCGGAAGAGGACTTTGTGCCCATGCGGATCGTTCGCTAGCAGTTGGAATTGAATCGCCTGACCGATGATTGTGGATGGCTCGCAACAGGCGCGGCCGCACACGGCGTGGTTGCCGTAATAAAAAGCATTTGCCGCTGGGCGTCAATCCGACGAGCCGTCCGTATTGGAGGCGAACCAGTGTGCCGAGGAGTCCCCGTTCGCCGTCTTCCCGCTCGCCGCGGCGGTAAGTTCGTCGATTTGATGTACGAGCGTTTCCAAGCGATCTGTCAGGCTGAGCAGCTCGGGGCGAGCCTCGCGTGCATTGGCGACCGAAGAGCGAATGGTTTGCAGCCGGCTATCAAATGCTCCTTGCGGCAAAACAACGGGAGACATATCGCTGATCTTGGGCCGATTGATCCATTGCCATCCGACAATTTGCGCCACCGCCGCCAGGGGCGGACCGATTATGAAACCAAACACGCCCCAAATTTGCGCCAGCCCAATGGCGACAATTGCCGTCAGCAGCGCGTTGTAGCGACGGCGATTAAAGAACCGAGGCTCAATCGCCAGCTCCAGAAAGAGCAGGACGGCTAAGGTATAAAGTGCCGCAGGCAGCGTGACGGTCAAGAAGCTTGCGCCGCTATCGGACGCCAACGAGGGAAGCGACAAGATCAAAAGCGGGGTGACGGCCAGGGGAGCGCCGACCCAGGGAATCAGCCACGCCAACCCGCCGATCGCCGCCAACAACGCCGGATAGGGCTGACCCAGCGCGGCATATCCGCAGCCCAGGATGAGCGCCGCGACGATGCTCTGAACTGCTTCGCTACGGCAGTAGGCGCCGATTTCGAATTCGATTGATCGCCACAGTCGCCGCGTCTCGGCTCTCTCGTCAACCGGCAAGAGCGAAAGCCAAAGCCGCTCGAAGTGGACGCGGTCCAGCGACCAATAGACGCTCAAGAACAGCACCAACACCAGATCAATAACGCCGCCCGCGATGCTGAAGGTAGCTCCCGCGAGCATCGAAAGCAGACTCGCGCTCTTGTCGCCGACCACAGCCTGATACAGTTGCGCAGGAGGCGGCAGCCGAGCCTCAAGGGCGCGCTGCCACGAATGGCCTTTCGTCCAATGTTGTTGCACGTATTGATACGCCGTCGCGATATCATCGCCGGCTTGGCGCATTTGGCTGATGATTGGCGCCGCAGCCGCCAACAATAACAGCAGAGGAATTCCGATTGCGAACATGTAAGCAGCGAAAAGCGCCAAGGAATTCGGCAGTCCGCGTTTCGCCAGCCACCCCGAAATGGGGCGTAAAGCGGCCGCAATGGCAAGCGAGAGCAGGAACAGCACGACTGCTTCTCGCATCTCCCAGAGTAGATACAGAGCGGCCAGCGTTGCCAAGACGACGGCCGTATGCAGGGCGATCCGCTTCATGCCGGTTCGTCTCCTGCGGTTGCCGCGGCCGCGGTCCCTGTCTGCTCGAAAGCTGCGGCCAAATAACGATCGATGTCTTGAGCCAGAGCTTCGATGCCGTCCTCGACGCGGTCGCTCTTCGTCGAGGGACTAGCCTCTTTATTTCGCGTGTGCAACTGCACATCGTGAGCCAGCGCTTGCGCTTGATATCGCAAGCGGCTCACAACATCGCGGCCCGCAGGCGGCGCCGGCTCCGAGGCGGCGCGGCTGAATACGAGGCGATCGAACACGAGCTGGATGATTGCCGCGATGGGAATCGCCAAGACCGCGCCGGCGAAGCCGCCCAGAGCGCTAAAGGCTACGATCGCCAACAACGTCACCACTGCGTTGACGCCGACCGACCGATCCATAATCTTGGGCACAAGTACATTACTCTCGAATTGCTGCATTGCTACGATGGCGACCAAGACCCACGCTCCCATGGTCGGGCTTGTCGACACCGCGACGAGCAAAGCAGGCACGGCGGCCAAGATGGGGCCGAACACGGGCAGCGCCTCGAGCAGGCCGGCCGTCACAGCCAGAGCCGCTGCATAAGGCACGCCGATGAGCGAGTAAACCACGAACACCATCACGCACATAATCAGGCAAAGCAACCCTTGGCCGCGCAGGTAGGCGCCTAGCTTGGCTAGACTTTCGAAAATGATCTCCTTGGCCACGTCGCGTTTTGCCACCGGCAACGCCAGCAGGCACGCGCGAATCGCCCGGTCTTCGTGCAAAGACCAGTAAAACCCTAACAGCAGACTCGCCAATCCGCCTAAGACGGCTTTCAATACGACGCCGCCATAGCTCACGCCTTGCGCCACGGCTTGAATGGCGCCTTCTGCCTCCTCGCGATCCAGGTTGAGGCTGCGCGGCAGCTCATCGGGCATTTCTTCTACAAACCGGTGAATTAGCGGATTCGAAAATCCCGCCAGGAAGTCGTGCGCTTTCGTGTAGAACTCCGGCAAACTGCCGAGCATCTCATTGATTTGCTTAGCCAACAGCGGCGTGCCCGCCACAATGCCTCCCGCCGCCACAATCACCAGCAAGCCGTAGGACAAGATCGAGGCCGTGGTGGGAGACAAGCCTAACTGCCGCAGCCAGCGGACGAGAGGCTTCAAGGCGATTGCGATCAAGATGCCCACGAACAGCAGAAAGATTACCCCGCGAAACAGATAAGCCAGCGTAAAGGCGACCGCCACCGCCACCACGACGAGCGTGGCGCGAAAGGTGCTTCCCAATGACCAGTCGCTTGTTGCCGGAGTTGGGGCGGCTGACGCGATCATATTCTTGAGGCCCGTGATTTCGGCTCGACGCGTGACACGGCCTGATTGCTAAGGCATTTGTCATGCCACTGTCTGGGGGCCGGCGTGAAATGCAATCGGGCTGCAACAGCCCTAATCCGGCGAGTTTTTTTCCCTTTGCGCCGCGAGGCGCAAGTCAGGTTCGCCTGGTCATTCGGCTTTCAGCAGGGCAGTTCGTCTGCCAGGGTCCGGCGTCCCCGGCATCATCTCAGAAGCGCCGCTTCGGTCACAATTCCTGGACCAAAGCCGAGCATGACGCAGGGCCGCGGCGCTCCTTGCTCGAGCAATCGCTCCAGAATGAATAACACGGTGGGCGACGACATGTTGCCGCACTGCGCCAGCACTTCGCGCGAAATGTTCAATGCCCGCGGATCGAGTTCAAGCGACTCCTCGACGGCAGCAAGAATCCTCGGCCCGCCCGGATGCACGGCCCATGAGCCAATTTGTTCAAGGCGCAAGCCCTGCTGTTCGAGCCAGGGCTCGATCCAATTGCGCAAGCGCTGCTTGATGAGCTCCGGCACGCGAGGCGAAAGCTCCATCTCGAAGCCGAAGTCGCGAATCGCCCAACTCATCGCGTCGGTCGAATCGGGCAGCAGGCAGGAGCCCGTCGCTGCAACTTGCCAGGCGCCTTCGGCCTTCGACATCCCGCCCACTAAGGCTGCGGCTCCATCGCCAAAAATTGCATTGCCTACGAACTGCTTTGGATCCCAACGTACCTGAAAATGAATGCTGCATAACTCCACGGCGCAGAGCAGCACGCGAGCTGCCGCATCGTCGGACGGTAGCGCCCGTGCTACGCGCAAGCCGTTAATGGCGCCGTGACACCCCATAAAACCTACGTGCACGCGTTCGACCGTTGGCTTTAGCGCCAAGTGCTGCATCAAACCAACATCGACCCCCGGCGCCGCGAAGCCCGTACACGAAACTGTAACCAAATGCGTGATCTGTGAAGGGAGCGCGCCGGCCTCGTCCAAGGCCGACTGTGCGGCGCGCAGCGCAAGCGGCAGGGCATGCTGCTCATAGAGACGCATTCTTTCTTCGGTGGTCAGGCTCGTTTGCACCAATGCGGCGACGGCGCCATCGCTTTGATCAGTGGTCGTAGGTTCGTGCAACGTGGCCCAGTCCAGAACCGCCCGATGGGGAAAAACCGTGTAGCGAGTGCGGACGCCCGCGCGACGGTACAGAACGTTCATCGCTCTGGCCTGTTCTTCGGTCGTGCAAGAAACCTGCTGGGCTAACTCAGCCGCCTCGGCCTGAGTCATCTGATTCGCCGGCAACGCTGAACCCAAACCAAGGATGTTGAAGCCCATCGAGTCTCTCATGCGGTTGGTTGCCATCGGCTCGGCCCCGACTGTGGATGATGACAAGCAAAAGGTCAATTTGCCATCGCCGCGGACGCACTCTGGTCGCCGCCCGTCCAAACATTCAACGTTTTTCCGCTACACCAGGCGCCCCAGGTCAAAATCTGCGGGCAGCGGCGAATGATTGGCAGGCTTGCAGATACGGCGCCAGGTCGCATGGCCCAATGTGCAACTGCTCCCGCCGCGTGGATGCGCGGGGCGAATGCACGACGCCAGGCAACCGTGTAATCCTTGCCGATGGCATCGCGGGCAGCTGCCGAGGTTCTTGCATCGCTGGCGGCCAAACGCTTAGCCAGCAACCATCCTGCTTGCATCGCCATGCTGATTCCCTCGGCGACGACCGGATGAGCTTCGCCCGCCGCATTTCCAACCAGGAACAGACCGCCGCTATAGCAACGTCGAATGCCGGGTCGAATCGGTCCGGCTGCCAGCCAAGGCAGTTCGCGTCTGGCGCCCCCCAGCGTTTCTTGCAGCGCAGCGCACTCAGAGAATAGATAGTCGAGCAAGGTATCGCCCGCGCTGCGGCCATCGCGCGCCAATCGCTCCAGACGATCGCGCTGGATACAGCACGAAAAACTCACTCGGCGGTCATCGTCGTGGACCAGCCCGCCATAGCCGTCGCGGAAGCTGACTAGAGGCATCAGCTCGCGGGGCAAATTCGTGTCCAGGAAAGTCGCCTTGAAACCCAACAGATCGGCGCCGCGTTTCGACCGCCGGGCAACTTGCGTCGGCAAGGGACCTGCCGCCCACGAGCCATGCGCCGCGACGACGATCGGCGCAATTAGATTGCGCCTTTCTGCCGACGCCTGCGAAACGGCCAGGCACCGAAAACCGGCGCCGCACCGCTCGAGTTCGCACGCTTGCCATGGTTGCAATGCCAGCGCGCCGTTTTCTTGGGCTTGTCGGAGTAAGAGGGTGTCAAGGTGCTCGCGAAGCAGTGCTCGGCCCCAGCGAACTGAGCCATTCATGCGGCTCGACGGCAGTTCTGCGGTGACTGATGAACGGCCGGAGAACAGCGCCACACGGCGCACTTCAGGACCTGCCGACTCCACGAACGCGGCCGATGCGCCTAAGGCTTCCAACAAGGGCCAATTTGTCGCAGACAGATACTCGCCGCACACCTTGCGGCGCGGAAAGACTTGCTGTTCGACCACCACGGTCGACCAGCCCGCCTTTGCAAGAACCGCCGCCGCGGTTGCGCCTCCAGGGCCGCCTCCGATAATAATCGCGTCGAACCTTTCGGCAGCAACGCCTGGGGCGACATTTTGCATGCGTTTCTCTGGAATGAGCAAGGGGAGCCTCGACCATGACTCGACTCTTCGAGTAACTCAAGGCAAATCTTCGCGGTTGGTTGCCGAAAAACAATCCTCCACCGGCGATTAATTTCAAGAACGACGCCACGTGAGCAGATAGCGGCATGGCCATCGCCGTTGGACGACAGCGCCTTCCAAGCCTGCCTCATGGCATAGTCTGATCACCTCCTCGCCGCGAAAGGCGCCTTCAACAGAACGAGGCCCGTCGACGTGCGCCACCTGGGAACTCGTCAGAAGACGGATGCCCACGTAGGCGAGGACAAAGCCGGCGAGGCTGCGGTTCAGGTCATTAACCAATACCAGTCGGCTTGCAGCGCTGGCCATGCGACGCAGTAACTCAACGGCTTGTGGTTCTGGAAGGTGATGGAGAAACAGCGAACTGGTGACAAAGTCGTACCCGCCCGGCAGACCGTCGACGAGAGCATCGCAACGAAAGAAGCGGACCGATGCGCGCGTTTGTTCAGCGTGCTGACGAGCATGTTCGACGGCTCGCTCGCTAATATCGCACCCGTCAATTTCCAAACGAATGCCCGCACGACGAGCTTTGTGCCACAGCGAGACGGGCACATCGCCGGCGCCCGAGGCGACATCGAGCAGGCGCCAACCACGCTTCGGCTCTTGTCGCGCAATTTCCAGGATCGCAGGCCAGAGTATGCCGGCACTGCCGCTGAAGAAATTCACTCGCGACAAGCCCGTGAGCGCTCGGTGATGTCGCTCCGCATCGAGTTCGGGCTGATCCATGAGCTCGGGTTGCAGGCGTCTGTGTCTCAAGTCAGGCGGCAATAGCACGGAATCTCTCGATTTCTACTACGTTAAGCGGCTTGCCCGGCGGGGCACAGGAATCGCTTGCCGCAAATCGCCTGACTTCCCTAGAATTGCACAACTTAGCCCTGGAAAGCGGGAACGGATGCAGCGCCGTGCTTCGGCTCATGGCAGGCGCTGCCCGACGTGTTCTCCTGCGAGGATTGTAATGCGATCGATTCGAGTAAGGAAACCGTCGGCTCCGGCCTCTTTGGCGCCTCGGGCTAGTTGCCAGCATTGCTTCCGGATGGTCGGCCGACGAGTTTCGATGCCGCCATGGGAGGGGAGCGACTGGGTGAGTCTCCGATTGTCTTTGCACAGGGAGGGCGAGCGTTAATTCTTTTTGACAATTGCCTTCGGGTCGGGCTACCATCACCGTTGAGCTTCTCGGTACGGATCACTTGGCCTTCCGCGCGCCGGGCCCTGACCATGGAAAGCTGGCTCTGCGCGTCGGCTTGCTTCAGGGGAGTCTCTTCTCATGCCACAGACATTTCGGTCGTTGTGGATCTCCGGGGCGTGCGTCGTTCTGGCAAGTTGCGCTCTCGCTGTAGCCGCGCCAAGCGGCGAAAAACTGCCGGCAAGCGCAACGCCGACCGCTCAGATGCAGACCTATGTTACAGGCGATGGCGAAGCGGTCTTTGCCTTGGCATTAACGCCATCCATTCCCGAGCCGCCGCGCCAGCCGCACGACGTGGCGATCTTATTCGACACTTCCGCAAGCCAGACCGGCACGTTCCGTCAAAAGGGTCTGGCCGCACTCGACTCCTTGCTGCGCAGTCTAGGGCGTAGCGATCGCGTCGCATTGCTCGCGGTCGATTTGAACGCGGTCTCACTGACGCCCGCGCTGACGGCGTCCAATAGCGCCGAGATGAATCAGGCCCTCGCCAATTTAAACGCGCGTGTGCCCTTAGGCTCTACCGACATGGATGCGGCTCTGATTGCCGCCTCGAATCAGTTGATGCGGAATGCTAGGCCGGGTCGAGCGCGGGCGATCGTTTATATCGGCGATGGCATGAGCACCGCACAACTGCTCTTCAGCGAGCGTTTGCGGGAGTTGATGGACCGGTTCGTCGACGGCCGCATTTCTATCAATAGTTATGCCGTTGGGCCGCGCGTCGATCATCAATTGCTCGGCGCCCTCGCCAAACACACCGGCGGCATGCTGCTGATTGACCGCGACGATTGGTCGGGAGAACAAATGGGGCGTCGCCTCGCCGATGTGGCGCAGGCGTCGGTGGCCTGGCCAACCGTCACGGAATTGCCTGCGGGGTTCAAGCAAGTTTACTTCCGCGGCATTCCGCCGTTGCGTTTCGACCGCGACACCGTCCTGCTCGGCAAGGCAGAGGCCCGCGCGGTGGAGGGCCCCAAACCCATTGAGGTCAAAGTTGGCGCCGAGCTCGCTGGCCGTCCCGTCGTACTCAAGTGGCGACTGCCGCCGGCCAAACCCGACGCGGAAAACGCCTATTTGGGAAAATTGGTCGAAACCGCGGAACGCGATGGCGATTTGAGTTTGCCCACAATTGGCACGGCGGGACTGAATGATTTACGCTCGTATGTCAACGTTGAAGCTGAGAACCTGGCACGTCTGGGCGAGCAAGCGCTGGCCGTAGGCCAGATCGACCAGGCAGAGCGCCTGGCTCGAGAAGCCAATCGTTTGAGCCCATTGAATGCCGAGGCCGAAGTCTTGCAGGCGGCCGTTCAAAAGGCGCTCAAAGCTCCGCCCGGCGTACGGCCTAATACCTTGGCATTGGCGCCGCCCGCCGGTCCGGCTCCGCCGCTAATACCGCCGCCGGCGGCGCCCGACGGCAACGACGAAGAACCCGCTGAGGGGCAATTACTGGACGAAGTCGAGCGGCAGCAGCGCGTTTATGTGCAATTCCTCCGGACGGAGGTAAGAAATGCCGTCGCTGAGGCTGGCAGAATGACAGGGGTCGATCCTGAGTATGCCGTGAACATGCTCAAGCTCACGTTGGAAAAAGTCAACCAGGCCCCGGAACTTCCCCCGGAAGTGCGTGCGCAGCTACGCGACCAGGTTGAAAGCGCTCTGCAAATAGCCAGCCGCCAGGCGCTGGTCAAAGCGGAGTCGGACTTGCGACAGGAACAAATCGCCACCGAAGGCAAAGCGCGCGAGCGCATCAACCGCGAGTTGTTCCTGCAGGAACAAAAAGTTGATCAATTGATGGCCCGTTTCAACGCCTTGATGGATGAAGAACGCTACCGAGACGCCGAGGCGATCGCCAACATCGCCGAAGAAATGTCGCCAGGCACGCCGGGCTTGCGGACGGCCGAACTGACAGCCCGCATGGTGGGCTACACCGCCGATATGCTGGCGGTCGTCGATGCTCGCCACAAGGGCGTGATCGATGCCATGTATCAGATCGAACTCTCACACATCCCCACGCCGGATGAACCGCCGATTTTGTATCCGGATCCGGAAGTCTGGCAGTTGCTGACCGAACGCCGCAAGAAATACAAGGCGGTCGATTTGACGCAGAATAATCCCAACGAAGCGAGAATCATCGCCGCCCTGGACGACAAGACCGAAATCGAATTTGTCGATCAGCCGTTGACCGACGTGGTGGAATACCTCAAGGAACGCCATGGCATCGAAATCCAACTCGATACCAAGGCGTTGACCGACGCGGGTCTCGGCAGCGATACGCCTGTGACCCGCAACATCAAAGGGATCACCTTACGATCGGCCTTGCGTTTGATGCTTGGCGAGATGGACCTGACTTACGTGATCCGTAATGAAGTGCTGATGATCACGAGCAAGACCGAAGCCGAAAACATGCTGACGACAAAGGTCTACCCGGTCGCGGATCTCGTAATTCCGATCCCTGCGCCTACGATGGGACGCGGGGGCGGCATGGGAATGGGTGGCATGGGAATGGGCGGCATGGGCATGGGTGGCGGCGGTATGGGCGGCATGGGCATGGGCTTCTAGCCCGTTCTCTGCCGCATATTCGCCGCTGCCGCGTTCGCCCGCCAGAAGCGTTAGCTGTGCGCCTGCAACCACTCCACGAGGTCGGTCATAACCTGCTCGCGCTCGGGTTCCTGCGACAGTTCGTGATATAAGCCCGGATAAAGCCGCAACGTTTTATCGGTTGATCTCGACATCTCATACAATCGTCGACTTCCTTCCGGGTCGGTGAGACGATCCTCCGATCCGTGCATGATCAAGAGCGGCAGCGTCAGCTCCGGAAACCGTCTCGCAATCTGGCGCGTGCTGCGCAACAATTCCGCGCCGGTGCGAGCCGGCATCCCGCCGTGATAAACAAGCGGATCATCGCGGTAAGCCTGGACGGCTTCCGGTCGACGAGAGATTGCAGTTTCGTCGAGATGAATCGACGGCAGCCGCGGCGCCACCGCGGCGACAAGTCCGGATATCCGTTGTAAGAACGGATGCATGTGGTCATTTACCTTGAGGGCAGCCGCACTGAGAATCAAGCCTCGTAATTTCGACTGGTGCTCGAGCGCCCATTGGGCGGCAATGAGCCCGCCCATGCTGTGCCCGAACAGAAACAATGGCGCCCCGGGCGCCTCATTTTGAATACGTTCGACGAATTGCTGCAGGTCGCGGAGGTAATCGCCAAACGATCGCACGAAGGCGCGGGGTCCTTCAGAAAACCCATGCCCTCGCAGATCGAACAGGCGGACGGCATAACCAACGCCAGCCAGCCGGCGCGCGAGATCCAAGTGGCGACCGCTGTGCTCGCTGTAACCATGGACCGCCACGACGGTCCCTGTGGCCGGTTCGTCAGGGAGCCACGTCCGCTCAAATAACTTGAGATGGTCGAATGATTTGAACTCCCCGGTGATTTCTTGCATCGCACGATCGATCCTGCTTTGACCACCTATTTGACAATCAACACCAAGCATAATCGGTCGCAACGGCTCTGTGGCGAATTTTCACCCGATGCGTTGTTGATGGAGTTGCGGGTGCTCGCAGGCGACATTGCTTCGCGTACCGTCTGCATCCGGGCGCGCAAATGTGCGAAAGGGCGAGGAGTTTCAGTCAAGAACGTCCCCAGATGCTCGACGATTGCGGTGAGAGGCGAGATTGCCTTTCGCGGCCTTAAAGGGGATACTGAGTTGGCCTGCCGTTTCCGCCCCGCCTTAGGAAATGCTGACGGTGCGGCAAGTCCCACCGACTGAAGACACCAATATTCAGGACTGGCGGGTCTTAGATAGCCTCGCCTGACTGCATGAAACCCGCCTCCCGGTCGAAATCACTATGCCAGACCATTCGCATCGTCGCGACCTGAGCCGCAAGGAATTCTTGCAGGTTGGCTTTTCCGGACTCTTGGGAGTCGGGCTTCCGCAGCTTCTTCAGGCGCGCCTGTCGCAAGGCGGCGAGGTCCGCTCCGCGACCGCTCGCGCAAAGTCGGTGATCCTCGTCTTCTGCACCGGGGCGCCGGCGCACCAGGACATGTGGGATCTTAAGCCGCAGGCGCCGGTCGAGGTGCGAGGAGAATTTCAACCGATCGACACCAATGTCCCCGGCATGCAGATTGGCGAACACTTGCCGCGACTCGCGAAGCTTGCCGATAAGTACGCCTTGGTCCGCAGCATGACTCACGCCTTGCCGGGACATGAGCAGGCCACGCACTTCGTGCTCACCGGAATCAATCAGCTCCCCGCGGGGGCAACGCACATGGCCAGTCGAAACGACTGGCCGAGCTACGCTTCGGCGATCCAGTACCTGCGGCCTCGCGCCGACGGGTTGCCCTCGGGCGTCTTGCTGCCAACCTACTTGCACAACGGTTATGGCTTCTCCGGACAGAACGGCGGATTCCTGGGAAGCAAGTACGACCCGTGGCAACTGACGCGCGATCCGAATGCGGCCGATTTCAAATTGGACGAATTGCAGTTGCTGCCGGGCTTGACGGTCGATCGAGTCCGTGATCGCCGCGCACTACTCGATTCGCTCGATCAGCAACGCCGCGACTTGGAAACGTCGGCTTCTGCCGCCGACCTCTCGGCCCGCATGCGTGACGCCTACACGCTGCTCACCACCGGCGCGCAATTCCGCCAGGCCTTTGATCTGGATCGCGAGCCGACCGCGATGCGAGATCGCTATGGCCGCCATTCGTTTGGACAGTCTCTGCTGCTCGCCCGACGCCTGGTCGAAGCCGGCATGCCGATCGTGCAAGCCAATATGGGTACGATGAACAACTGGGATACGCACGGGCAGAACTTCAAACAACTCAAAGACCGCTTACTGCCTCCATTCGATCAGGGTCTGGCCGCACTGTTCGAAGATCTCAGCGAGCGCGGATTGATCGACGAAACGCTGGTGGTCGTCGTCGGCGAATTCGGTCGCACGCCGCAGATCAATGCCACGGCGGGCCGCGACCACTGGTCTGGCGTTTTTTCGGCGGTATTTGCCGGGGCGGGCGTCTGCGGCGGCCAAGTCATTGGCGCCAGCGACTCCCAGGCGGCGCATCCCGCCACGCGCGGCTGGTATCCGGCCGATCTGGGCGCCACCGTTTATACGGCTCTGGGCATCGATCCCGGCAGTCAGATCATCGATCGCCTCGGCCGGCCGCATCAACTCAACGCCGGCGAAGTCATCGCGCCGCTCTATGCCTGACGTTTGCGCTGCGCGTTAGACGATCGGCTTTAGCGCGGTTGGATCGACGTCGGCGGCTCGCTGGCAGTCAGGCTTGGCTGAGTTTCGACCAGCACCACCGTCGTGCGTGCAAATTCCCCACGCTCAAGCGCCCGCCACGCGGTGGGAGGAAAATTGGTCGCCACGCTCGATTCGCGGTCGGCTTGCGTTCCGGCGGTCGTAACAAACCAGACTCGTCCTTGCCGCGGCGCCATGAATCGTTCGAGCGGAGAAAACCTTCCGCCGAGCCCTCGGAAGTAATACAGGTATTCCCAATGATTGGCGACGACCTGATCGGTCGCCTTACGATGCGTTTCCACAAATGCGGCGGCCCCGGCGCAGTCGGCCCGCGGCCACGGCACGACTGTCTGGCGAACGGCAAAGAGCGCAGGCGACAACAACACGATCGTCACGACCCAAGCGGCCATCCGCTGGCGCGTAAGCAGCCACGCGATACAAGGGGCCGCACCGGCGGCGACACACAGCACAATCGCCGGCCCGGCATAAGCCATCACTCGGATGCCGCCGAAAGGATACGCTTTGAAGCATGATGCTCCAGCCGCCAGCAAGATCGGCGCCGCGAGCAATATGAGCTCGGCGAACATCCGGCGTCTCCACAACGTGAACGCTCCCACAACTGCCAGCGGCAAACAAATTTGACCGATCGGCCTGATGAAGTAGCCGACCAGATCGAGATTGGCTTGCAGCATCCATCCCGGCACGGACCAGGGCCGGCCCCAATCGGGAAACTGCTGCATTCCTTCCCAACAGTCGACGATCGTCGCGTCGCGCTGGGCGTGCATCGGACCGATCCACAACAAACCAAATGTTGCAAACACGCAAGTCGCCAGGGCGACGTAACACAGCCAGACGGAAAACTGCCGCGACTTCCACACTCCGGGCAAGAATGCCACGAGCAGGGCCCCATAGAGAAAGCAGCCAGGGTAAGCGATGGACATCAGCAGCGGCGCCAGCGAGGCAAAGAGCAGCAAATGAAGCTCAAGCAACCAGTCCTGACTGCGGATGTACAGCGCCACCATGACCAGAGCGGTCAGCGCTTCCAGCGTATACTGTTTGGCCTCGCAGCTATGCCACAATAGCTTGTCGGAGCAGGCGAACAGCAATATTGCCCACGAAGCTGCCGCGGCGGGCAGCCAGCGGCGGGCCACATAGGCGATGAGGATCAATGATGCGCAGCTCGCCAAAAACGCCGGCAGCCGCAGCACGTACAAGCTGTCGCCGAGCGTGATCGCCGCGGCGCGTTCGAGCCACAAGAACAGCGGCGGCGCCGCTTCCGAAAAAAACAGCGGGCCGAGCAACTCGCTAAAGCTCTTGTTCAAGACATTCACGACCAAAGCCGCCTCGTCATGCCATAACGAAGGGCCGCGCAAGTAGTGATAACAACGCAGTAATAGTCCAAAGCAGATCAGAGCCGAGGTTCCAGGCCGCGTCGCGAACCAAACCGACCAACGTTCCCAGCGGCTTTGCCTTCCTGCGCCATTCATCTCAGGCGGCCTCGCTTTGAAGGTTCGTGTAAACCTGCGGCAGCCGAATGGGGCTAGCGGCGGCGGATTCGTGTCGTTCGATGGTGCGACGACGACAAGCAACGATCACGACCAGCACCGCTAAGAAGGAAATCGTCGGCAAATGATAGCTGGCCAACAGCATCGTCAGCTCCTTGCCGATCAATCCGCGGTTGAGCAACACATTGACGACGGCGTAAATCGCCACGATCGCGTTCATCCAGACGGGCAACTTGCCTTGAGCCAATGCCGTTCGACTCATGAGATAGAATGCCGGAAGCAAGGCAACACAGTGTTGGGCCCAAGTGATGGGAGAGAGCAGCAGAATGAGTACCGAAACGGCGGAACACTCCCAGACGATTGCCAGGTCGTCGCGGCGTTCAGTGCGGCCGCGAAATATCCAGGCCGCGGCCGCCACGAGCCCCAAGAGCGTCAACTTTACAATTCGGTCCGCCGTAGCTGGCGCCAGATCGAGGAACTCGACATAGGCGGGATGATCCACGCGGCTGAGATGTTGCTCCGGCAAACGCATCAAATAACGGGCCACGGCGGGGCGCAACGAGAGGTTCTTCAACTCCTCTTCTCCCAGAACGCCGCGCGTCGGATCGCTCTGGCTGGCGCTCAGCCGCACGTGCGTTAGCCAGATTTGCACGTGTTGCGCGTAGGAGGCCGGCCCCTGCCATAGCGCCGGCGCCAACGTAAATAAACCTGCGGCTGCGATCGTACTGGCAGCCATTTTCCACTGCCGCTTCCAGGCGAAATAGAGCAGGAACAGCCCTGGCGTGCACTTCATGGCGATCGCCAGCCCCAGACAGACGCCGCCCAGTGCATCTCTGTGTCGGGTCCAAAGGTACACGGCCAGCCAGGCCAGGGCCAAGATCAGCAAATTGGGACCGCATTCCGGCAATTCGCGCACCAGGAAACGGACGATTAAAGCGAGCGCTAACGTTGTCGCCCAGAATCGCCGCGGGCGATCGAGAGGCAACTCACGGCGAGTCAATCGATCGAGCACGTACAATAGCGCACTCAGGGCGATCAAGCTCAACGGATAAACGACGATCTTGGCGGCAGCCAGCGAGAACGCGGCGATCGGCGACCAGGCCATCGCCCAAAAAGGCGGATAGGGAACATGCAACCCGTCGGCATAGAGCAGCTCTTGCGCCACGAAACGCGAGGCGAATTTCCAATGCAGGAAGAAGTCGCCGTCGTCGAGTTTGCTCGCCGCGCGGACCCACTGCACCATGAACACGACGATGCTCAGTGCAATGACAAGCCGCTGAAAAAAACGATGCCGCTCGGCGAACCAGCGGGTCCAATCGGCGCTTGCCAATTTCATCAGGGGCGGCTCCTGAGACGGGACGCCTGACGCTCGATCGGCCCCCCAGGAGACGCCGCCACCGACTTATCGCCCACCTCGAAGATCAAAAAGGTCGTGGTTCGGGCAATCGGCTCCCGACTACGGAAGAATTCCACCGCCTTTTGGTGAGGCGGCTGAAGGGTCGTGGTGCCATAGAGTAGAGTCGCCCCGACCGCGACGTACCCGCCCTGCACGTAAGCCGGAACTTCTTGCGGCTGGTTCAGCGGCAGCACGTGCAACGGCAGGCTGCGCAAGGGCGCCGCGCCAACTGTCGGATCGGCGCCAAAGTACCAGACGTCGAGATGGGCTAAGCCTTGTTCGCGTTGCCAGCGTTTCAACTCCTTCAGCCCCTGCCCCCAATCGTAGTTGGAATCGCTGAGCCGCAGGTAACCTTGGCTGATGCCGCCCCACAATTCGTTCGTATAGCAGAGTCCGTGCGGCCAGACGCTGGCGGCAATGACAATCGCCCAGGCTGCGACCGCTGCCGGCCCGCCAATCGCAAGGCGCCGCCGCCAAACGTTCGTCGCGCCAACAGCGCCCGTTGCCGCCGCCGCGGCAAGGCCGACCACCAACATCACAATCAGCGGCAGCAAGAGACGAATGCCAATTTGCACCCGGCAAGTGACGCTGAACGCCAGCAGTGCGATCGCCGCCAGACAGACCCAGTTCAGCGCTTGGCATCGCAGCGCTAAGATCAACGCGACGGCCGCCAGCAATAACGGCAAGGTGAGTTTGATGGAAAGAGCCAGCGGAAAGTAATACCAGACGGCCCTCGGGTGCGCCTCGCCGAGCAGATACGCGCCGTGATGACCTTTCATATTGTGCTTGATCTGCCGCACAATCCCTTCGGCGCCGTTGGTGAAAATGCACAAGTGCTCAGAGAGCCAAGTCATGGAGCTGCGCAATCCGCCTTCGGGCAGCTTCTCCGCCCAAGCGACGAAGGACGGCTCAGGTTTCCAGTCGCTGCCGCAATAGACCATCATGACGACAAATCCAATCGCCATGATTTGCCACAGGTCGCGACGAAACGAAAGCGAGAGCTCACGCAAGCCGCGAAATAGTGAAGCTGCCTGGCGAACCGTGCCGGCGCCCGTTCTGGCTTCGGCAATCGCTCGCTGGAGCGCTCCGCTGCGCGCCAAACGGTCGAGTTCGATAACCGTCATGCAAAGCGGACCAAACACTAGCGCCGAGGCTTTTGCCAGCAATGCCACGCCATACAAGAGGCCGGGCAGGCCCACTCGCCAGCGCCAGCTCAGCTCACGACCGTTACGAAAATGGAAGCATGCAACCAGCAAGCACGCGCTGAGCGCGATGTCGGTCGTCGCGAGGCTGGCATGAGCCAGCAGGTTCGGTTCGCTCGCCAGCAAGGCAACCGCCAGCCGACCGGCCCAGGGACCAGCCAATTGCCGCGCTGCCAGCCAGCCATAGAACAGCAGCAGCCACCAAAACGCCAAGGTCCCCAGCCGGGCAAT
>JAICIG010000105.1 GCA_025924495.1 Pirellulales bacterium | reverse complement strand
TACAAGTGGCGATGCCGTAAGTACAGGATGAAGGCAGAACGATGAGGCAAGTAGCATGTAGGTTATGCTTTAGCATAACGCGAGTCAGTTCAACTTAACCGCTGCCCGTTATGGCTGAAGCATAACCTACGGAAACCTGCACCACAGTACACGCGAAACCGCGAGCGAGCTCAAAACATTAAGGGAGGAGCAATGCATCCGTTCAGCACCTGGCAAGGCGCCCGCTTGGCTCGATTCTGTCGACGCATCGCCTTCGGCGGCCTCTCATTGCTCGCCGCGGCCACCGGCGTCCAGCTTGCTTACGCGGCCGACGCGCCGGCCTTGGAACCGATCGTGGTTGGAACGCCCGAGCGCATTGAAGTCTATCCGCCGCAGTTCAAGCTCGGCTCGACGCGCGCCCAAATGCACGTCGTCGTGACGGGCTATTATCCGGGCGGTGGCGTGCAAGACCTGACACGCGCCGCCGAGTTCGCCTCGACGAATGAGCAAGTCGTCAAGTTCGCTGGCGGCATCGCCACTCCAGTGGCCAATGGCAACGCCGAGATCATCGTCCGTGTGGGCGGCAAAGAGTTGAAGGTTCCGGCTGAAGTCGCAGGGCAGGAAATGCCCGAGCGAGTCAGCTTTAATTACGGCACGCTGGCCGCGTTGTCGAAGCAAGGCTGCAACCAGGGCGCATGCCACGGCTCGCCCAGCGGCAAGGGCGGATTCCGCCTCTCGTTGCGTGCGTACGATCCGGTGGTCGATACGCTCACGCTGGTCCGCGAATCGTTCAATCGCCGCACGAACATTTATGAGCCTGAGAGCAGCCTCTTGTTGCGCAAGCCGCTGATGGAAGTGGCCCATGGCGGCGGACGACGCATTCGCAAAACCGATCCCAGCTATGCGATCTTGCGCGACTGGATCGCCCAAGGCTGCCAGGTCGATCCGGCCGACGCCCCGACCTGCGTCAAAGTGGAGATCTATCCGCGGCAGCGAATTCTGCACCGTCCGGCCCACACGCAGCAGATGGTGGTGCTGGCCCATTTCTCCGACGGCTCGGTGCGCGACATCACGGCGCTGGCCTCCTTCTCCAGCTCCGATGAAGCGGTGGCCACGGTCGACGAAAACGGTCTGGTCGTCGGCCAGGACCGCGGCGAAGCGGCTATTCTGGTGCGCTACCTGGAGAAGATCGAAACCGCTTACATGATGTTCCTCAAGGAAGTGCCCGGCTTTCAGTGGAACAATCCGCCGGAACAGAACTTCGTCGATAAGTTCGTGTTCGAGAAGCTGCGGCAACTGCAGATGCTGCCCTCCGATTTGTGCACCGACGAAGAGTTCATTCGCCGCGTTTATTTGGACGTAATCGGCGAGTTGCCGACCGCACCCGAGGTGGAAACCTTCCTGGCCAGCCAGGACGCACAGAAGCGGGCCAAGCTGATCGACGCGCTGCTCGAGCGGCCCGAATATGCCGACTTCTGGGCGCTCAAGTGGAGCGACTTGCTCCGGCTGCGCAGCAATAAGGTCTCGGCCAGCGGCGTGCCGAAGTTTTATCGCTGGGTGGTCAATGCCTTGCGCACCAACATGCCCTACGACCAGTTCGCCCGCGAACTGCTTACCGCCAGCGGCAGCACGTTCAAGAACCCGCCGGCCAACTTCTTCCGCACCGCAACCGACACCAACGACTGCACGGAGACCACTTCGCAATTGTTCCTCGGCATTCGCATTCAGTGCGCGAAGTGCCATAACCACCCATTTGAGCGCTGGACGCAGGACAACTACTACGGCATCGGGGCGTTTTTCAACCGCGTGCAGCGCAAGCCCAGCGCCGAACCCGACGACTTGGTGGTCTGGGTGGCGCGAGCGGGCGAAGTCACGCAGCCGCGCACCGGCAAGCAGATGAAACCCTGGCTGCCGCTGACGGGCGACGCCGAGTTGCCGGGCGAAGACGACCGCCGCAAGGCCTTCGCCGACTGGCTAGTAAAGCCCGACAATCCGTTCTTCGCCAAGGTCGAAGTCAACCGTATCTGGGGCCACTTGCTTGGTCGCGGCATTGTCGAACCGGTCGACGACTTCCGCGACTCGAACCCGCCTTCGAGCGCCGCGTTGCTCGATGCATTGGCCCAGGACTTTGTGCAGCACAAGTACGATCGCAAGCATGTGATTCGCACGATCCTCAACAGTCGCACTTATCAGCTCAGCTCGCGCAAGAACGAGTTCAACAAGAGCGACACGAAGTATTTCTCGCACGCCCGCACTCGGCTGCTCTCCGCCGAGCAGTTGCTCGATGCCATTTGCCAAGTGACCAGCGTGCCCGAAAAGTATGCCGGCTTGCCCGCCGGCACGCGGGCCACGCAATTGCCCAGCCCGGACGTCGATAACTACTTCCTCAAGGTTTTTGGGCAGCCGGCGCGCGAGACGGCTTGCCAGTGCGAGCGTTCGAGCGAGTCGAACCTGTCGCAAGCGCTGCAGATGATCAACGGCCCATTAGTGCATTCCAAGGTGCGCGACGAAAACAATCGCCTGCGCGTGTTACTGAAGGCCGGCAAAACCAACCAGGACGTGATTACCGAGTTGTACCTGGCCGCCTTCTCGCGAAAGCCGAGCGAACCTGAGATGACCGCCGCCGTGAATCACATCACGGCCAGCGGCGACCAGGTGCGCGGCCTGGAAGACGTCTGCTGGGCCTTGCTCAACGCGAATGAATTTTTGTTCCAACATTAACCGAACCTGGCGAGCCCGCGACGTAAAGCCTCCGGATTCGTAATAGCTAAGGCGGGCGCCGCCCGCCGTAAGTAAAATTCATGGTGGGCAAGGCCCACCCGACGATCCTGCCTGCTGACCAGCCCGCCGACCTACTGCCAACCCTAGTTCCTACGGTGACTTGTATGCGCGTTTTCTCTTCTTGCGGTCGCACGCTAGCCTTTGTTGGCGCGCTGTTCGTCGCTTTTGCCGCCGACGCGGCTCTGGCTCAAGCTCCGGCGCCGGTCAGCTTTGCCAAAGAGATCGCACCGATCCTGATCAAGAACTGCCAGGCCTGCCACGGCCAGGCGGATCCGAAGGGCGGCTACCAGATCGTCAATTTCACCGCGGTGATGAAGGCCGGCGATTCGGCGGCGGCGCCTGTCACGCCAATGAAACTCGATGCGAGCGAGGTGTACCGCCTGATCAGCTCGCAAGATAAAGACGAGCGGATGCCCAAAGACGCCGATCCTCTGCCCGCCGAGCAGGTGGCCCTGATCAAGCGCTGGATTGAAGAAGGCGCCAAGTTCGACGGTCCCGACGCCAACGCGGCGATCGCTTCGCTCGTCCCCAAGGCGCCGCATCCCGCAGCGCCGCAGGCTTATCGGGTGGCGATCCCTGTCACCGCGATCGCGTTCCGGCCCGATGGTCAGGAACTGGCAGTCGGCGGATACCATGAGATAGGCATCTGGAATCCGGCGAACGGCACGCTCGTGCGGCGCATCGGCAATGTCGATCAGCGCACCTATGGGCTCGCTTACAACAAAGAAGGCACTCTGCTGGCCGCGGCCAGCGGCACGCCCGGCGTCTCCGGCGAGGTGAAGCTGTTCGACCCGAATACGGGCGCGGTGGTCAAGGACCTCGGCACGATGTCCGACGTGGCCTTCGACGTGGCCTTCAACCCGGCCGGTAACAAGTTGGCGGCCTGTTCGGCCGACCGCTCCATTCGCATCTACGACGTGGCCAGCGGCGCGCAGGACAAATTGATCGAAGACCATGCCGACTGGGTCATGGGCATCGCGTGGAACCACGACGGTACGCGGCTCGCTTCGGCCAGCCGCGACAAGACTTCGAAAGTTTTCGATGCCGTCAGCGGCGACTCGCTGGCCACCTTCCCCGGCCACGGCGAGGCGGTGTATAGCGTCTCCTTCAGCCCCGACAGCTCGCTGGTCTACAGTGCGGGGGGCAACCGCTTGATTCATGTCTGGAAGCCGGCTGACGGCGCCAAGACGGCCGACATCGGCGGCTTCGGCGGCGAAGTGTTCAAGGTGCTGGTCCGCAACGACATGGTCTTCAGTTGTTCGGCCGACAAGACGGCCCGGCAGCACAAAACGGCCGATCGGGCCCAGGTCCGCAGTTTTGCGGGCCACACCGATTGGGTTTATTGTTTGGCGGTCAACGAGGCGACCAAAAGATTAGCGACCGGCAGTTTCGACGGCGAAGTGCGCATCTGGAACCTCGACGACGGCGCCGCCGTCGCCACGTTCAAGGCCGCCCCGGGGCTGCAACCGCCCGCCCCGCCTGCAGCCGCTGCCGCGAAGTGATCGTCTTGCCAGAATAATCGTTTCTAAGCGGCACGTTTTCACGCTCGCCCAGCGAGCGGGTAAGCATGCCTATTAGGCGCTGTAAATCGCGATCACGCCGAGTGACATCGGCTGGAAGGCGATGCCAAGTGGATGAGCGGCCTAGGCGCCTCGTCCCAGGCAAAAGTACACTGCGAGCGACAATCAACGATCCGCGCAGAAGCGAGAACCGCGATGATGCCTCGTCCTCCGCACCGCTTGCCGCGTCGCAATTTCTTAGGCTTGGGCTTGGCCGCCGGCATCTCCGCATTGGCTCAAGGCTCGATCACGAAAGCTGCCGGCGCCGCTGCCAAACGCGGTCGCGCTAAAAATGTGCTGATCGTGTTCGAGCAAGGGGGCTTGTCTCACATGGATACGTGGGACCCCAAGCCTGAAGCGGTCGCCGAGCATCGCAGCCCATTCAAGCCAATCGATACCAATGTGCCGGGCATCCAATTCACCGAGTTGCTCAAGCACACGGCGAAGCAAGCGGATAAGTTGGCCGTGGTCCGCTCGATGTACCACCGTATTAGCGTCAGCGGGCACCCCGACGGCACGCAGTACTTGCTGTCTGGCGTGCGGCCGGGCGGGCCGCTCTTGATGCCCGATGTCGGCAGCGTGGCGGCCAGCGTCATCGGCACGCCCTGCGGGTATCTGCCGCCCTACATCATGGTCCCGGGCAACAGTGAGCAGGCCTACAACGCCACCAACGGGTTCCTCTCGCCGGGCTACAAGGTTTTCAAGACGACCGGCCGCGATTTGTCCGATCCCAAGTGGCGCGTGCCCGATCTGCGTTTGCTCGACACCATCGAGCCCGAACGGTTCCGCGATCGACGCGACCTGCTCAGCCAGCTCAATCTCGGTCTCGTCGCAACGACGCCCGGCGTGCGGCAGAGTTCCATGGACGATTTCTACCATCAGGCCTTCGATCTGCTGACGAATCCCAAGACGCAAGCCGCCTTCGATCTCAAGAGCGAACCCGACGCGGTGCGAGATCGCTACGGCCGCGGCCATCGCGGGCAGTGCTACCTGCTCGGCCGCCGCCTGGTGGAGCAGGGGGTGCGGTTTGTGGTGGTCGATGTGCGCGAGCCGGAGACGAAAGACACTCCGGGCGGCTTCAACATGAACTGGGACCATCACGACTTCATCTACGCGCCCGGCTCCTGCGGCACGATCCGCGACAAGGCCGGCGGCGAAGGTCGATACGGCATCGCTCACCACTGCATGATGGGCAGCACCGACCAAGCCTTCGCCGCACTGATCGAAGACATGCACCAGCGCGGGCTGCTCGAGGAAACGCTCGTCGCTTTCGTCACCGAGTTCGGCCGTACGCCGAAGCTGAACAAGTTCCAGGGGCGCGATCACTGGACCAACGCCTACAGCATCGTCTTCGCCGGCGCCGGCGTGCGCGGCGGGCAGGTGATCGGCCGCACTGATCGCGACGGCGGCTTTGTGCAGGATCATCCCCACACGCCCGACGACTACGCCGCCACGCTCTACGAATTCCTGGGCATGGACCGCGAGCAGCCTATCTACACTCCCGACAACCGCCCCATCTATCTCGCCAAAGAAGGCGAGTTCATCACGGAGTTGCTGTAATAGTCAACCGCAGACGAACCGGTTTTACAAAACCCACGGCGACATGCCGCCGCGGGCAACGCTGAAGCAAAATCAAGGGCGCCGCACGGGCGCCAGATGATGCTAGTGTCACGTCGAGCAGAAGACGGCTTCGCGAGGAGCCTCAATGATTGGCCGCTTGCCGGCCTGGAACTTGGCCAGCGTCGAGCGAAATTGGTCGCCCGTAAAGCGGCCCGACTTGGAGAAAATCTGGACCGATGCCGTCTTGTCGATGATCACCGTGGTCGGAACCAATGAAGCGCGGAACGCCTTGGCGACCGCCTGGCCATAAGGCGTGGTCACGTCCACGCGGCATAACTTGTACTTCGACAGCAAATCGTTGGTCGACTGCTGAACGGTCAGCGAGACCTCTTCAAAGCGTACGGCGCGATCGGCCGGATTCTCGATGACGACCAATAAGGGCTTGCCCTCGGCCTTAGCGGCCTTGAGCGCGGCGCCATAATCGTTCGTCCATTCCGCACGGCCCGCCGTCAGGGCGAGCATTGCCATTCCTAATCCCCAAGTCGCAATGGAGACCATAGGTTTTGACTCCTTTCCTCTCTTGGCCCGCAAACAACCTGGCGATTCCTTAATGGCTGCATCGCTCGATCAGGCCAACGAGGCCGAGGAGCGATTGACAGCAGGACTTTTCCAGGAGGCTCGCCAGCTATCGGAGCGAGCTCGTTTCGGCAGGCATGTTGGTATGCCGATCCTCAGTCCGTGGGCAGAGCGACGCCCTGAGGATCGCAATCGAGTTAGACAGGAGAACGCAAGGCCTGCAAGGGATCCTCGCTTCCGCCAACTCAATCGTTGTGGTTGCGAAAGATGCTAAGAGGGCGATTGGCGGCTCACAAGGGGCTTACCGGAGGGGGAAGCCGGCCACCAGGGCAAAAGAATCGCCGCAACTCTCTACGGCAGAGAAAAATGCGCCCCTCTTCGCTAATCAGAAATAATTGCGAACTCGTTAAAGACGCGGCCGCAATCACAGGCAAGTGGGAAAGCCTGGACAAATAGGCAAGACTAGTCCGCGCCGGCCAGCACGCGTTGATGCCGCGGGCCGCTGGGTCGGCTAGGGATTGGGGGTCCTCGTAGGATCTTCCAGCGCGGGAGTCGCGCGCTCGATCGGCGGTATGTTGGCGGGTCTCGGCTGCGTGCCAAACTGCTGAGGATAGGCGTACCCGTAATTATTAAACAGCGGCCGGCCTTCGGCCGTTTTGTACGCACCATAACCGTACCCGCCGTAGTAGGCGCGATACGGATAGGGGTAGTGGTTAAACCCGACGCCGAAGCCTTGATAGGCCATGAAACCTAATCGTCCGTAGCCAGTCGGCGGTGCGTAGTAGTCATAAAAGTGCGCCGGGTAGACGCCGCGCGGGCCGTAATGCTTTAACAACGAGTTGTGGCGGAATGTTCCGGCTGTGGCGAGCGCAGCAACGCCATGCACCATCGCAAGCAGAGCCATTACCCGTAAAATCCGTCGCATGGGGCATCCCCTCATTCCGCGTTCTGGAAGCTCTCCGACAAGCGCGTCGCTTAAGTTACTTCGCCGTTTGAAGAAGGAAATACAGGTTTTTTCGCGCCAAACCTCAAGGTCTTGTCGATCGACAAGCTTTAGCATACTTACCCAAAAACCCCAAACTTGTTTGCCGGGGCGGTAAGCCGCTATCAACGTGATCCAGACTTACGGTACGGCGCTGTTTCGACGCGCTTGGATACAAACGATCGCTCGATTCAGGCTTGCGGCGCCAAAGCCGCCCAACAGGCAGATCACGGGCATACCCGGCAGCCGCAAACGGTGATAGCCGGCCGGGCCGCCCGACAACACGATGAGCGTCACGGCGGTCGACAGACACAGCAAGCTCGCAGGGCTCTTCCAGACTTCTTTTAGCATCAGACCGCGCAACGCCAGCGCGGCATAGAACAGCCAGATAAGCGACATCGCGGCATACACCGCCATCACGAACGGCTTCTGTTCGATGCCGCGACGCAGCCGCGCGAAAAAGCCTGCCGGGGCGGCTCTCGCTGCCGTTGGCTGCAAAGTTGGCGCCTGTTCGGTATGCGCCTTATCCAGCCGGAAGAATCCCAGATAGGCGCTGACACCGGGATCGGCGAGCACCGCGATGATGCCTCGCCCATGGATTCGCAGCATCACCGCCGGGTGCTCGCCGATAATGCGCCGCGCCTCCTGCCCAAGATATTCATAGCGTCGCGCCTGGGACCAGAAGCTTTGCTCCGGATGGTGCTTGAGATAGATCGCGTCATCGAAATACCCCAACTCCTGTTGCATCGCTTCGAGCGGCACTCCCCTGTTTTCGGCAAGCACCGCCGCCGCCTGATAGTAATAGAGATTGATGTCCGAGATCGCAGAAAAATAAGGATAACCTGTCGTGATGTAATTGCGCGCCTGCCAAGCCCACGCGGGCGCCATCGACAACAATGCAAATGCCGCCGCACGAGTAATCAATTGCCGTCTTGACGGCCCGCGTTTCCAAAGCGAGCCGACAAGCACGAAAGTCAAAACGCACGGCAAGATATAAGCGATCGGCCGGACATACATGGCGGCAGCTAGCGCCGCGGCCGCCGCCAGCAGGCTGCTCCACCGCGGCCATCGCACCCAACTGCCAAGCCGCTCCAGTGAGAGCGTCAGCAAAGCCGTGAACAGCGTTTCGGTGAGCAGCTTGCTGCAGTACAGCGCCGAAACGGGTTCGCAGGCGTACAACAAAGCGCCAGCGATTGCGCAGTCATGGCGATCGCAGATCAAAACGCCCAGACGATAAACCAGCAACGTGGTGACGCAGCCAAGCCCGATCTGCAACACGATCGTGACCAGATCGACGTGACCGAAACGCATTCCGGGAACCAAGAACAGCGGGTAACCGGGCGTGCGGACCAGGTCGGGCGCACCCGGCCGGCCGAATCGCGCGGCACGATCCAATTCGTCCGCAGCACGCAGATAGCTCGCACTGTCGGGCTCGCGCACCAGTGGCGCCGGCGCCACGAACATCCAACCCAGTAACGAAATCAGGAATCGCAAGGCGAAAGCAACGGCCAGCACATGGCCGATCCGCAGACTGCCGCAGCACGGCCGTACCCGCTCGCTCTTCATTTCGCCCGTCGCCCGCATGCTCAATATCGTCTGATAGCGTAGGTTATGCTTTACATAACAGTCATCTTTTGAATCGTTAGGCTAAAGCATAACCCACGGATGAGCCGCTCTAGCGCTGTTCGATGCGATAAAGATGTGTGTCGGTGCGCAGGTAGAGGGCCTTCTCAGAGACGGCGAGACTGGCAAGCGTGCGGCCGTCGAGCTGGTTGCTTGCGAGCGATTCGAACTTCTTGCCTGGAGCAATCACGGTGGTGAGCCCGGTCTCACTAGTCATGTAGATGCGACCATCGGCCTCGAGCAGCGAAGCGGAGTAGTTGCCAGACAACCGCTTCTGCCAGTGCTGCTCGCCGGTTTTTGCGTCGACGCAAATGGCGATGCCGTTGTCGCTGACAGAATAAAGTTCCTCGCCGATGATCAGCGGCGAAGGATTCAGGGGCGCCGCTTTATCGATGGTCCAGGCGACATGCGTATCGGTGACGTCGCCGCGACCATCGGGACGAATCGCATAGAGCACCGGCGAATCGTAACCGGAGCTGACGACTACCAGCCCCTGACCATAGACCGGCCGAGGCACTTCGGAATAGCCGTCGTAGCGGACGCGCCAGATCTCCTCGCCATCGGCCGGATTGTAGGCCACCACCGCATCGCCGCCAGTGCTAATCACCTGGTCCTGCCCGCCGACGTGAATCACGAGCGGCGTGGAATAAGCCATGCGGCCCTGGCGGTCGGTCTTCCAGCGCAACTTGCCCGAGCGTTTGTCGAGCGCGGCGACGAACTGTTTGTCCGTGCCATCGCAACTGATGATCAACAAATCTTTGAAGAGCACGGGCGAACCGGCCGGGCCATGGCCGTGCGCGTACTTCAATTCTTGATTGCGCCACAGCACTTTGCCTTTGTTCGAGAGGCAAGCCGTACCGTTATCGCCAAAATGCACATACACGCGGTCCCCTTCGAGAATCGGGGTAGGAGATGCATAACTGTTCTTGGAGTGCACCTTGCCGGGGTCAACGACCTGAAACACTTCAACGTCGTGCAAAATCTTGCCCGTTTCGCGATCGAGACAAATGGCGTGCAGCGAATGCCCTTCGTCGAGCGCGGTAGTCAGCCAGATTTGCTGCTCGCTGATGACGGGCGACGACCAGCCTAAGCCCGGCACAGCGGCCTTCCAAGCGATGTTATTCTCTTCGCTCCACTCGAGCGGCAATCCTCGTTGACTGGCGTGCCCCTGGCCATCAGGCCCGCGAAATTGCGGCCACTCGTCCGCAAGCATCGTAGCCGCGAGGAACATCGACAAGATCGCAACGGAGCAGGCCGAACGCATTGCGCATTTTCCTTGGGTTGGCGGTTTCATCAACCGGACACAGGCATTATGTTCATTCATGCCGCGCGGGTTTGCAAGCCGGCCTCTGCCGGGGCCCTTACCCGTTCGCGCATCGCCCGCCAATCGTTCTGCCTGCTCCGAGCGCACTATGAGCCGCTATCAGTCGTTGCCGTCACTGCCCTCGACCGCGCCAGTGCAACCTGCGACGTCGGTCGCCTTCACGGAAGGCCCTGCCGTCGACGCTGAGGGAAATGTCTATTTCTCCGACATCGAAAACAATCGCATTTTGAAAATGGCGCCGGATGGCATGCGGAGCGTGTTTCGCGAGCCAAGCCATCGGACCAATGGGCAGACGTTCGATCGCGCAGGTCGGCTGTTGCACTGCGAGGGCGCGGAATTTGGTCCTGGCGGCGGACGACGCGTCACTCGCACCGATCTGGCCACGGGCGAATACACGGTATTGACCGATCGCTATGAAGGAGCGCGATACAACTCCCCCAATGATATATGCGTCGACGGCCAAGGGCGGATCTACTTTACCGACCCGTGCTATGGCGACCGCTCGCAGATGGAAATGAAAATCGAAGGGGTCTATCGGATCGATCTCGATGGTCGCGTGACGCGCATCCTGGCCCAACCCGATGTCGAGCGACCCAACGGCCTGGCCGTGACTCAGGATGCGCGCCGCCTGTATATCGTCGATAGCTGCCCTGTGCCGGGCGGGAATCGCAAGATCTGGTCCTTCGATCTCGACGATTCCGGCACGCCTGCGGACCAGCGGTTAGTCTACGACTTTGCTCCTGGCCGCGGCGGCGACGGCATGCGGCTGGACGTTGAAGGAAATCTCTATGTCGCGGCTGGGATCGCTCAACCTCGGCACGCCAACGAAACGACCGAAGTCCCCCCCGGCATTTACAAGCTTTCCCCCGATGGCGAACTGCTAGGATTCATCGCGGTCCCCGAGGATGTGTTGACGAACCTGGCGTTTGGCGGACTCGACGGCCGGGCCCTGTATATTACCGCAGGCAAAACGCTGTATACGACCCGTGTCGACGTGCCGGGGCAGGTGGCGTTTCCGAAGTGGACCGGCTGAGCTTGCTTTGTGTGCCCGGCAGCCGTTTGCCTTGGCTTCGTAGAATTCGGCATGAAGAATGCTAGACGGCAGCGGGGAATTCGACCGCTTGCTCTAACACGGACGCGCGGCCCGCGGAGGAAAGTGCGATGGATGTCGAAACGATCGAGCATTTAATCGATCAACTCAAAGACGCCGAGGCCAGCGTGCGTCAGCGGGCCGCCGCGGCGCTGGCAGAATTGGGGCCAGCAGCGGCATCTGCCACGCCCATCCTGATCAAAGTCCTCCGCGATCGATCCGTCACCGTCCGCCGCCGCGCCGCCGAGGCGCTAGGCAGCATCGGCCCAGCGGCGCGAGAAGCCGAGGATGCCTTGAAAGAAGCCACCCGCGACCCCATCCATACCGTTCGCAATGCGGCCTGGACGGCGCTCGAGCGAATCCGTCGCTAGGCAAGCGGCGAGATAGTTGGTCTCGCAAGCCGGCGCAGTAATGCCCGAAGCAGCGCGCCCAGTAGGCGATTCTTAGGAGCTCGGGGCGAGAGCCAGCGGCGGGGAATTCTTAGGGCAGCTCACGCTTCCCCGTGCAGATCTTGTAATTGAGCATGCATTCTCGCCCTCGGTGAGCCGGGCCCCTATAATCTCGACCATTGATCAAACGTGCACGACAACGAGGAGCCCGCCAGATGAAAGCACGACACAAGATTTGGCTCGGTCGGCGATTCTCCATGTTAACGGTCTTGCTTGCCGGCGCCATCTCGCTGGCCATCAGCCGGCCGGGAGTTGCCGCCGATGAGCAGGACTGGCAGGAGCTGTTCAACGGCAAAAACCTGGCCGGTTGGCGCGACGGGGCCGGTCACTGGATGACCCCAAAGCGGTATCCCTCGACCCGGCAAATCCTCGCTTGTTCAAAATCGAAGATGGCGTCGGCGTTCTGGTGAATGGCCCGGAAGGCAAAGAGCAGAACTTGTTCAGCAAGGCCGAATTCGGCGACATCGAAGCGCATATTGAGTTCAACATTCCCAAAGGTTCAAACTCCGGCATTTACCTCCAAGGACGTTATGAAATTCAGATTCTCGACAGCTTCGGCGTCGAGCATCCCAAGTACGGCGACTGTGGCGGCATCTATCAGCGCTGGAAGGACAACAGGGGCTACGAAGGCCACGCCCCGAAACTCAACGCCAGCCTGCCGCCGGGCGAATGGCAAAGCTTCGACATTAAATTCCGCGCTCCGCGATTCGACGCCAGCGGCAAGAAGACGGCCAATGCGCAGTTCGAGAAAGTCCTTCACAACGGCAAGCTGATTCACGAGCAGGTCGAACTCTCCGGGCCGACGCGTGCGGCAATTTCTGAAGATGAAGTCGACAAAGGCCCATTGATGATCCAGGGCGATCACGGCCCGGTAGCCTTTAGGAAAATCTCCATCAAACCGCTGGCAAGCGCCGCGAGCGCCGGGCGTTAAGCGTTTCTTTTTGACAAGCTTCGTTTCTACCCGCCTTCGGAGAGGACAGTTCATCATGCCGCGCGTCGCCTGGATCGTTGCTCGGGCACTGGTCAGCCTGGTTGTTTGCTTGCCGCTCGCCCGAGCCGACGAGGACGAAAAAGATCTTCCGGCAAAGAAGCCGCGTCAACTTCCCGGGGCTCAGCAAGGCGGCGGCGTGTTGCTGCCAAACCAATGGTCGCTGAATCCGGTCGGCAAGCAGATCAGGCTCGGCGATTTCCCGGTGCAGATCGCCATGCATCCGAGCGAGCCTTACGCGGCCGTATTGCATGCCGGTTATGGCGAACATGAGATTGCACTTATCGATCTCAAGCGGCAGAAGCTCGCATCGCGAGTCAGCCTCAGCCAGGCGTTTTACGGGGTCTGCTTCCATCCCTCGGGCAAGCGCCTGTTCGCTAGCGGCGCGGAATACGAAGTCGTTCACGAGTTCAAATTTTCGGACGGCTTTTTGAGCGAGCATCGCGAGTTACCTCTCGCCGAGCCGGGCGAGACCTTCGTTCCGGCCGGTATGGCTTGCGATTCGAGCGGCAAGACGCTCTGCGTGGCCGGCGGTTGGGGCCACGCCGTGTGCCTCATGCCGCTGGATGATCCAAGCAAGCGACGCCAGGCGACGCTCGAAAAAGAAAGTTATCCATATGCCGTGCTGCCCGATCGCGACGGCAAGCGGCTGTTCGTCAGCTTATGGGGCAAGTCGGCCGTGGCGGTGCTGAATCTCAATTCGCTCGAAGTCGACGAGCATTGGGCGACCGAAGCCCATCCAACCGAGTTGGCTCTATCGCCCGACGGGAAACGGTTGTTTGTCGCCTGCGCGAACTCCAACACGGTTTCAGTGCTCGACACAACTTCGGGGCTTGCGTTAGAGACCATCTCCAGCTCGCTCTACCCCAAGGCGCCCAACGGCAGCGCCCCCAACAGCCTGTCGCTGACGCCCGACGGCAAAGTGTTGCTGATCGCCAACGCCGACAATAACAACGTGGCCATGTTCAATGTCAGCGAGTCGGGCCGCAGCCGCTCGATGGGTTTCATTCCCGCCGGCTGGTATCCGACCTCCGTTCGTTACGGCGCGCTCGACAAGCGCATCTACATCGCCAACGGCAAGGGGTTGATTTCACACGCCAATCCGAACGGTCCCGATCCGATCAAGAACCCATCTGCCGACATCCGGCAATACATCGGCGGACTGCTGCAGGGAACGCTGAGCGTCGTCGAAAACCCGTCGCCCGAGACGATGGCCAAATATACGGAGACGGCATACCGCTCAAGCCCGCTGCGAGCCGACCAGGCGCCGGTGATCGAACCGAACGAAAAGAATCATCCGATTCCCGCCAAGCTGGGCGAGGCGAGCCCCATCAAACACTGCATCTACGTGATTAAGGAAAACCGCACTTACGACCAGGTGTTCGGCGATCTTCCCGAGGGGAATGGGGCGCCGCACTTGTGCCTGTTCGGCGAACAGGTCACGCCGAACCATCATGCATTGGCCAAAGAGTTCGTGCTGCTCGACAATTTTTATGTGGAAAGCGAAGTGAGCGCCGACGGGCACGAATGGTCGATGGCCGCTTACGCCACCGATTTCGTGGAGAAGACCTGGCCGCTGGTCTACCGCGGCGGCAAAAAGAAGCTCAGTTATCCGAGCGAAGGCGCGTTCGAGATCGCTGTGCCGGCCGGCGGCTATTTGTGGGATCGATGCAAAGAGGCCGGCGTCAGCTACCGAAGCTACGGCGAATTCATCAAAGAAAACAAACATCCCGGCGAGCCAGGCAAGGCCGTCGCCAAAACGCTGGAAGGACACTTCGATCCGCAATACCGCGGCTGGGATCTCGATTATACCGACGTGAAGCGAGCCGAGCGGTTTGCCGAGGAGCTGCAAGGCTTTGAACGGACCGGCGAGATGCCGCAATTCATTGTGCTGCGGCTGCCTAACGACCACACCGCCGGCATGGCCAAGGGCAAGCCGACGCCAACGGCCATGGTGGCTGACAACGATCTCGCATTGGGGCTGCTCGTCGAAGCGGTGAGCAAGAGCAAGTTCTGGAAGGACACCGCCATCTTTGTCGTCGAGGATGATGCTCAGAACGGTTCCGACCACGTCGATGCGCATCGCACCGTGGCGTTGGTCGTCAGCCCCTATTGCAAACGCGGCTCGGTCGATTCCAGCATGTACTCGACCAGCAGCATGCTGAGAACGATGGAATTGATTCTCGGCCTGAAGCCGATGAGCCAGTTCGACGCGGCGGCGCGCCCCATGTACGCCTCATTCCAGTCGAAGCCCGACCTGGCGCCTTATGAGCATCGCGCGGCTCAAGTCGATCTGACTGCCATGAACCCCAATTCCGGTTGGGGCGCCGAGCAAACTGCGAAGCTCGACCTGAGCCGCGAAGACGCCGCCGATGATCTGGTCTTGAATCAAATCGTCTGGAAGAGCGTCCGAGGCCTCGACGCCCAGATGCCGCCGCCCGTGCGGGCGCCGTTCGTCTTCGCGGTGGAGGATGATGACGACGACGAGGAAGAGGACGACGACGACGACGATTGAGTGCGTCCAACTCCCTCTCCCTTTGGGAGAGGGGTTCGACCTATGCCGGGCGTGTCACGCTGCGCAGCACGCGGCAGGTGGCGGGAGACTTGTTGAGCACGTAAAAGTGGATGCCCGGCACGCCGGCGTCGAGGAGTTCCTGAGTCTGGCGCGTAGCGAAGTCGACGCCGACTTCGAACTGATCGTCGGGCTGGCCTTCTCGCTGTTCTAGATCGGCGACGAATTGCGGCGGCAGCTTGGCGCCGCAGAGCGAAGTGATGCGCCGGATCTGAGCCAGGTTGGTGACCGGCAAAATGCCCGGCACGATCGGTGCTTGGATGCCGATCTGCTCGCAGCGATCGCGGAAGCGGAAGAAGTCTTCGTTGATATAGAACAACTGCGTGATCACAATATCGCCGCCGGCATCCACCTTGCGTTTCAGATTCTCAAGGTCGGCTTCAGGGCTGATCGCCTCGATGTGCGTCTCAGGATAACCGGCTACCGCAATGCCGAAATCGGGAAACTCCTGGCGAACGAGCGCCACCAGCTCGCTGGCATACCGCAGTCCGCCTGCCACGGCTTTGAATTCCGCTTCGCCCTTGGGCGGGTCGCCGCGCAACGCCACGATATGGTCGACGCCGCGCTGGCGCGCGTCTCGCAGGTAGCTGCGCAGCTCGTCCTCCGTCGAGCCGACGCAAGTCAGGTGCGAGGCCACCGGACAGCCGAACCTTTGCCGCACCCGCTCAACGATCTCCAGCGTCTTCTGTCGCGTCGATCCCCCCGCGCCGTACGTGCAGGTGATGTAGCTCGGCTCGAACGAGACCAGTTCCTCGAGATGACGGAACAGCTCCTCCTCGCCTGAGGCCGTTTTTGGCGGAAACAGTTCGAAGGACAGGCCGAATTTACCGGGACTGTAGACCGAAGAGAGCTTCATGGCGAGGAGACAGGAGTTAGGAGTGGCGATTGGTCCTTGGCATCAATGGAGACAGAACACGCTGCTAATTCACCTTCTGCCTTCGTCCTCACAACGACAATGGCTCGCCGGCAATTTGGCGCTCGTGCCGAGTCAGTTCGTACATATCGTGCAGAAGTTGAACATCGCAGGGTCGCTGTTGCACGTTGCGGCGGGCAAACATGCGGGCCTGCGTCGCGACCATGATTTCTACCGGCGCTTCCGTCACCTGGCCGAACAGCCGTGCGTAGTTGGTAAAGCTGGGCACGTTAGTCGTCACAAAGCCGTAGATCATGCTGCAAGCGCCAATCGTCTTGCCGGTAAAGATGCCGGTGTTGATCGCGCTTTTGGCATAATCGCCGGCGATGCAGCCGACAAATTGCATGCCGGTCGGCGCCTTGCGTCCGTGGTACTCCATGTTTACCGTACCGTAGGTGTTCTTCAAGTCGCTATTGCAGGTCCCTGCGCCGAGGTTGATCCAACTGCCCAGGTAGCTGTGTCCCAAGAAACCGTGATGCTGCTTGTTGGTGTAAGGCTCGATGATCGAACCCTCCACTTCGCCGCCCACCTTGGTCGTGTGCCCCAGCGCGACGCCATCCTTAATGGCCGCCTGCTCGATCACTCGGGCCCCGGCGCCGATATAGACCGGTCCGCTCAAGTAGCCATGCGGGCCGATCGATGCCCGCTCGTCGATGACGATCGGCCCATGGCGCGTGTCGCTGACGACATACTGGCCCAATTGAGCGCCCTCGGCGACGAACACGCCGTCGGCAATTTCTCGATAGCTTCCTTCGGCCAGCCGTTTTTTCAGGTTTGCGGAGAAAATCCTCAGATGGTGGCGGATGATATCGTGAGGATAGTCGAACAGCGGCAGCGGCGGCGCTTCAAGTTCGGGCAACTTGAGGCCCTTGAACCACGCCTCAAGATCGGCCGCATTGGCCTGCGGCGAAGGCAAGGCCGCGCCGGGCGCTAATACGGCTGCCGCGACGTTCGCCAAACCCTGGAATAAATGGCGATCGGGCTCCGGCCGGTATTCGCCGCTCGCGGCGATCGCGCCGGGCCGGCCTTCCGCCACGCATCGGGCAAGCCCGGCAACAACCTCGGCCGAGGGAACCAATCTCGCATTGACGAGGGCGGTCGGTTCGGCGGCCGCATGTTGCGGTGGCGGATCCGCCTGTCGAAATTCGTTGAGATGCGGGCGCACCCAGGCGTAGGCTACGCCGCCTAGCTCCCCGACCAGATCCAGCAATCGATAAGAGCCGCACGCGATCGCATAGGCGGGTTTCCCGATCGTCACCGGATAAAGGTGCGAAACGCGGTCGTCCTCGAACAGAATGATTCTCATAAAGCTGCCGTCAGGGCGCGTTAAACAGCCGTTACCTTAGGTCAGATCGACCTTGGCGGTCAACGGAACCTGACGACGGATGGAACCGACGCATGCTTAACGCAAAGCCGTCGGCTGCCCTAAAAAAGGCCCCCGGGCCTTCCGTCAGGGGCTTTGATATTCAGGCTGCAGCCGCAAGTGCGCGTCTTGCAAAACCACGGCTAGCCCGCGACCCTAAGGCCATTGCGCTCGTCCGACGGTGCGCTGTTAGCCGACGATCTGCGTGATTCGCACGCGGGTATTGACCTGGCGGTGGCCAGTCTTGCGGCGAAAATTCTTGCGGCGGCGGGCCTTCTGCACGACCAGTTTGGGTCCCTGCACGACGCCGAGCACCTCGGCCTTGACCGCGACGCCCGACACGGTCGGCTGGCCAAGTTTCAGCTTAGCGCCTTCGCCATAAGCCAGCACCTGATCGAAAGTCAGCTCCGAGCCCGAACTAAGGTCGCGGTAATCGACCACTAATTCCTGGCCTTCTTCCACCTTATACTGCCGTCCGCCGTCTACGATGATCGCGTACATGGTCAATCCAAATGGTCTATGCCGTGGCAAAGCGGCGCTGTGTGCGGTCCGCCAGAATGTCTGCAACTCGATTTCGCCATCCCTCGGGCAGCCGGACAACGGTTTTGCCGCCGCGCTGGGGAAAGCTCGCTAATCTAACAGACTTACGCCGGTCCGTCGAGGGCCGGTTTCAGCCAACAACGAGTGTCGGCGGATGCCCCCGAACGCCTGCCGCCTGCGGCGCCGTTATAAATGCGGAACCCGTATCTCACGACCGTTGGCGTCGTAACACTCCATGACCAGATATTCTGGCGCAACCCCTTCTCTGCCAATAATTTGCACCACGATGTTATAGTCGTCTTCCAGCCGGGCCAGCTCGCGGCGCTTCTTGTTGTTCAGGTAAGCCGCCACATCGTCGTCGACGGTGGCGGTCACGCGGGCCAAGCCTTCCTGTTGGGCGGCTAAAATCAACAGGCGTACGACCTCGATAGCCATGCTCTCCGCGGTTTTGACAACCCCAGTGCCGCCGCAGTCAGGGCAATCTTTGAAAACGCTCCGTTTCAGGCTGGGCCGAATTCGCTGCCGAGTCATTTCCACCAAGCCAAAAGGGCTGGTTCGCAGAATCTTGGTTCGGGCTCGGTCGCGTTTCACAGCGTCGCGCAGCGCTCGTTCGACGCCGCGACGGTGCTTTTCCTTGCGCATGTCGATGAAGTCGTTGACGATCACGCCGCCCAGATCGCGCAGACGCAGTTGCCGGGCAATCTCGCGCGCGGCCAGCAGATTCATCTGATAGGCGGTTTCCTCGGCGTTGTCTTCCGCGCGAAAGTTCCCGCTGTTGACGTCGATCGCCACCAGCGCTTCCGTCTGATCGATCACGATGCCGCCGCCCTGCTTGAGCGGCACGCTGCGCTGGT
Organism: Pirellulales bacterium; assembly: GCA_025924495.1. The sequence goes on along the minus strand of JAICIG010000105.1, from coordinate 260 downwards.
GGATCCGGCTGATTTCCTCATCTAACCGATAGCGATGGAACAAGGGCTCTTTGCCTTCGTAGAGTTGCAGTCGATTGACATAGCGCGGCATGACGATCTGCAGAAACTCCTTAGCGCGCTCATAGGAGGTTGGCTCGTCAATGTAGATCGAGTCGACGTCGCCGGTGAACACATCGCGGATCGTGCGAATGATCATGTCGCTTTCTTCGTAGATGTCGATCGGCGCCGGGAATTTCTTGATTCGCCGCACGATGACCTTC
>JAICIG010000104.1 GCA_025924495.1 Pirellulales bacterium | reverse complement strand
GCAGTCTGCCGGCGACCTTTAAAATCTCCGCCGCTGATCGGCGATTGCACGAGTTTTCATTCGCGGTTGAATTGCCGGAAAAGCAACAGTCGCTCCAAGTGAACGGGCTGCTGCTGTTCGCCGATTGGGACGTCAAGTTTTATAGTTGGAAGGGAGCCGGGCCGCAAAAGCCGCCAGCGGATTGGGGCGAAGTAACGCGCGGGCCGGTACTGGAAGAACGCCGGCTTACGAAGATCGACTTTGTTTGGGGCGGCGGCGCTCCGAGCGATCGCGTCGGCCCCGATCACTTTGCTACGGTTTCGACCGCCGAGATCGAACTGCCCGCGGGTAAGTACGAGCTGCGTACGATTTCGGACGATGGCATTCGCGTGGAGGTCGATGGACGCCGCGTGATCGATAACTGGACGTGGCATCCGCCGGCGGAAGACAAGACCGAGATCGACTTAGCGGCCGGCAAACATTCGTTCCGCATCGACCATTTCGAAATTGACGGCGTGGCCCAATTGCAGTTCTGGCTGCAGCCGGCGACAAAATAGCGCTCGCATCCTGACTCGTGACATCGGCCCCCACGCCGTACTCCCACACGCGGTCCGATCCCATTAAGATTTTGCTAGACATCCCAGCCGGGGGATGTGTATCATCCGTGGCGTCCAGGTTTGTTTCTTGGAGACCGATTGCACCTATCCAGCGTTCCTGATTGGCCACGCCTTTCAATCCTCACCCTTTTCGCCTCAAGCCCCGACTGATTCAGCCTGGACTGCCGAGCGGAGTGTTTCGAGTTGGTTGATGTTGGTTCTTGGCATTGGTCGGGACAGTAGAGAACGTCGCCGTTCTCGCCCGTTGAATAGGGCGGCAGTCGGGTAGATGCAACGAGCCTCTCGCGGCGGCCAGTTATCCGCAGTCGGCGTTGTTGTCCGGCGATCCGTCCGTAAAGGCTCCGGATTTGTGTTTGTTCGAAAAGGGTGAAGTGCATGTCGAAGAAATTGTATGTGGGCAACCTCCCTTGGTCCGTCACCTCGTCGGATCTCGAAGCGCTGTTCAGCCCGTATGGCGCGGTGCAGTCGGCGGAAGTCGTGTCGGACCGAGAAACTGGCCGTTCGCGCGGCTTCGGGTTCGTCCAGATGGAGTCGCAGGAAGCCTCGGATCAGGCCATTAGCGCGCTGCATGAATCGGAATTTCAAGGCCGCAATCTGACGGTCAACGAGGCGCGCGAGCGCACCTCGGGTGGCGGCGGGGGCGGTGGTCGCGGCGGCTATGGCGGCGGCCGCGGCGGTCGCAACTATTAATCCGGCAGACGGCGAGGCTTGGCAGGTTTCGAAGCGAAGTGGTTCGCGCCGAACCGGTACGGTCAAGCCAGCTCGGCCCGCCCTAGTCGGCGGCGGGCGGGAATGATATCGTTAAAAAGTCGGCGGCACTGCTAGCCCGTTACGACGCGGCTGGCAAGGACCGAATGCGAAAGACGGCCTCCTGCAGGCCGTCTTTTTTTCGCGCCTGGCAGATCGCAGAGAGCGACCGTCGCCGCCTTTGCCGTTAGCTGAGTTGCCGCCCGTCGACCGATCATTCGCCCATGCCCATCCGACTTTCCAATGTTCGTCTCGGCGTTGATGAGCCGGAACAGGCGTTGCCCGAGCGACTGGCTCAGGCGATCGATGTGCGCCCCGGCGATATTGCGCGGTGGCGAATCCTGCGCAAGAGCCTGGACACTCGCGATAAGTCCGATCTGCACTTCGTCTACACCGCGGAGGTGGTCGTCCCCGAGGACGAATCAGCCATCGTCGCTCGGGCCGCACGGCGCAAAGGGCCAGTGCAGATCGAGCCGTTTCAGGAACCGCCGTTCGAGATGCCGCCCTCAGGCGAAGAAGCCTTGGCCGAGCGGCCGGTGATCATTGGCTCCGGGCCGGCCGGGCTGGTGGCGGCATGCTTCCTGGCAGAGCAAGGTTATCGCCCTCTGGTGCTCGAACGGGGCCGTCCGGTGCGCGACCGAATTCGCGACGTGCACGCCTTCGATTCTGGCGGACCGCTTGATCCGGAGAGCAACTATCTGTTCGGCGAAGGAGGCGCCGGCACCTTCAGCGACGGCAAGCTCACTTGCCGCACTTCCGGCCCCGACGTCCGGCGCGTGCTCGAATTGTTCGCCGAATGCAAAGGCAAGCCTTCGATTCTTTACGACTACCGCCCCCACTTGGGCAGCAATCGTTTGCCGGCGGTCGTCAAGGCGATGCGACGGCGAATCGAGATGTTTGGCGGCGAGCTGCGTTTCTCTTGTCGCGTGGAAGACGTCGATCTGGCCGACGGCCGCATCCGCGGCCTGGCGACTTCGTCGGGCTATGTTGCGGCGCGAGTCGTCGTGCTGGCGGTCGGCCACAGCGCTCGCGACACCTATGAAATGTTGCTGGCGCGCGGCGTGCCGATGGAGCAAAAGCCGTTTCAATTCGGCGTTCGCATCGAGCAGCCTCAAGAGCAAGTCAACCGCGTGCAATACGGGCCGACGCGACTGGAAGAACGGCTCGGCGCAGCCGACTACAGCCTGGTGGCGCGCGGACGAATCAATCTGTTCAGCTTCTGCATGTGCGCAGGCGGGCAGGTGATTCCCAGCGTCTCCGAGCCCGGCTACTTCTGCACGAACGGCATGAGCCTCTCGCGGCGCGATTCGCCATTCGCCAACAGCGGCTTGATGATCACGCTCGAGCCCGATCAGTTCGGCTCGTCTCACGTCCTGGCGGGCATGCAGTTGCAGCGGCAGTATGAGGCCCAAGCCTTCGCGGCCGGCGGCGGCCGCTACGCGTGCCCGATTCAAGGGGCCGCCGATTTCTTGGCCCGCCGCCGCTCGAAAGGGAAGCTTTTATCCAGCTACACTCGCGAGCTTGCGCCGGTCGAACTGGAACAGCTCGTGCCGCCGCAAGTGGCGAGCGCGCTGCGACATGGCTTGCCGCTGCTCGATCGCCGCTGGCGCGGCCAGTTTCTCGCGGCAGCCACGCTCGTCGGACCGGAAGCTCGCGGCAGCTCGCCGGTTCGCTTTCCACGAGACGCGATGAGCTTGGAGAGCACGGGCGTCGCAGGGCTTTATCCGATTGGCGAGGGGGCAGGGTATGCAGGCGGAATCGTGAGCGCCGGTTTGGATGGTCTGCGGGCGGCGAAGGCGATTGTCGCTCGTTATGCGCCGCTCGAGCGGCGCTGAACGCCGATCTTCAGTCGGCCTTTGCCCGCCGCGGCGGGCATTCTATAACTCTAGGACTCGCAAGCAATCATTCCTTTCCGACCCGTCGCGACATGATCCTGCTTTCCGTCAATGAGATCGTCAAGCATTTCGGCCCCGAACCGGTCCTGGATGGCGTGACGTTTGAAGTTCGACCCGGCGAAAAGATCGGGCTCGTCGGCCCCAACGGAGCGGGAAAAACCACGCTGATGAAAATCCTCGCCGGCCGCGAGGATGCCGATGCAGGCCAGGTCGAGCTGCACGCTTCGGCGCGCATGGAATACCTGGAACAGCAGCCCGAATGGGCGCCCGGCCGCACGTTATGGCAAGAGGCGCAGTCGGCGCTCGAGCACCTGATCGCACTGGCCAAAGAGGCGGAAGAGGCCGCCGAGGCCCTGAGCGCTACGACGGACCACCGCGAGCGAGCACGGCTGGGGCAGCGTTACGATCGTCTGCAGCATGAATTGCAGCAGCGCGACGCCTACCATCTGGACCACAAGATCGAACGCGTGCTGCACGGCCTGGGCTTCGACGAAGCCAGCTTTCATCGACCGATCGAACAGCTGAGCGGCGGTCAGCAAAATCGGCTGATGCTGGCCAAACTGCTGTTGCGCGATCCCGACTTGATGCTGCTCGACGAACCGTCGAACCATCTCGATATCGAAGCCACCGAGTGGCTGGAATCTTTTTTGGCCGAGACGAAACAGGCCGTCATCGTCGTCAGCCACGACCGCTACTTTCTCGACAAGGTCACCAATCGAACTTTGGAGTTGTTTCAAGGTTCGGTCGACGACTACACCGGCAACTTTTCCGCCTACTGGGGCCAAAAGGCCGAACGGCTGAAGGTGCAAGCGCGGACCTACGAAAAACAGCAGGAGCTGATTGCCAAGACGGAAGATTTCATCCGCCGCAACCAGTACGGCCAGAAGCACGCGCAGGCGAAAGACCGCGAGAAAAAGCTTTCGCGAATCGAGCGGATCAATCCGCCGCGGCAGATCGAAGCCCCGGCGATGGGTTTTCCCCCGGCCGATCGCACGGGAGATATCGTGCTGCGCGCCGAGCAACTTTCGAAGGCTTACGACCGTCCATTGTTCGGCGATCTCTCGTTCGACATCCTGCGCGGACAGCGCTGGGGCATTATCGGACCCAATGGGACCGGTAAGACGACGCTGTTGCGCTGCTTGGTCGGCCAGCAGCAAGCCGATTCAGGCAGGATCAGCTTGGGTACAGGCGTGCGGGTTGGCTACTACGATCAGCTCCTCTCGGGTCTGGACGATGAGCAGCCGGTGGTGGAAGCGATTCGCCCTCCCGGCAAAGAATTCAATGAGCCGCAGCGTCGCAGTCTGCTGGCCCGCTTCGGTCTGACCGGCGACATTGTTTTTCAGCGCGTGAACAGTTTGAGCGGCGGCGAGCGCAGCCGCGCGGCGCTTGCCAGACTTTCCGCGACCGATGCAAACTTTCTCGTGCTGGACGAACCGACGAACCATCTCGATCTATGGGCCTGCGATTCTCTGGAGCGCTCACTGAACGAATTCGAGGGGACTGTATTGTTCGTCAGCCACGACCGCTACTTTCTCAATCGCGTGGCCGATCACCTGCTGGTCGTCGAACCTGGCCGATTTCGCGTGATCGAAGGCAATTACGACACCTATCTGCACTTTGTCCGCGAGGGTCTGGCCGGCACGACCGCCGCCGCCGGCGCCAAAGCGGCGGAGCCTGTCAAAACCGCGGCGAAAAAGAAAGAAGACAAGCCTGCCAAACGCGTCTGGAAATACCCGTTCCGCAAGTTGGCCGAATTGGAGAAAGAGATTTTCGAGCGCGAGGCGAAGGTGGAAGAGTTGCACGAGGCTTTGGCCGACCCGGACGTCTTGCGCGACGGACGGCGCGTCAAAGAGGTGCAAGGCGAGATCGCCCAGCAGCAAGAGGCCCTCGGCAAGCTTTACGAGCACTGGGAAGAAGCCAGCGAACGAAACGCAGCGAGCTAAACAACGTCACAGCGCCTGTAGGGAGCGCCGTCGCTGGCGTTCCGCGAACCCAAAAAACGCGCCGATTCGCGGCTTCCTGCAGCGCACAGAGACATTCCCCGCCAAATATCACCTCAGTGCTGTCAAATGGCGCCGAAGGCATTGCCGCCGATTTGTCGTGGCGCCCCTGGCATCATAGGATATAGCCATCCTTTCGACGGGCTGCTTGCCGCCTTTTCCGCCCCAGCACAAGGAGCGTCGATATGAATCGCGTCGTCCTTCTGTCGTCGTGTCTCGCCGTAAGCCTGGGCCTTTTTGCGAGTGTAGCGCATGCCCAGCCGCCGAATCGAATGCCGCCTTCGATTCGACCGCTAGTCTTTCTCGCCCTGGAAGAGCCTGTGCTGAAAGAGCTGGGGATCGCAAACGACGCTCCGGTCGTCGCCGAAATGCGAAAGCAGTCGCAAACCCTCCGGCACGAACTCTCGCAGCGCCTCAACGATTCGGTGCGGAAAGCCGCTCAGGGTGGCGAGCCGTTTAATCCCAAAACAGAGGAGGAGAAGCTCAACGCCGAGTTGCAGAAGCTGCTGACGCCCGAGCAATACGCTCGGCTTCGCCAGATCCACTGGCAGCGTGCGGGCATATATGCTTTGAATGACGCGGAGGTCGTAAAGGCTTTGGAGCTCACCAGCGATCAGCAGAAGCAGCTCGCCGCTCTCCAGCGCGAGGCGTTTGAAAAGCAGTTTGAACTGCGGAACACGGGAACGGCAGCGGAAGAACGGAAGAAGAAGCGCTACGCGCTGACGCTCGAGTGGGAACAAGAAGTCAACAAGATCCTTTCCCAGACGCAACGCGACAAGCTCGCCGAGCCGGAAAATCGCGACCAGATGAGCTGGGCCGACCTGATCAGGCCCGAGATCAAGCCCGAGATTGTGAAAGCGCTGGACATCACGGACCAACAACAAGCCAAACTAGCGACGTTGAGCCGCGACATGCAGAAAAGGGCGGGCGATCTATTAAAAGGCGAACTCGCCAGGGCCCGCGACGAGCAAATGCAAGCAAAGCAGCATGGAATCGTCGCGGAACATGAAAAGCAAGCCTATGCCGTTCTTACGGCCGAACAGCAGAAAAAACTCGCGGACCTGAAGGGCAAGGCGTTCGATCTGGAGTCGCTCGGACAGTAGGGAAGCTTGCCGCCGCAATTGCGCGTGGTTAGCCGATTGGCCCGCCCTGCACGTTGCGAAGCGCGCAATGTGGGCCACGCGGCTGACAATGGCCGCCGCATTCAACGCGTATGCGCGGCGGATCGCTTAACCTGTCCCCATCCGCCGTTCGGACGCTCCGGCTCCGTGCCTCGCTTGAAAGCCCCTTGCCTGTTGCGCAGAATGAGCGGCAGAGAGGTTATCCCACGGCCGCGGCCGTGTCATCGATTTCAACAAGGCAGGCGGACCATGAGCACAGGCGGAGCGACCCACGAACAAGGACGTCGGCAATTTCTGGAAGCTTTGGGCGTCGGCGCCGCAGGGCTGATCACCGCCGGCTATACAGCCACGGCCAAAGGCTATGCAGCGAACGAAACGCTGAATATCGGCTGCATCGGCACGGGCGGTCGCTGCAGACACCTGATGAAAGCACTGGCTCAGATTCCCGGCGTACGAATTGCCGCCGTGTGCGACATCTGGGATGTGCATCTGGAGATGGGCAAACAGTTGGCCGCTCCGCAAGCCGTGGCGACAAAAGACTATCACGAGCTGCTGGCGCGGAAGGATATCGATGCCGTCTTGATCGGGTCGCCCGACCACTGGCACGTGCCGATGACGATCGACGCCTGCGCCGCGGGAAAAGACGTCTATGTCGAGAAACCGCTGACGCACAACGTGGCCGAAGGTCAGAGCGCGATCGATGCTCAAAACAAGCATCAGCGAATTGTGCAGGTCGGCACGCAACAGCGCAGCATGCCGCAATTTCAGAAAGGATACGAGATCGTCAAGAGCGGGCAGCTCGGCGAAATCCACAAGGTGCATCTGACCTGGAACCGCAATCAGCCGCGGCATCGCAAAGAGAAGTTGGGCATTGATCCTAAGACCGTCAACTGGAAGCAATTCCTGGGTAATGCCAAAGAGCAGCCGTTCGATGAATACCGCTTTCGCAACTGGCGCTGGTTCTGGGACTTTGGCGGCGGGATTCTGACCGACTTGATGGTGCACTTCATCGACGTGGCGAATTGGTATCTCGATCTCGATCATCCGACGACGGCTGCGACGATCGGCGATCAGTTCATGGCCAAGGACATCTGGGAAACGCCCGACACGATTCAGACCTTGCTGCATTACCCCGATAAAGACGTGCAGGTTTACTTTGAAGGGACCTTTGTCAATGCCCGCAATGCGGCCATGATCGAGTTCATGGGAAGCGACGCGACGTTGTATCTCGACCGCGGGCGATATGAAGTCATTCCCGAGCGAAACAAGAAGGTGCAGCCCGCGGAAATGATTCTAGGCAGCGGCCCGCGCGGCGCCGACTTCTACGACAAGCCGGACGGCGAAATGCTGCATCTGGCGAATTGGATCGAATGCATCCGGAGCCGCAAGCAGCCCAACTGCCCGGTGGAAGCGGGCGTCGCCGCCGTGACGGGGGCCCATCTAGGCAACCGGGCTTATCGGACCGGGAGCGTGGTGAAATGGGGCGGCGCCTAACTCGACTCGCTCTCGCTCGATTCCGACTTCGACGAATCCAGGGCGTGCAACGCGTCCTGGGCACGGCCCTGATCGGGGTCGATCTTGAGGCAGTGTTCATAGGCTTCGCGCGCGGCGGCATTCTGCCCTTGCACCCGTCTGGCTTCGCCCAACAGCAGCCACGCAAGCTTTTGGTCCGGCCTGAATTCGACTGAACCTCCCAGAAAGTGGGCCGCTTCTTCCGGGTTGCCGGCGTCGTAACTGTTCAGGCCCGCGCCATAAAGGGCCAAGGCAAGGTATTCCTTTTGGGAATCCGGCTGCCGCCCATAGAATTCGGCCAGCCGCTCGTAGGCAGACTTGCTGGGCCGAAACTTCACGGACTCGCTCCAGGCGTCGACCGCCAGGTTTTTGTTGCCCAGCGACGAATAGGCTTCGCCGCGCAGGTACGAAGTGAAATCGCTCCGGCCGGCAAGCGGGATCACCTGGCGCAAGACGGCGAGCGCGTCTTGCGGATGCTCGGCCTTCAAGAACGCCGTGGCTGCCTGAATCGCCAATTGTTCATCCCACGCCAGGCTCAGCGCGTGTTGGATCGCGGCCGCCGCTTGTTCCTGATGACCCAAAGCGGCCTGGGCTTTGTATTCAGTCGCCCACGACAGTGCGCCGTAGAAGGAGGCCCAGCGCTCGGCGTCGGCCAGCGGGTCGGTAAACCGAGAGTAGTCTGGTCGCCAGTCAGCCATCAGCAGCCACTCGTCAGCCTTTGCCGGGCGCCCCTGTTCCAGTTCGGCCAACGCCATCATCTGGCAAGGCGCGTGCGAGCGTGATTCCTTCTCTACGAATGGCTTCATCAGCGCTTCGACTTCGGCCGCCCGATTCGTGCGCAACAGCAGGCGGGCCAAACTGATCGCTGCCGGCATGGCATGCGGATCCTTGTCGACCGCAGCGCGTAACGCCACTTCGGCCTCGGCGGCGGCCTCGCGCCGCATCTCGATCCGTCCGAGCCTTGTCCAGGCAGACGCCTGCGTGATTCCCTTCTGCATCGCCTGCTTCAGCTTCTCGGCAGCCTCATCAAGGCGGCCCAGCCGATCGAGCGCGACGGCCCAAAGATAAACGGAATCTTTGGAATTGCCGTCGAGCTCCGCCGCCTGGCGCGCGCAAATCTCGGCTTGCGGGAGATAACCGTACGACAGATAGAGTCGTGCCAAATCCTGCCAATAAGCGCTGCTGGATAGAGTCATCATCTGCTGATACCCGAAGATGACTTGCGCAACTTCAGCGTCAACCGCGTCAAAATCGATTGCTGGGATTTTCGGGCGGGTTACAAAATACGCGATCGCAGCGAGCCCGGCGGCCAGTTCCAGGAGCACCAGCACGGCGAAGCGGCGTTGCCAACGAGACATTCAAGCACCTTTCGACGAACTATTAGGGGACGCTGAGCCACGCGCTAACTCGGCCCGTGCGATCGTAAGGAGGTCTGATGTGCATCCCGCCGGCCACAATGTCATCCTTGCCGTCGCCGTTCAAATCGCCGCAAGACACCGTGACCAAGTGCGTGGGCGCGATATCCACGGGTCGCAACTGGAACTTCTGCCGGCCGTCGTTCTCCAGCCACACGACGCTCGGGTTCGAAGGACTGCTCCAGTCGTTCAGCAGGCTGACGAGCGCTACGTCGAGATCGCCGTCGCCGTCCAGATCGCCCGGCGCCGCCGCATAAGCGGCTCCGAAGGTCGCGATGCGGTGCGTTTCGAATTTCCAAGCCCCGCGATTCTCCAACCAGAAGCAGCCATGGTACGCCTGCGGCCAGGCGTAATTCTCTTCGAGGTTATCTCCGGCGGGCAACAGCAAGTCGGCGTCGCCATCGCGATCGAGATCGGCGAGCACCAGGCCCGCAGAGCCTAAGTCGAAGTTGATCGTCGCAAACAATGAACGGCGTTCGAAGTTTCCCTTGCCATCATTCTCGAATCCCAGCACTTCCTCGTCGTCCTGCGAGATGACGGCGGCGATATCCAGGTCGCCGTCGCCATCGAAGTCGGCGACGGGCACATGAATGGCGCCAGGCCGCGCCCAGAGCCGATGTTCGCGAAAGCGAAACTCGCCCCGGTTCTCCAGCCAGAGCACTTCGCCGCGCGCGTAACCGAATACCGCCACCGCGATGTCCATATCGCCGTCGCCATCAAAGTCGCCGGGCTGGGCGTCGGCCACTCGACGCACTGCGTCGAGCAGCACGTGGCGGCGAAATCCCTTGCGACCGCCTTGGTTTTCCAGCAAAATCAGTCGCCCAATTGCCTGGTCCGAAGGCCAGATGTCGCCCAACTCCGAGACCAGCACGTCGCTGTCGCCGTCGCCGTCGATATCGGTGAGCGTCGCGTGCGCCGGCACGAGCAGATCATTGCCGAGCACTCGCTCGTCCCAGCCTTTGGCGCTTTGCAGGTAACAAATCACCGCATTGCGTTGCGGATCGCAAACCAACACGTCATTCTTGCCGTCGCGGTCGAAATCGACCACCTGGACATTGGTAATCCGCGGCCTTTGCGAGGTCGACTTGCCAATTGCCGTCTTTTGCCACTTCAACAGGGGCGGCGATGGCGCGGCGGCCGGCGCTGCATAGTCGACCGGGACATGGGCCTGTCGCCATGCCGCAAACACGGCCCCGGCGATGGCGATCGAACCGACGAGCAACGCGGCCCAAACCAGGTAATATCGCATGACACTCGGCGTTTTACTCGTTTCCGACATTGATCGCGCAGTGAAGGTTGGGCCGCGGCGTGCGAAGGCGCTGCAGCCGCCGCCCCAGCGTAACGCATGGCGCCGACGAAGGCCAGCGAAGCGGCAAACGGCTGGCGTCAATGCAAAAGGCCGCCCGACTTTTTGTCGGACGGCCTGATTGCAATTTAACCGTGCTCTGTTGCTCAGCGACGATTAACGTTTGAACTGCGAGCGAACGCGCGGCGTGGCCGGCTTCGGCAACAGGGCTTCGTTCTTGGAAGCCGCGGCGGGGGCCGGAACGTTCGGCGTTTCGACCACCTTGCCTTCGCTGTGAGACAGATCAGCCGTCTCGTTCACGCGGCCGTTGGTGTCCCACCAGCGCCAACGACCCGTCGGGTTGCCGTCGGCGTACTCGCCATGCGTGGCCTTCAAACCGTTCTGGTGCCACCACACCCAGGGACCGACTTGCTTGCCGTTTTCGTAGGCGCCTTCGAGAGCCACCTGGCCGTTGTCAAACCACCAGATGAACTTGCCGACCTGCAGATCGTTCTGATAAGCGCCTTCAATCTGCTTCTGGCCGGAGGGATACCACGAGTTCCACTTGCCGTGCTTTTCGTCCTTGCCCTGCTTGGTGTAGACGGCAATCTTGGCATTCCACCAGTCGTCTGGCGTCTGGATGATCTCCTTGGCATAGAGATACATGCCTTCCGACTTCTTTTGCTTCGCCCCGCCGTTGTGATAGTCGGTCTTCATGGCCAATTTACGGCCATGTTGGTATTCGTCTTTGATCGTTTGCTTGCCTTCGACGTTCCACTCATTGAATTCGCCGTTGATTTCGCCTTTGTCGAAGTCGATTTCGCGCATCTTCTTGCCGCTGGCGAACCACCAGATCGACTTGCCGTTGCGGTCGCCATCGGTGAATTCCCACTCGCTGATCTTGCGCTGCTTGCTATCGTAAATGGTCCACTTGCCATCCAGTTTGCCGTTCTTGAAGACAGCTTGGGAGACAAAGGGAGCCGTGAATTGCTGGTAGGGAATCTTGCTCAGCAGGTCCGACTCGCCGCCGCGGTACCAACGATTCCACGTTCCATCGCGCTCGCCATTCTTGAAATGACCTTCGGCGACTAGCGTGCCTCGTTCATCCCACATCTTCCAGCTGCCGTGGTTGATGTAATTGCCTTGGGCATCCTGGCTCACTTCGCGTTCGATCTTGATCGTGCGGTTCGGATACCGCTCGCGAACGACTTCGACTTCCTTCGAGCCCGCCTCGCCGGCTTGCTCGGTTTGCGTGGCATCGTCGGCCGTTTCGCTCGCCGCGGCGATGCCGTAGGCGGAATAGTCGTCAATCGCCTCGGGATCTCCCGCGGGCTCGGCAACCAGCAGGGCCGTCTTCGGCTCGTTGCCAACCGCCGGGGTCAGCTCTTGGGAGAAGGCGAGCGGCGCGTCAAACGAGAACATGACGCAGGCCGCTAGAGGGACAATCTTAAAGGCGTGATAGCGTGCCATTGCGCGCGCTCCTTTTGCGAACACCTGAAGGGAATACAACTCGCCGGAACTCTGCAATCACTGGTGGTTATCGGCGCCGCCTGTGGAAAGCTTTGGCGGTTTTAGGCTGGGTCCCCCGACGGGGTTTAAGCTGGCTAAGCCAGGCAATGTCTCCAGGCGCAATGCGAGCTCGGCGAACGTCTCCGCTTCCAAAAGGACGATCATTTCCCGATGCAAAACCGGCTGAAGATGCGGTCGAGCACATCGTCGGTGTAAACCGTGCCGACGACCTGGCCCAAGTGATCCAGGACAATTCGCAACTCCGCGGCAATCAGTTCTTCGCCGCCCGAGACCTGGGCGAGCTCAAGAGCGCGAGCCAAACTTTCGGCCGCAAGCCGCAGACTATCGCGAGAACGAACGGCTGTCGTCAACACCACGCCCGTCTCGCTGCTCGATGCCAGCAATGCGCTGCGAAGCTGCCCGCGAAGGCGTTCGATCCCGCTAAGCGTAGAGCTGCTGGTCTGGATCAGCTCGCCGGGCGTTTCCAGGGGCGACAGCGCTAGCCGCCGCACGCCGTCTGTCTTGGTCAGCACCACCAGCGCGGGCGGCCCATTTTCAATCTCTTTCAGTTGGCGGCGCTCCCAATCGTTGAGCGGACGGGTCGAATCGAGGCAGAGCAGCAACAACTGAGCTTGTTGCCGCTGTTCGTCGGACGATGCCTGCGCTGCGCCAGAAATGCCCGTTTCAATTCCGAACTCAACTCCTGCCGTGTCGATCAGCTCGCACTGGACGCCATCCAGATCAATTCGGGCAGTCAGGTAATCTCGCGTGGCGCCTGGTTGCGGCGACACGATGGCACGGTCATGTCCTACCAGCACGTTGAACAAGCTGCTCTTACCGACATTGGGCCATCCCGCAATGACCACGCGAGCCAGTTCCGCAACGTCGCCACGCGTTTGAACTCGATCGACGAGCGCGGCAACATCGGCCTGCGCGGCAGTCAACTCGCGCTCGAGCTCTCCGGCGCTGACGAATTCGATATCCTCCTCGACAAAATCCAAGCCCGCCTCGAGGTGCGCGAGCAAGTCGAGCAGCCGATCTCGCAAACGGCGCAGGGCGCCGCCCAGCCCGCCGGCCAACTGTGCGAGCGCTACGTCCAACGCGCGGCGATCGGCCGCGTCGATCACGCCCAGAACGGCTTCAGCCTGAGTCAAATCGAGCCGCCCAGCGAGAAACGCCCGGAGCGTGAATTCGCCAGGCTGCGCCAAGCGGGCGCCATGCCGGCAAGCGGTCTGCAAAATGGCCGCCAGTATAGGGGGCGAGCCGAGCGTGTGGATTTCTGCCGTCGGTTGCCGAGTGTAACTGGCAGCGTTCGGCCAAAGATAAAGATCGCAAGGCAACGGCGAGTGGAAGCCTTCCACTTGCAGGCGCCCGACGACAACGCGCCGAGCTTGCGCGGTTTGCCAATGCGCCCCTTCGTCAGGCGTAAACCATGACTGCAGCGAGCGAACCGTCTCTGGGCCACTCAGTCGCACAATGCCTCGCGCGGCGCCGCCAGGAGCCGAGGCGATGGCAACGATCGTGTCGTCGGGATGAAACACGCAGCGTAATGATCAGGCGTTGTATGGGCCGTGGCGATCTTCGCCCAACCGCGATGGCCTCGAGGCCGGGCGACTGCGTCGCTTCGGTTTGACGAACAGCCGCGTTATTTCCGGCCCCGTTCCTTGTTCTTCTTTCGCCCTTCGACGCCGTTGCCGCTCGGCGCGCTCGTGGACTTTACCGCCATCGCAGCCGTGCCGGGCGGAATCGTTTTGGGCAGGAGCTTGCGCTCGGTAATGCCCCACAGGCTCGAGGCGATGAAGTACAGGCACAGGCCGCTGGGAACTTTGAAAAACATCACGCCCATGAAGATCATCATGTACTGCATCATCTTCTGCTGCAGTGCGGCTTGCTCGTCCGCCGGCGGCGGTAAGAACATTTTCTGCTGCCAAATAAACAACCCGATCGTAACCAGCGGCAGCACGTTGAGATACGGCCCCAGCCAGCCGGTCTTGCCGACGATGAATTGCGCCAGATACGGCTCCCAATACCAGAGCATGTCGGGCGCCGCCAGGTTGGAACACCAGCGGATCGCCTCGCCCAACAGCGGCGCTTGGCGCAGCTCAATATCGACCGCCAACGAGCGATAAAGGCCGAGAAAAATGGGCAACTGCACCAAGGCCGGCAAGCAGCCGCTGAGCGGATTGTAGTTGTGCTTGCGGAACAGATCTTGTTGCGCTTTCGTTCTTTGCTCGACGTTGCCTTTGTATTTTTCCGCCAGCCGCTTCATCTCCGGCTGCAATTCCTGCATCTTCTGGGCATTGAGCGCCTGCTTGCGACTCAAGGGGAACATGCAACTGCGCACCAGCACGGTCAGCATGATGATGGCAATGCCGTAATTGTGCACAACGCTATAGAAGAAGTGCAGGACGCCGAGCATTGGCCGCGAAACCCAACCGAACCAACCGTAATAGACCAGTTCGCCCAGGCCGTCGGGAGCGGCATACTTGGCCAACAGCTCCGGCCGCTTCGGGCCCGCGAAGATCTGGAAGCGATCTGTGCGCCGGCCACCGTCGGCCGCCAGCTTCGTTTCGACGCTGACCATCCGACACGAGACGTCCAGCAGCTTCTTCTTGTTCTTGTTCGCGGGTACGGGGCCGGCTCGCAACGGATACGCTTGAGCGAACCACTGTTCGTCGACTTCCTTTTTCTGCGGAATCAACACGGCGGCGAAGTACTGGGCATCGACGCCCATGTAAACGAGCGGCTGCGTGAACTTTTCGAGCGGTTTGTCCTCGGCGATGGTCGCCGCACTAATCAGACTATGCTGGAAAGCGCCGCCGCCCAGGTAACCGATGACGGCGTCGCGAATGCCCGGCGAACTCCAGTCGCGGCCGATCTTGGAGGAATAGGCGTACCACCATCCTTCGGCGGGAAGGCCTGTCGGACCGTCGAGCTGGTAGGCGACCTCGCGCGACTCGTCTCCCAGGTTTTCAATTTCCAACTGAAAATTCAGATGATAGGCAGGAGCATTGGCATCGGCCGCCTCTTCCTGCGTTAGCTTCACCAGGCTGAAGATCTTCCTGATCCTCAATTGCTGCTCGGGCAGTTCCATCTCGAACGCCGCTTCATCGGGTTTCTTCGGATCACTGGGCAGCATTGTCCAGTTGCCGGTGCGCAGATTGACGCCAGCCAGCTCCTCTTCATCTTTGCCAATCTCCTCGCCATCGATTTTGGCGAGCGTCATCAGAAAGGAGAGGGGATGAACGATTTTCGGATCGGTTTCTCCCAAGTCGGCCTCGCGCGGCTCGCCCTCGTCCTCTCCGTCCTCGATGGTGTACTCCGGACGAACGATTTCGAGCGGCTTGCGAGCGAGCGTCGCAGACAGCGACATCGACTTGCCGTTGCGAGAAATCGACAACGCCAGCATGTCTTCCGGCTTTTTCGAGGCCAGTATGTCATTGAGCGCCGCGACGCTTGGCACAGGTTGATCGTCGGCAGCCAGCAAAACATCGTCGGGCTTCAACCCCGCGCGATCGGCTGGCGTGCCTTTGCCGACCACGCGCACCAGGCAACCTTTCGGAGCCTTGGATTTAGTGAGTTCCAAGTGGCCCAAGTAACCAGAGCGATCGTCCAAATCGTGAAAGCGATGGCTGTTGAGCTCAATGCGCTCGACGGCCGCGCCGCGATTGGTAAGCGTGACGAGCATGCGATAAGGATCACTCTCGTCGGCAGAACCTAACGTGACCCAGCGCTGCGGTTCGGTCTTAGGAGCTGCCTTGACTTCAGCAGATTTTTCCTTCTCGTTCTTCTCGTTGTCCCCGTTCTTCTTCTTGGCGGCGACCGACTGTTTCTTCGGCTTCTCGGCCTTCTCAATATCACGATCCGCGGCCGCTTGCTGTTTGGCGGCTGGCTGCTGGCCGGGCAGAGGCGCAAGCCACTTCAGCACCAGAAAGTTGACTAGCAACACGGCGGCCGAGAGAGCCAGGAATGTGTAAAAACGCCTATCCATGCCAATTTATCCTTCCAAGGAAAACCGCCTGCAGGCGGTTGTCGCCAGATCTCTTCCTTCGCCACGGCGAACTGAGAGGAAGGCGACCTTTCGAGTGGAGTGTATTCGTAGCCAGCGACGGCAATCTTATGCCGCCTGTTCAACGCCCGTCGCGGAGCCGGTCGCCGAGAAAGTTGTCGAGTTCCGGGGTGGCGTAAATCTTCTTGATCGTTTCTTCAAACGGGTACTCGATTCGCCGGAACTTCACGAGATCGTCTTCGAGCACCACGTAACAAGCTCTCGGGTCGCCGTCGCGAGGCTGGCCGACCGAGCCCACGTTGACCATCGTCTTCTCGGGCGTCAGGCGGTACTGATAGCTGATTTCCTCAGGGCTGAAAAAGTTAAGCCCTTGCGTGAACACGCCCGGCACGTGCGTGTGTCCCTGAAAACAATGCTGCTCGATCAAAGAGAAGATCTTTTCCATCTTCCGCTGGTTGTAGATGTCCTCCGGAAAGACATATTCGTTGAGCGGATTGCGAGCCGAACCGTGGACGAACAAGAAGCCGTTTTCCCGCTTGTTTCGCGGCAGTTCGCCCAGGAAATCCCAACGTTTCGCGTTGTCCGCCGGGTTGCCTTTGGGGCTTTCCAATTGCTCTCGCGTCCAAAAAATGGCTCGCTCGGCGCCAGAGTTGAACCCTTCAGGATCGAATAACGCGCCCTGGTCGTGATTGCCGAGGATGCAGACGTTCATCCGCATCACCAGATCGATGCATTCGCGGGGATTGGGCCCGTAGCCGATGATATCCCCCAAGCAGTAGATTTCGGTAATCCCCTGCTTGTCGATGTCAGCTAGGACCGCCTCGAGCCCCTCGAGGTTGCTGTGAATATCACTGATGAGCGCTCGCTTCACTACCGCTGACCTTCGGCTCTACAGGCACGTGATCCGATTCGGCGCGCCGGTTGGAAAAATCGACCCAAATCCAATGCGCAGTCTAAGTTAGCGTCGGAAGATGGTCAAGCGGGTTTTGCCCTTGCAGGCAATGCTGGCAAGCGGGATCCTGACATTAGACCATCTTCCTAGTATAGGCCGCGCCGCCGCCATGCCCCCGCGAGAAACTGAATTGTGCGAGTTCTAGCCCTGGAGACCAGCGGGCGGTTCGGCAGCGTCGCGGCGATGGCCGACGATAAACTCTTGGCCGAGATAGAGTTGAATCCGTCGCTGCGCAGCGCCTCGTCGCTCGCGCCGGCAATAAAGGAGCTTCTGGCCCATGCCGACTGGCGGCCAACCGACGTGCAACTGACGGCCGTGACGGTCGGCCCCGGTTCGTTTACGGGCTTGCGCATCGGAGTCACGACGGCGAAGACGTTCGCCTATGCGGTTGGTTCAGCGGTTGTCGGCGTCAACACGTTGGAAGCCGTCGCGCGTCGAGCTGCGGTAGAATCCTGGCAACGATTGTCGGCAGTGCTCGATGCAGGGCGCGGTCAGCTCTTCGAGCAAACCTTCGAGCGGGGACCAGCGGGCGCGTGGCAACCCAGCCACGAGACGCGTCTCGTGTCGATCGACGAATGGCTGGCGAGCCTGGCGCCTGAAACCGCCGTGACGGGTCCGGCGTTGTCAGCATTGGAGGATCGCATTCCTGCCGGTATATCGATCATGGCCTCCGCGCATTGGCATCCGACGGCAGCGCAGGTCGCGGCCGTGGGCGGAATGCACTTCAGCGGCGGCCGAGAAGACGACATCTACAAGCTGACGCCTCTTTACTTGCGTCGCAGCGCCGCCGAAGAAAAGCATGCCACGTAGGGCAGTCGAGCAAGGACGCTATTCCGCTGCATCCTTTAATCGCTCGAACGCCTCTTTTGCGGCTGCGATCGTGCAATCGATGTCGGCCTCGTTGTGCGCGGTCGATATGAATAGCGCTTCATATTGGCTGCAAGGCATGTACACGCCGCGCTCGATCAGATTCCAGAAGTAGCGGCCGAAGCGCTTGGTATCGCAGCGGCTGGCGGTTGGCCAGTCTCGCACGGGCTCGGCGTTAAAGAACAGCGTCAACATGCTGCCCGCTCGCGCCGTCGTGTGGGCAATACCGACCTGCCGTGCACCGTCAGCCAAGCCTGACTCGAGCCGTGCGCCAAGTTGCTCCAATTTCTCGTATGGATTTTCATCGCGCAGAACCTTGAGCGTCGCAATTCCGGCAGCGGTGGCTAAGGGATTGCCCGAAAGGGTCCCGGCTTGAAACACAGGGCCGGCCGGCAAGACGCGTTCCATGATCTCGGCGCGTCCGCCGTAGGCGCCGACAGGCAATCCGCCTCCGACAATTTTGCCTAGCGTCGTCAGGTCGGGCTCGATTCCAAGTCGCGCCTGTGCACCGCCGTAGGCCACGCGGAAGCCGGTCATTACCTCATCGCAAATCAGCAGCGCGCCGCAGCGCCGGGTTTCTGCTCGCAATGCGCGCAAGAATTCTGTCGAGGGCAATACGCAACCCATATTGCCGACGATCGGCTCAAAGATCACGCCGGCGATTCGCGAACCATGTTTGCCGAAAGCGGCGGAGAGTCCTTCGACGTCGTTGTATTGCAGCACCAGCGTATCTTGCGCCGTGCCCGCCGTAACGCCAGGCGAGTTCGGCACGGCAAGCGTGGCGGCGGCACTGCCGGCCGCGACCAACAAACTGTCTACGTGGCCATGGTAATTGCCCGCGAATTTCACGATCACGTCGCGCCCTGTAAACCCTCGGGCCAGGCGAATGGCGCTCATCGTCGCTTCCGTGCCCGAGTTGACCAGGCGGACCTTCTCGACCGAGGGCACGGCGTCGACGATCATCTGAGCCAGTTCGCTCTCGGCCTCGGTCGGAGCGCCGAAGCTCGTGCCGCGCCGCACGGCGTCTTCCAGCGCCGCCGTAACGCGCGGATGGCAGTGCCCCAGGATCATCGGCCCCCACGAGCCGATGTAATCGATGTAGCGGTTGCCATCGAGATCGAACAAGTAGGCGCCTTCGCCGCGCGCGAAGAACAGCGGTTCGCCTCCGACGCCGCCGAACGCGCGGGCAGGACTATTCACGCCGCCAGGAATCAACCGTTTCGCCCGGGCGAATGCTTGACTGCTTTTTTCTCGCGACATCGTTACTTTCATCGGGGCTAGAGCACGTAGGTTATGCTTCAGCATATCGCGGCGGAGCCGCAACCAAAATCTTGTCGCTGCCGCAATAACTGCGTTCACGACACTTCTTGGGTGCCATGCCTTCGTCGGCGCCTCGCCGACGTAGGCATGTTGCCACTGCGAGAACGAGCATGCTTACCCGCTCGCTGACGCTCGCGGGAAAGCATGGCACCCAAATTCGAGCAGCAAAGTTCTTGTTGTGGCGGCAAGACTTTCGCCGTTAATAG
>JAICIG010000103.1 GCA_025924495.1 Pirellulales bacterium | reverse complement strand
GGCCGGCACGGCGATTGTAGTATGGCTAGGCTCGCAGGCAGCGCTTGCGGGTCGACTTACCGTGGGAGACATTCTGGTATTCCTGGCTTATTTAGGCATGGTATATCAGCCGCTGAATTCCTTCAGCCAGGGGATGAATATCTATCACCTGGCAAAAACCCAACTGCAGCGAGTCTTCGAACTGCTCGATGTTCCGATTGCTGTGGCCGATCGACCGGGGGCGCTGCAACCGGACGAAGTACGCGGTCGACTACAGTTTTGCGACGTCGAGTTCGGCTATTCACCCGAGCGCACGGTGCTTCGTGCCATCAATCTGACCATCGAGCCGGGGCGAACTGTCGGCGTCGTGGGACGCACCGGCGAGGGGAAGTCGACGCTCGCCGCTTTATTGCTGCGTTTCTTCGACCCCGATTCCGGCAAGATCATGCTCGACGGCCGCGACTTCCGCGATCTAAAGCTGGATTGGTTACGGCGCCAGGTCAGCGTCGTGCTGCAGGATGCGGTCCTGTTTTCGACGACGATCGCCGAAAATATCGCCGTCGGTCGGCCAGACGCTTCGCGAGCGGAGATCGAGGCGGCGGCCAGGGAGGCGCAAGCAGACGAATTCATTCGTGCGCTGCCGCAAGGCTACGACACGATGTTAGGCGAACGAGGAGTCAATTTATCGGGCGGGCAGCGGCAGCGGCTGGCGATTGCCCGGGCCTTTTTGAAAGATGCTCCCATTCTCATCCTCGATGAGCCGACTTCCGCGCTCGACACGGAAACCGAGGCGGCCTTGCTCGAATCGTTGAGGCGCCTGATGTACGGCCGCACCACGGTGATTATTGCCCATCGCTTGTCCACGCTCGAACAGGCGGACGTGGTGTTGGTGCTGGACGGAGGGCGGATTGTGGAGCAAGGCAGCCGCGATGAACTGTTGTCAAGAGATTCGGCTTTCCGCCGCTTCTATCGCAGCCATTCCGACGTGCGGCGGCCGGAAACGGCGCTGGCCGACACATAATCTGGCATTGGGCGAGCGCTGAGTTGAAACGCCTCCCACGGAAATCTCGAAACGATCAGACGCAGGTTTATGGCAAGGAGTATGCAATGGCGAACAAACCACGGCATGGTTTCACGTTGGTTGAATTGCTGGTTGTGATTGCCATCATCGGCGTGCTGATCGCCTTGCTGTTGCCGGCCGTGCAGGCGGCTCGCGAAGCAGCGCGCCGAGCGCAATGTCACAGCAACCTCAAGCAGATCGGGCTGGCATTGACCAACTATGAGGACAGTTTCAAACAACTGCCGCCAGGAGCTTTCTGGCAGCCGTCCTTGGGCGTCAATCGCGGCTCGATCTTGGTTCAATTGCTTCCGTTTGTCGAACAAGTTCAGCTCTATCAGGCCTTTGATTTCCGCTCGGCGAACACCGATGGCGCGCTTATGCCTGGTACGACGAATGTACTTGCTGCGACGCCAATTCCGGTCTATCGCTGTCCTAGCGACGACAGCGCCGCAACCTATTACGGTCGTGCGGTCCACAATTATTCGGCATCGCGGGGCCCAACCGACGTGTTCAACAATGCCAGTTGTTCTTGCCCAAACCCATGGCAATCGCTGTCGCTGGCTCCGCTCGACGATCCATCGAATTTCGCCGGTCCGTTTACGCGCGTTGGCGTCTCGGTGCGATTGCAGGAAGTAAAAGACGGCCTGTCCAATACTATTTTCTTTGGCGAAGTGCGCCCGGCCTGTTCGGAACACGCCCGCAACGGTTGGTCCATAACGAACGACGGCAATGGCTATTGCACGACGCTGATTCCGATTAATTACGACACTTGCGATGACAACTCTCCCGATCCTTGCCATCGCTCTTGCAACTGGACCACGGAGGTCGGCTTCAAGTCGGCTCACCCTGGGGGTTCGCAGTTCCTGCTCGGCGATGGCAGCGCGAGATTCATCCGCGAGACGATCGACCATGCGGCGGTCTATCAGCCGCTAGGCGGCAAAAGCGATGGCCGTATGATTTCAGGAGAACTGTGAGTTTCCTCCTTGGCTCTTGAAGCAATCGCGGCAGGGCCAAAGGCATGAGGGACGAACGGGAGGACTAGCCAGCCGACCAAGTAAGCAGGCGGTACTCCGGCCTGCCGCGAACTCGTCGGCCGCTCTCTGGCCTAGGCTCAAAGAGTTTTCTCCTTTTTACTCAGCTCGTTGTTGTGCATCGTTCCGTGCGCGTTGCCTGGCCTTCGTGGGCGGGCCGCCAGGCGGATGCGCGGCGTCTTTCCGCAGCCCGGTGATTTGGTGTACTGCGACAGGATTTGTGGCGGATGGCCGTTCTCCTGGAGCCGCGGAATTGGCGCCAACAGCTGCTGCATATTTGCGACCCAGTCCCAACCGGCGCAGCCAGGGCCAGAGCAGGTGTGCATTTTCGGCGAAGTAGCGGGAGCGGAAGTAGTAGCCCACGAAGCAACGGGCGTGCAACTCGGTGACCTGCTCGCTCGTCAAATGGCGGTACTTCATTACAGGCGTGTACACATTGTACTTGGCGAAGTCGAAATCGGCGATGTCTTGCATGACCTGTGCGAAGAACTCAGTGCCTGGATACGGCGTCACAATATTAAAGTTGGCATAAGTCGGCCCGACCAATTGGGCGTATCGCAATACTGAGATGATCGATTGCCGCGTGTCTTCTGGGAAGCCGATCATAAAGCCAGCCACGGTGCGGATGCCTAGCCCGCGACACAACGCTACAAATTCGCGTTGCTTGTCGTCTTTGATCGGGGCGCGTTTATAGTGCCTCAAGGTGTCTTCGTTCGGCGTTTCGATGCCGACGGTAATGCTGGTCAAGCCGACCTTCTTGAGTTCGCGCAGCACCTCAGGCTTGAGTAGGTCGATCCGTCCTTCGATCGAGAATTGAATCTTCTTCGGCAGCTTGCCGATCAACTCGGCCAACTTGTAGACTCGCTTGCGATCAAGCCCGAACAGCGGATCGCGAAACTTATACGAGCGGAAGCCGTACTGCCGCATCCCTTGCCGCATTTCATCGACAACCCGCTCCGGATCGCGGAATCGGGTGGCATTCTCGACCACGATATAAGGGCAATAATTGCACGTGAAAGTACAGCCGCGGCTTTGCTGGATCAGTCCGGTGGGAAACTTCCAGAAATCGTAACCAATGCGGAAACGATGCGGCTCGAACAACGACCAGTCGGCGTAAGGGATGGCGTCTAGGTCGCGAACGGAACCGACATCAACGGTTGAACGGTCCGCAGCCAGGACCTCGTCGAGCTTCCACAGCAACTGCTCCGCTTCCCCGCGGACAAGCACGACATCGAGATCAGCAAACGCCTCCGGCAGCGCGTAGGCGACCAGCCCAGTGACGAGCACCTTGGGCTTGGGCTTTTGCCGCAAAGCCGCCTCCATGGCTTGCCGCTCGAGCGGCAAGGTGATCAGCGAAGGGTTGAAGACGTAAACATCGGCGCCCGCCGGCACGCGATCCTCGCTGTATTCCGCGGTGTGGCCAAGCTGCCTGAAAATGGCAGCCAGATGAGCAAAGGCCAGAGCCACAGGGCGCCGGTCGCGCGTGTATCGATGGCGGATCAGGCGGCCGGCCAGACCGCCATGGCCATGGTACTGGCCGACGCCGTAACCGCCCGCAAAATCCTTCGACACATCCGATCGGCGCGTATCCCACAACACGACATGCATGCCGTGACTCCCTTCCTGATTGGAACCGATGTGAAATGCTGCGACGCGCTACGAAGCGGTCGATGACGTGGGCGCCGCAACGGGCCGCGAGCCTGTTCGGCGCGAATGCGCCAGGCAGTGCGGTCCCGCAAGGTGCGGTAGATTCTTATCGCGTAGTGAAATGACTTCGGTCGGCCGCAGCACCTGCACCCGACCGTTAGTTTGAATCCGGTAGCGGGTTCCGCGCCAATGCAGCTCGCGGCCGACGAGCGAGCTCATCAGCAATAGCCAGTTGACCAGTCCTGTCAGCGGGCCGGCCCAGACATCGAACCAATAGGCCAAGCGCAGCCGCCTTCTGTGTTCAGGCAAGTAAAGGCTCGCGATCCAGCAGCGCAAACCCCCGCGCACCACCATCGTGGCATAGAGAGCCAGACAGATCGCCGCAGGCCACGCGCTTGTCGGGGCGTCGCTGAGCCCGCCCGCGACCGTCAGCGCTAGACCGCCCCAAAAAGTCAATGCGGAAAGCGATGAGGCAATGAAAGCCAGCAGCCACCACCGCGGCAAATAGGATCGGGCGATCACGTATTGCCGGCGGATGAATGACAGCGTCTGCCGCCAATCGTTAGCTACCGGAGATGCAAGCATGCAGCACGGTTCGAAATCAATTCGCATTCCAGCCTGTTGCAGCACGCGGGTCGCGACCAGATCGTCGCTTAAGGTGCCGTCCCAGGCTTTATGCAGGCGGAGCGATTCGAAGACTTCACGCCGGATGGCCCAAGAGCCGCCCCAGATGAGATGATGCCCCCCGGGGCCGAGGCCTGCGGCCAGCGCGCTGTTAATGCTGTAGGAGAGCAAGTTAGAGAGCGTGCTTTGTTCCGGCACAAACCAACGATAACCGGTGACGGCGCCCACTTCGGCGCGGGCGAGCCGCTCCACCAGACGGGCCAGCCAATTCGCACGCGGCCTGGCGTCGGAATCAACGAAGGCCAACACTTCGACGTCGGTCGGCAAGTCAGCCGTAGCGACGCGCAGATTGTGCACCTTTTGTCCGGTATCGTTGGCCATGCCTGCCACCAGCAATTGCACGGGCACGCAGCGGTTTTCAGCCATCAGTTCGCGAATTACGCGGCAAGCGGGGTCGTCCGCGCTTTCGACGATAAACGTGATCTGATAATTGCTGTAATCTTGTTCGAAGAGCGGACGCAGATTGTCTTTCAGGCCGACATCCAGTCCTTTGCAGGGAGCGAACAGGGTGACGCGAGGCGCCCTCGGCAATTGGCGGCGCCGGCCAAGGCGACTTGCCGCAAACCGTCGAATTTCCCACAAACTTAAAGTTACCAGCGCAACCTGGGCGGCTGTCAAAGCTGCCACGATCAGGAAGCTGGTTAACCAAAGCGACGGCATGAATAGTGGACGGGATCTTGGTTGCAAAACTCGTTTAAACTTCACCCGCGTGCCGCGAGCAAAGCTGCATTAGTGACGCACTCATTCCGCGCGTAGTATGGCTCATTTTGCGACGCCGGAAGCGGCGGCAGATTACCGGTCGAGGCCCCTTCGGTCAAGGCCAATGGCGGCACTGACTTACGTCGCGGCGGTCGCCTCAAGGCGAAGCCACGTCAGTGGATAAGGCCCATGCCGGAACACGCGTCGGACTGGTCTATTACATCGTTTGACGAGCGGTCGGCTCGTGCGTGTTTGTGCCTTCGGAGACGATTTCTTTGCGGTTGTCGGCCTGTTTACGAGCCTTTTATCGACGGCGCCGCACGTCATTTCTGATCGCATCGCGAAGACTTTGCGGACGGCAACTCGGACGGCGCCCACGGAGAGCACGCGAGGCGTGGCGATGCCGGCCGGATGCGACCTGTCGCCCTTTGATCTTGTCCAAGCCTCAGGGGCGTCTTAAATTACGGCCCGCTTGTTACTTGCTGTTCTTTGCCGCCATCAGAGGAAAACCGTATGACGATGCAGTTGGGCGCGCGAGGGGCTGCTCAACCAGATCAAACGCGCGGAGGATTCCTTTCTCGTTCGGAGAATATTGATACGGCGAAACTTAACGATCTCGAGAAGAGGAAGTTCTACGAGCGGATGCCTTCGCTGCCGATTCCGCTCGACCGCGGCCGAGTTGCAAAACGTTGGATGCCGGCCGGAGCGCGTGTGCTCGACATTGGCTGCAGCGCTGGCTATCACGTGCGGCATCTGGCCCGCAAATCGTCGCGGGTGGCTGCCATCGACGTGGATCGGGTGTCGCTCCAGGTGGCGCGTCGGCGCGTCCGCAGCAGTCGCGTGACGTTTATGCGCTACGATGGCTATCGATTGCCGTTTGCCGATGCCAGTTTTGACGTGGTCACGATGCTTGATGTGCTGGAGCACGTTG
Organism: Pirellulales bacterium; assembly: GCA_025924495.1. The sequence goes on along the minus strand of JAICIG010000103.1, from coordinate 13,446 downwards.
CCGATCGTCAGGCAATCGTGGCCGAAATTACGCGAGTTCTACGGCCGGGAGGGACCTGGATTGTCAGCGTGCCATATCGAGGCGCGGTGCGTTGGCTGAGTCCTGAAAACATGGCCCAGGACTATCCGCGATTGTTCCGTTTTATTAATCGCTTGACCAACGTCCGCTTTTGGGTTCGCAGCCACAATGCCACACAGATGCGGCACACGCACTTCAACCGAAATGATCTGATCAAGTTGGCGAGCGCGGACTTTCGGCCCGTGCGCGCGGCACGTCGAGGTTCGCTGTTGTACGCCTTGGCCTATCTGGCAATCTGCTTTCCCTTGCCGCTGCTCGGCAGGCTATGGGCATCGCTCTGCTTCGCGCTGATGGCCTTAGACTATCAAATACCATATGGGCCCTGCGCCTACAATTTGATCATGCAGTTTCGGCGATTATCCGTGAGCCGCATCGATTCGGCCGAATTTGGAATCGCTTATCAAGGATCCAGTATGGCGGAAGCCGGTCGCGCGGTCCCGCGCGCGGTTGCGACCTGAGAGCCTTTCCGCGCCCAGACGGCGGCCGGCAACTGGCGAGGAGCGGGCGCTGGATCATCAGCCGTTGGTTGGCCAGGCTGTCAATGCTGCGACTTGGCACGGCGAGCCAAGCTTTTGTTGACCTGATCGGCGAACGGACAAATCTCGCCGGTCCCTCGCCATGAAGGATTACCCTGCGACTTTGGGGTCTGCGGCCGCCGGCGCCGCGGCCGGCACGGCGGGCGCTGCGGAAACTGGCTTAGCGTCTTGCTGGCCCAGGCAACGGCCAATCTGTCGGACTGCTTGCCGCAGGCGGTTTTCGTTTTCCACGAGCGCCATCCGCAGATAGCCCTCGCCCGCAGGCCCGAATCCCGATCCAGGACTGGCGGCGACATCAGCTTCCTCGAGCAATTTCATGGCAAAATCCATGGTGCTCATTTGGCTGGCCCACGGTTCGGGAATTTTCGCCCAAACGAACATGCCGGCCCGAGGCGGCGTGATCTCCCAGCCCATCCGCCGCAGCCCGTCGACGAGTACGTTCCGTCGACGTTCATAAAGCAGCGCCTGGTCTTCCACGGCAGCTTCGGTGCCGCGCAGAGCGACGATGGCGGCGATTTGAATGGCCTGAAACATGCCGTAATCGTAGTAGGCTTTGATGGTGCCGAGCGCTTTGACCATCTCCGCGTTGCCGGCGCAAAAGCCAACGCGCCAGCCCGCCATGTTATAGCCCTTGCTCATCGTGGTGAACTCGACGCCGACGTCGGTGGCCCCAGGCGCCGCGAGGAAACTCGGCGGCTGATAGCCGTCGAATGCCACGTCCGCGTAGGCGAAATCGCTAATCACCATCAGACCATAACGTTTTGCCAACTTGACCACCTCGACGAAGAACTCCGGTTCCACCGTCACCGTCGAGGGGTTATGCGGGTAATTGAGGATCAATAGTTTCGGCTTGGGATGGAGCCGTTCGCAGGTGAAGGCGATGTTCGAGAGAAACTGTTCGCTGTTGGCCACTTCCAGCGAGATGGCATTGCCTGACGCCAGTGCGATGCCGTAAACATGGACTGGAAAGTAAGGGGCCGGCACGATGGCGGTGTCGCCGGGTCCCATCAACGCCAGGCACATGTGGCTGAAGCCTTCTTTCGACCCTAAACAGACGACGATTTCTTTTTCCGGGTCGAGCCGCACGCCGAACTTGCGGAAGTACTTGCTGGCGACTTCACGCCGCAGGTTCATGATGCCAAGCGACTGGCTATAGCCGTGGTTTCGCGGATCGCGAGCTGCTTCCACCAGCTTTTCAATGACCAGCTCCTGCGGCGGTTCCGAGGGATTGCCCATCCCCAGGTCGATCATGTCATCGCCGGCGCGCCGCTTCTGGTAGAGGATGGCGTTGATCTTGCCAAATAAGTAGGGAGGCAGCCGGTGCATTCGGTCCGCCAGTTCGACCTTAAATGGGGGGTCGCTGGAAGAGGGCTGGCCGCTCGAATGCTTGGAACTCATGGCGATGCGATGTCGCAGGGGGTGCTCAGGATAGACAACCCCTTAACCATACACCGTTTTCGGCCCAGGGGGAACTATCGTGCGGAGAAAGGACAGTCCCCGGCGAGACACGGTTCGGAGGTTGCGAGACAACGCGCAACCCTTGCCACTGCTGAGCGTTGCATCGATGAGGATCGCGTCTGCTCAGGATGGACGCAAGCGCCTGGCCTGAATGCTCGCAATGCATACGAACGAGCGACGGCGCGGGTAGAGTCCAGCGATCAACGATTCAATAAAAAAAGGCGAGCCGAAGCTCGCCTGGAGCGTCGCCTCGTTGGCGGCGGACTCACCTCAGCGTGGGGCCGTTTGGACGCGTGGCCGTGGCGGCAGAAGGACCTGTCTTCCCTGGACGCGGCGCCTTAGGCGCGGCCGTTGCATCGCGAGGATCGAGCAAGCCGCGTTTCAGGTCCTGGGAAGCGATGCCTTTCAGTTGCGGCTCGGCGCCGGCCTTGGAAGTGCCGGCCAGATAGTTGTCGATCTGGGCGTTGTCTTCGAGTTTGGTGAACTCTTGAGCCATGGCCAGCCGCATCTTCTTCTCGCGCAGATCGTCGTAGATGAGTTTCTTGACCTCTTGGAAATTGACCTTCACCGGGGCCGTGCGTCCTTCGCAGAACAGGACAACGTACCGATCGCCGCCGACCTGGATTACGCCGGAGATTTCCCCTTTCTTCAGCTCGAAGGCTTCTTGCTCTAAGAGGGGCTGACCGCCGTAGCGTTGAATTGGCGGCACCTCGCCCTTCATCATCTTACTGCCCGTTTCGATGGAGTATTGTTCGGCCAGCTTGCCGAACGCTTCGACGCTTTGCGCATACTTCTTCTCATCCTGGCTGATGCTGTCGCGCGCCAGGGCCCAGACCTTATTGGCCATCCGCAGATTATTAAGCACGATGGCCCGTACGCGAACGCGCTCGCCGTAGTTGGCATCGAAACTCTTCTGCATGTCATCCTTGGTGATTTCCACATCCTCGCCGACAAGTTTCTTCAGGGCCGCCGAAGGCCAGACCACGTCGCGGCGGTAGAGTTCTTCGGACAGTCCTTGATTCTCCTTGACGTCATTGAGCCAGGCTGCAATGTCCGGCTCGCCGCTTTTCGTGGTCTTGCCCATGGCGATCGCGGCGCGGATGATTTCGGCCTGCATGTCGGCTTCGGTAACCTCGACCTTGCGCTTCTTGCAAGCTTGCTCAAGCAGGGTGCGGTTAATGATGCCCGCCAGCATCTCATCGCCGTGGCGATCAATGCAGGCCTCGGCCAACTCGCGAAGCATGACTGGGCGACCGTTGATCATCGCCGCTACATTTGGATTCTTTTGACGCTTGATCGGATCATTGTAGATGTTTTCTACCTTGGCCTGTTGTTGCAATTCTTTGAACAGGTCGTCGGACACCTGGCGTAGCTTCTTGTCGCGAATGCTATCCGTCAGCACCTTCTCGACGGTATCCATGGCGACCTTTTGTGCCGGAAAATGCGTCTCGCATTTGAGAATCACATACTGGCTGCCGACGGCGATTACCTCAGAGATTTCGTCCTTCTGCAAAGCGAATGCGATGCGTTCGAGGTGGGGGTCGCCCTGGTGTCTGCGAATCGGCTGGATGAGGCCCTTCGCGCTAGCGCTGTTAGGGTCCACCGAATGCACCTTGGCCAGGTTGCCGAAGTCGTCGGGATTGGCGATAGCCAGCGCGCGAACCTTCTCGGCTTCTTCGTGACTATTGCAGGCAATCAAACGTGTCTGCACGGCGGGACCGTAAAGCGTTTCCCAGGCCTCTTGCAAGTCCTGCTTGGTGACCGTCAGGCGATTCGCTGCCAGCTTGCGCAACGCGATAGTCGGCCAGACGATTTCGTTTGCATATTGAGCGGGGCTGATGCCTCGCTCTTCTTTGAGCATCTTTAGCAACTGATCCTTGGGCAACCCGAACTTCTCGGCCATGCGCTTGATTTCTTCATCCACTTCCTGCTGAGTCACCGCGATGTTTTTCAGCCGGCAGTGCTCGGCGATCAATTGCTTGTTGACGAGTGATTCCAGCACTTCCGCGCCAAAGTGCGCCAGGCACTCCTTGCCCAGATCGTTTCGATTGACGTCCTGCCCGTTCACCGTAGCCACGATCATCGGCTTATCCGGAGCAATGCTGTCTGGCGGAGCCGTTTCGCTTAGCGCTTTCGCAGCGACTTTTTTCGTCGATTGCTCCCCTTTTTTGCTAAAAATTCGGCCGACGGGCGATTCGGCATTTGCCGGTTCCGGTTCCCAGACGCTCCGTATCGCGACGCACGCGACCAACACGGCCAATCCGCCTGCGAGCCAACTGATTCGCTTGCGCCAGTCGCGAATTCGAGGCGAGTTCATCTCCGGTTGCTCCATCCGTGTCATCGCGGTTCCTCCTTAAACCGTAGCCTTGCTTTTGAGGAGCGAATCCTTTCGCTCCGACCGAGAGGGCCTATGGGGCGGGGAGTATAGGAAGGCGAGAAATGAGGGTCAAGCTGAAACGCAAATCAAATATTGGGGCGTTGGGGCCGTGGCTGGCGGACGCGGCGCGCGGCCTTAGCTGCCGGATGCAAGCCGATCCCGCACCGCCATAATGGCGCCGGGCATATTGCTGATCAGGCCGTCGACGCCAAAGCCAATGAGTTCGGCGGCCCGTGCGGGATCGTCAACGGTCCAGACCCAGGCCCGCAATCCACGCGAATGAGCCAGTTCAACAAGCGGCCGGGTCACCCAACGGTCTCCCCAACCGACGACGCTGGCGCCGCTAGCAATCGCCTGTCCGAGACGGCCGTCGGTCAGCAATTCTTCACCGAGGGCTCCGAGCGCCAGCTGCGGCGCCAGTTGGCGGCATTCCGCCAAGAACTTCCAATCGAAGCTGGTAACGACGACCCGATCCATCACATTCAGGCGCTCGAGCAACGTCACGCACGTGGCGGCGTCGCCGCTCTTGCGTTCGATCATCGAGCGAGACTCGCGGCAAATGATCTCGAGCGCCTCTGCCAGCGTCGCCAGACGAGTTCCGGAGAACTGGGAAGAGAACCAACTGCCGGCGTCCAATTGCCGCAGTTGAGTAAGCGTTTGCGAGGCGAACTTGATTTCGCGGCTGCCTAGGCGTTGGCAAGCGTCGGTGCAGCGGTCCAGCGTTTCGTCGTGGAACACCACCGGCACGCCATCGGCCGAGTGAAGATAATCGAGTTCGACGAGGTCGGCTTTCAGATTCAAGGCCGACGCGAAAGCCGGCAGCGTGTTTTCCGGCGCCACGCGGCTATCGCCGCGGTGAGCAAGAACCAACACCCGCGGCTGGCGAATGAAATCGGCGATCGCCGCGTTCAATCTTCCATGACCTCTTGTTCTTTGGCCTTTGCCAGGTCGTTGGCCTGGGCCTCGAATTTCTTGGTCAGCTCTTGAATCTCTTCCTTGGTCTGCTCGCAATCGTCCTCGGAAAGCGTCTTGTCCTTTTCGCCCTGATCGGCCGCCTTGTTGCCGTCGCGGCGGACGTTGCGAATGGCGACCTTGGCTTCTTCGGTCAATTCCTTGATGCGCGCCACCATCTTGCGTCGCACTTCGGTCGATAGCGGCGGGACATTCAAGCGGATGAGCTTGCCATCGTTCATCGGCGTCAGCCCCAAGCCGCTGGCCTGGATCGCCTTTTCGATGTCCTTGAGCGTGCCGGGATCGAACGGGCGGATTACGATTTGCGTTGGCTCCGGGGCGCCGACGGAGGCGAGTTGTTTAATCGGCGTGGGGGAACCGTAGGCTTCGACACGCAAAGAATCGACCAGGCCTGGGTTCGCTCGGCCCGTGCGAATGCCGCCCAGATCGTGCTTGAGCTTCGAGACGGCCTTTTCCATCCGTTCCTCGACATCCATCAGAATTTCGTCGGCGCTCATGGCTAGCTCGCTCTCCCTATCGCGTGACCGGCGTCTGGCTCCCGATCAGGGTGCCGACCTTTTCACCGTTGACGGCCCGTTCGATGTTGCCTTCCTTCTTGAAGTTGAAGACCAGAATCGGCATGTCGTGTTCCATGCACTGCGCGATCGCCGTGGGATCCATCACGCGCAGGTTTTGCTCGCGAACTGCCGAATAACTCAGCTCGCTGTACAGCACGGCATGAGGATTTTTTTCCGGGTCGTCGCTGTAGACGCCGTCGACGCGGGTGGCCTTGAGCAGAATGTCGGCTTCGAGTTCCAGCGCGCGCTGGGCGGCGGCCGTGTCGGTAGTCACAAACGGGCTGCCGGTGCCGCAGGCCAGGATCACGATCCGGTTTTTCTCCAGATGACGGCGGGCGCGGCGGCGAATATACGGCTCGGCCACGCCGTCCATGCGAATGGCCGTCGATAGCCGCGTCTCGCAGCCCAACGACTCCAGCGCGTCTTGGAGCGCCAGGCCGTTGATCACGGTGGCCAGCATGCCCATGTAGTGGGCCGTCGCTTCCTGCACGCTGCTGGAGGTCGACGTGAACTGAGCGCCGCGGAGAATGTTGCCGCCACCGATCACGATCGCCATCTGCACGCCGCGTTGCGCGGCGCGCGACGTCTGCCGGGCGATATGCACAACCTCTTCCATGCTGATGCCGCGTTCGCCGGCGCGAACGAAGCTGTCGCCCGACAACTTTAGCACAACGCGACGAAAGCGACCTACCTGTGAAGATTCTGACATATCTGCAAAGTTCCTTGGTTGGGCCGCCCGAACGCTACGTGGCGATTTCGCACCGTAGCCGTAGGTTATGCTTTAGCATAACGCATTCGATGATAGGCTTTATGCTAAAGATTAAGCCACATCTCTTTAAACGCGTTATGCTAAAGCATAACCTACGGCGCTCGCTTCTCAGTCTACTTGCCGAGTTCCCAGCGTTCGAATCGGACGACTTTCATCTTAGCGGCGTCGGCGATCTTGCCGACCGTTTGCTTGTCGTCCTTCACGAACGGCTGCTCGAGCAGCACCTGCTCGGCGAAGAAATTCTTGAGCCGGCCCTCAATCATCTTGGAGATAATGTTCTCGGGCTTGCCTTCTTTGCGGGCCGCCTCGGTGAGAATCTCCCGCTCCTTTTGGACTGCATTCGGATCGAGATCTTCCTTTCGCACCACGGTCGGCTTCGCCGCGGCCACGTGCATGGCCACCTCTTTCGCCGACTCGGCGTTGCCGCCGCTGACCTCGACCAAAGCGCCGAGCGAGCCGTCATGATGGGCGTAAGCGCCGCTAGGGGCGTCGAACCGCAAGATACGACCGACGTTGAACACCTCGCGAATGCGATTGAACATGTCGTCCTTTTGCTCGCCCAGCGTCTGGCCCGGTTTGCTCAACGAAGGCTGAGCCAGGAGTTCATCCGCCGTCTTGGCGCCTGGGCCGGTAGCTAATTGCTTGGCCAAATCATTGGCATAGGCGACGAACTCGGGGCTATTGGCCACCGGGGCGCTTTCGCACATCAGTTCGACCATCGCGCCGACCCCTTTGGCGTGGTCGGCATAAACGGCCACCCGGCCGGCCGAGGTCTCGCGGCCGATGCGAGTTTCCTTGGTTTTGATGCCTTGCTTGCGGAGCCAGTCGACGGCTTGTTGCTCGTCGCCGCCGGTCTCTTGCAGGGCCTTCTTGCAATCCATCATCGGCAAGCCGGTTCGCTCGCGGAGCGTCTTGACCATTGCCGCGGTAATTTCTGCCATGATGCTGTACTTCCTCGATCTCGATGATTGATGTGATTTGAAGCCAGGCTTCGCCGCGATTCGGCCGGCTTTGACTGAAAACCGGCGCCAAGACTCTTTGCCAGAAAGAGCCTCGTCCGAGCAACACGTGGCCCCGACCCTCGCCCGGTATGGGAGAGGGGGTGTTTTACCTACCGCCCGATTTACTCGGCGTCTTTGTCTTCGGGCTCGCCCGGGCTGACATAGGCGGATGCGGCGCCCACCGGGGCTGGTGCGGCGGCGGCATTCGCCTTGCCTTCGATAATGGCATTGGCCAGTTGATCCAGCACCAACTCGATCGACCGCAGGCTGTCGTCGTTGCCCGGAATCGGCAAATCGACCAGATCGGGATCGCAGTCGGTATCGATCAACGCCACCGTCGTTACGCCCAGCTTGCGGGCTTCGGAGATTGCGTTGTGTTCTTTCTTGGGATCGATGACCACCAGGCACTCAGGCAGACGGTTCATCGTGCGCATACCGTTCAAGTTGCGATACATCTTGCGGTATTCGCGATTCAAGGCCGACTGCATCTTCTTGGAGTAGGCCAGAATCTCATTGGTAGTTTTCATCTGCTCCAGCTCTTCCAGACGCGAGAGCCGGCTGCGAATGGTGCGGAAGTTGGTCAATGTGCCGCCTAACCAGCGATCGCTGACAAACGGCATGCCGCAACGTGCCGCTTCGCGCTCCACCGTCTCGGCGGCCTGCTTCTTGGTGCCGACGAATAGCACCAGGCTGCCTCCCGCGGCGACTTGAGTCAGGTACTTGCGGGCGCGGATCAAACCGCGGATCGTTTCGCGGACATCAATGATGTGAATCAGATTGCGGCGTCCGTAGATATACGGGCGCATTTTCGGGTTCCAGCGACTGGCGCGATGTCCGAAATGCACGCCGGCTTCAATCAACTGCTTTACTAGAACGTTAGCCACGCTTGCGGGCTCCTCTCAAGGCTTCAGGCACACCGGCCAAGTCCCCACCGTCCAAGTCGGGCGGTCGCCAGGGCGTCCGGCGTTCAAAATCAACCTCGGTCTATTGCTTGCAGTCGTTCGACAACCCCAGCGCACCGCGCGCTAGAGCTTGCCGGAAAGCCAGGCTCTCGGACCGTTCGAGAATCTGGAAGCCGTTGATGATAGCGGTGTTAGGTTCGATCGTCAATCGAAGCAAAAGTCGATTTGCCGCCCTGTTCTCAGGCGGCTTTCGGCCAGCTGGCAAGATAGGCGAGGGTGAGAGCGAAAGTTGCATATTTGAGGATTGGCTGGAAGAAGCTGAGCAGCCCATACAGCTCAGAACCGGGCCATTGAGAAGTCGGCTCGACGGAGAGGCGGAATTTGTAATCCGCAAAGAGAAACGCAAGCCATGACAGCATCAGCAGACACGCAATGGCCCGACTCGGCGAGAGGCGCCACGATTTTGAAGTTCGTTCTAAAGTGATTTCCTCGTCCCCCTTTATCGCGGTAAAGTTCTGCCGGCTGCAAGCAGCCAAGCGGCGCGGCAGTCGTTAGACTGAAGGCTCGCCCAGAGCAAGATTTATCATGGCGAGTTGCCAATTTTGACTCGCGGCCTTCGGGGAAAGCACGGACGTATTCGCATGCATCGCTTCAAAATCAGCGCTGACAAGATGTTCTGGCTGCTCGTGGCGGGAGCCATTGCGATCCCGGTGGCGGTGATCATCTGGGAGACGAATTTCGGCTCCGCGGCGGGCCACTAGATTCGTCGCGAGCTAGTGTGCTTTTGCTGCGCGGGATTTGCCGAATTCGCTCGCCGCATAAACCAGGCCAAGGGCGCCGAGTATTGCGGCCATGGAAACGAACATCGTGGGATAGGCGGCCCACTTCCAACGCTCAGCCCAATACAGTATTTCGCCGACGATCGGCGATCCGACCAGGCAGCCAAAGTCGAAAGCCGCCAGGCTGACCGTTGTGCCTAATCCGCGATAACGGCCGGGGAACGCGCCGCTGCCTCCTGCGATGACGGCGGGGAACAGCAGCGCGTGCGCGATGGCGATCGAGACGGCAGGCAATACAAAATGCGACGGTTTTTGCACGAGCAGAAACAACAGCATTCCGCCCACCATCGCCAGCATGCCGCCCAAGATCATCGGCCGGATGCCGAACCGTTCCGGCACGCTGCGCATCGAGACGCGGGCGATGAACGCAGTCGGACAATACACCGTGAAGAACAGGCCAATATCCGCGATTTCCAGATGAGCGGCGTATCGGCTCAGGAATACCCCGGGCAACGAGAGGCCGCACCCCGTGGCGGCAGCGACCAGCAATATGCTGCCCGGATGGTATCGGCGCAGCACTCGCAGCATGGGCAATCGTTTGCGACGAACCGGCGGTTCATGATCCCGCGTTGCCAGCCAGGATAAAATGAGGCTCAGCGATCCGAGGATGGCCGCGGCGATAAACATGCTATCCACATGGCTGCGATCGATCTTGGTGAAGTTTAGCAGGTGATCGCCAAGCCGAGTGCCAAGCACCATCCCAACAAAGCCCGAGGTGCCGAGCGTGCCGACGACTTCGGCGATGCGGGCGACCGGAGCGCGGCCCGAGATGTACGTGATTGAGGCGCCGAAAAACCCGGCCAGGCTCGATTGATAAAGTACGCGGAGAACGTAAACGAACGGGCTGTTCACGTTCGTCGCCAACAGATGAGCGAGACATGTGAGGATGAAAAGCGCCGACGAAAAGAGCCAGATTTGCCGTGGGCCGTAGGCGTCGATGCCGAAGCCTTGGCCCAACCGCATGGCCAGACTGCCGACCATGCCAACGGCGATGATCCAGCCGAGATTGACTTCGCTGCCGCCGAGAAAAGTGACGAAATCGCCGTAGCGATAGAGCAAGCTGACCGCCACCATCAGCAGAAAATTCGCGGCGTAGGTCAGCCAGAAAGGCCAGCCGAATGCCGACTCTTCGGCTAAGACGGCGCGAGAGTGCCGCCGCGCGCCCAAGCGAGATACGGGCAACGAACACTCGGGCTCAGCGTGGGCGGTGGCGGGGGGAGGCATTGGCCTGCGGGGGAAGATATAAGCGGTTGTGCCATTATAGCCGCTGGGACAACCGACCGTGAGCATTTGGCAATAACTATCCGCGGCATGCCACACAGGACACTCGGCGCCGTGCCGGGGTTCGGCGGATTTCGGCTGACTCCACGGCAAACTTGTCTCGTCCTGGTCCGCAGCTTCATCCGGCTTTCGCGGAAAAAGCGTTGACACTGACGACTCGGAAGGTACGATCGCGCGAAGCAGTCTATTTTTGATCTGCGCGCCCGTCGCTCGACCGTTCCTTCCTGCCGTCCCGCCCGAGGTGTTCCTATGCCGTTGCATTTGCCCGAATGTTCCCGTCGCCGCTTTCTACAGACTAGCTTGGCCGCCGGAGCGAGCCTGCTGGCCAGCCGCCGGTTAGCCGCTGCGGAGCAGGAAGTTAATTCTGACAGCTGGGCCCTGTTGGCCGACATCCACATTGCTGAAGACCGGGACAAGATCGCGCGCGGAATGAAAATGGCAGCCAACCTGGAACGGGTTGGGGCGGAGTTGCTTGCCCTGCGGAAATTGCCCGCGGGCGTGCTCGTCAATGGCGATTGCGCCTACCTGGAGGGCAACAGCGGCGACTACCGCACACTGGTTGATTTACTTCGCCCGGTGCGCGACGGTGGAATGCCGGTCCACCTTGCCCTCGGCAATCACGACCATCGCGAGCGATTTTGGGCGGCGGCGGTCGCCCCAAAAGACGATGTCGCGCCGGCGGTCAGCCGGCACGTCTCGGTGATCGAAACGCCCAAAGCGAATTGGTTCCTGCTGGACACGTTGCAGGCGACGAACGTGACGCCTGGCGAATTGGGCCGGCAGCAGCGGGATTGGCTTGCTGGGGCGCTCGATGCGCGAACCAGCAAGCCGGCCCTGATCGTGGCGCACCACAACCTCGACCCGGGCAATCCGAAGTCCACCGGTTTGACCGACAGCGATGCTCTGCTCAACCTGCTGGTGCCGCGGCGGCAAGTGAAGGCGTACATTTATGGCCACACGCATCGCTGGCAACAGACCGAACGAGACGGCGTGCATCTGATCAATCTGCCGCCGGTCGCCTATCCTTTCCGCAAAGAGGATCCCGTCGGCTGGGTTCATTGCCGGCTGGGCGTCGAGGGGGCGGTGCTGGAATTGCGTTCGCTCGACGAGAAACATCCTGGACATGGCCAGATTGTCGAGCTGACTTGGCGCAGCGTCTGAACGATTGCTCGAGTTTTGGGCGTAGAACTGCCATCGGCAACCGGCAAGCCGTTGCCAGGCATCGCTCAGGAATAAAGAGCCAGTCGGCCAGCCTGTCTTTACCGCGGGGGCCCAGGCGGCTAGATTTCCGGCTGGTTCCCTTCGATCTTCGAGCCCTCCTCCGATGCCCAACGCCGAGAAAACGCTCGTCACTACGGCGACCTACAACGAAATAGAAAACTTGCCGGCGCTAGTCGATGAGATTTTTCGCTATGCGCCGAACGTCGACCTGTTTGTGATTGACGACAATTCGCCGGACGGCACGGGCAAGTGGTGCGATCGTAAGGCTGAGGAAGATCCGCGCGTGCGAGTGCTCCATCGGCAAGGGAAGCTGGGCCTAGGAACGGCAATTGTCGCCGGCATGCGGCACGCGATTGACCAAGGCTACCGGTATGCACTCAATATTGATGCCGACTTCAGCCATCATCCCAAGTATCTGCCCGACCTGATCGGAGGCATGGATCCGCCAGGCGGTCCGCCCGTGGATGTGATGATCGGCTCACGCTATATCCCTGGCGGCGGCATCGAGGGCTGGCCGCTCAAGCGTTACCTGATGAGCCGCTCAGTGAATCTCTACGCGCGATGGCTGTTGGGTCTGAAGCCGAAGGATTGCAGCGGCGGCTATCGTTGCTACCGCGTCACGCGGCTCGCCGAGTTGGACTTCGAGGGGATGCTTTCCCACGGCTACTCCTTCCAGGAAGAGATTCTCTGGATGCTGAAACGCAAAGGCTGTCGCATCGGCGAAACGCCGATCACCTTTGTCGACCGCGTCCGGGGCTCTTCGAAAATCAACTCGCGCGAAGCCTGGAACGCCATGTGGGTCATCATGGCCCTGGGCGCGCGCAATTGGGGACTGGCCAAAGGATAGTCGATGCAGGAGCCGAGCGACTTGCCGAACGCCTCCTCACTCCCGACTCCTCGCTGCCTGCTCGTCACCGGCGGGGCGGGGTTTATTGGCAGTCACTTCATCGAGCGAGCGCTCAAGGAAACTGAGGCCAGCATTATTTGCCTCGACAACTTCAATGACTTCTACGATCCGGCGATGAAGCGGCAGAACATTGCGGGCTTTATCGGCAATCCGCGCGTGACGCTGGTCGCAGAAGATTTTTGTAATGCCGATGCCACGCTGCAGCTATTTGAGGAGCAGGACATCTCGGCGGTCGTGCATCTTGGCGCTTACGCGGGCGTGCGGCCCAGCGTTGCCAATCCGCTAATCTACGAGAAGACGAATGTAGGCGGCACGTTGGCGCTACTGGAGGCGGCTCGGCGACATCCCGTCGAACGCTTCCTGCTTGCCTCATCATCGACCGTGTATGGGCATCCTGCGGAGGCGCCGTTCGTAGAAGACGCGCCGCTGGGGCGCCCGCTGAGTCCCTACGGCGCGAGCAAACGCGCGGCAGAGTTGTTCGGCCTGACGTACTTGGAATTGCATCAGGTCCCTGTGGTCTGTCTGCGGCCATTCAGCGTCTACGGGCC
>JAICIG010000102.1 GCA_025924495.1 Pirellulales bacterium | reverse complement strand
TCTGCGGCAATCAGGTCGAAGAGGTGCAACTGACGATTTTCGAACCGCCGCGATTATTCGAGGCGTTATTGCGCGGCCGCGCACTGGAAGACGTGCCCGACATCACGGCGCGGATTTGCGGCATTTGCCCGGTGGCCTATCAGATGAGCTCCGTGCATGCGCTGGAGGCCGCCTTGGGCGCATCTCCGTCGGCGGAGATTCGCCGTCTCCGGCGGCTGCTGTACTGCGGCGAGTGGATTGAAAGCCACGCCTTGCACATCTACATGCTGCACGCCCCCGACTTCCTTGGTTACGAGAGCGGGCTGGCAATGGCGCAGGATCATCGAGAGGCCGTGGCTCGCGGGCTGAGGCTCAAAAAGCACGGCAATCAGTTGCTCGAAAAGCTCGGCGGTCGCGCGATTCATCCGATCAACGTGACCGTCGGCGGTTTCTTTCGCGCTCCCCGGCGCGACGAGCTGGCTAGCCTGATTCCCGATTTCGAGTGGGGCCTCGAGGCTGCCATCGAAACGACGCGCTGGGCGGCCGGCTTTGACAAGCCCGACTTTGAGCGCCCTTACCGGTTGCTTGCGCTGACGCATCCCGACGAATATGCGATGAACGAAGGGCGCATTACCGCCAGCACAGGCGAATCGATTACGGCTGCCGAGTTCGAACAGCATTACGAGGAGCGACACATGCCGCATTCGACGGCGCTGCACTGCGTACGCAAAGTCGATGGCAGCAGCTATTTTCTTGGCCCCTTGGCTCGCGTTAATCTCAGCCTCGATCGGCTGAGCCCCTCTGCCCGACGCCTGGCCGACGAGGTCGGCGTGTCGTGGCCATGTACGAATCCGTTTCAAAGCATCATCGCTCGCGGGCTGGAACTGGTGCATGCCTATGAGGAAGCGTTGGAGATCTTGAAGCACTACGATCCGCCGCGACAGCCAAGAGCGTCTTATGAGTACCGCTCCGGAGTTGGCTGCGCCGCGACCGAAGCTCCGCGCGGCCTGCTCTATCATCGTTACGCGATCGATAGCGCCGGCCTGGTACAGGAGGCGAAGATCGTACCGCCCACCTCGCAAAATCAGGGGCAGATTGAAGACGATCTTCGCCACTGGCTGCCTCGCGTGCTCCATCGCCCGGAGGCCGAGACAGCTAAGGCGTGTGAAAGCCTCGTGCGCTGCTACGACCCTTGCATTAGTTGCTCGACGCATTTTCTGCGGTTGACGCTCGAGCGACGCCCATGATTCGTCCCACGCTGATCGTCGGGTTGGGCAGTTCCCACGGAGACGACCAATTTGGTTGGACGGTCGTCGAACAACTGCAGGGGTTGCTGAGCGAGCCCAATGTAACGATCCGTCTGGTTCGCTCTCCTGCTCAACTCCTCGACTGGCTGGAAGGGTTCGCACAACTCATTGTCTTCGATGCTTGCCAGAATCTGGGAACCCCGGGCGAACTGCACTTTTGGCGATGGCCCGCGCTGGAACTGGTCAACGTGCGCAGCTCGGGCAGTCACGATCTCAGCCTGCCGGCCGCATTAGCGCTGGCTCAGACTTTGGGCCAACTGCCTGGTGACGTGCTCATTGTGTGCGCCGAAGGGCGCTGTTTCTCGCCTCAAGCGCCAATCTCCAGCAAAGTCGGCTCCGCCGCATCGCGGGCCATCGAGCTGCTGCTCGCGGAGCTTGCGCCAGCAGGCAGCGTCTCCATTTAGGCGTTCGGCGGGCGAGACGCTACGACGAGCGGCGCACGGTTTGCTCTCCAGGTCGCTTATTGACGTCCGAGTTGTCATTTTTTCGAAGGAAAAAGTCATGAAGAAACTGGGAATGCTCTGCGGTTTAGCCGCTTTATCCTTGGCGGCCTTTTCTCTGCATGGCGAAGATCGCGCGAAGGAGGAGGGGCCCAGTTTCTGGATGAAGAAGAAGCTCGAATATTCGGAGAACATTCTCGCCGGCCTGACCAAGGGCGATTTCGAAGCGATCAGCAAAAACGCCAAAATGATGGAACAACTCAGTAAGATTGAGGAGTTCGTCCGGGGCCGCAATGAGGCGTACGATTTTCACCTGAAATCATTTCATTACGCCAACCAAGAATTGATTCGCCAGGCGGCTGAGGAAGACATCGACGGCGCTGCTCTGGCCTATACGCAACTGACGCTCAGTTGCGTCAAGTGCCACACTTATCTGCGCGATTCGAAGTAAACTGCTCGTCCCGCGCAAGAACCTAGCGCGGCGAACGCGCCAGTCTAACAGGCCGTTCGCCGTGCGAAATCCGACTGTGGAATCCGCTTCCTACCCCGATCGGCATGCTTCTCGCTGCGCGCTGACAGCGCCGCTCGCTCAGCTTCAATATGGGTGCACAAAGCCGTGTGGAACGTCGAATGAGCCGCCAATTCCTTCGCGGAAGCGGCGCCAACTGGCGGCGATCGCCTGTTGCTCTTCGCCTAATAGCTGTGCGATCCAGCGGTCGGTCGCCTGCAGCCTCGCCGCCAGAATCTCGGCCGCCTTCGTTCCGATTTTAAAAGCGGCCATCGCCCCCTGCTCCAGCAGCTTGTCGTAGTTCGATCGCGGCAACCGGATGAGTCGCGACGCGACGCGGCATCTGGCTGTCGCATTATGCGGAGAGGGGCTGAAAAAGCTGCTCTCGCCGAACACCGCTTTCGGTTCGAGCGAGGCAATCACCGCCTCCTGGCCGCCGGGTACGTCGAGCAGGATTTCGACCGCGCCTTCCAAGAGCACATACAACGCCGGCTGGATATCGCCAGGCTGAAAAAGCGTTTGTCCCGGCATGAGCGATAACTCATCGAAGCTGGCGAGCAAGCTCTGCAACTCTGCGGCGCTCAACCCGTCGAATAACGCAATGCCTCGAAGCTGTTCCGGAGTAAATGCTGGCGACATGGGCGATTTCCTCAAGGTGTTAGAAAGTTTGCCGGTCATTGGTTGAGCAACGCGCGTGCCGGTTTCACAGAACGAACAAAGGCAGCGAGTGTCCGCTAGTTTAGCAGTTAGCGTGCCATTCCGCTCATGTGAGTCGGATCGCCGCGCTTTCCAACGGAGCCGCAGGTGACAGGCTCCCTCAATTCGCGGTTGTGAAGAGCTGGCACAACTTGGCCCGCAACTTGCTTATAGGGCGGCAGAGGCTTCGAAAAGCCCTGATAGATTTGAGGCCGGCCGTTTGTTGACTGCCGTCGTCAAGATAGATCAATAGCTGAGACCGATACCGTCTGAAGCGATGCGAGGAATGCGATGACTGCCTACACTGAAACACAGATGCACCAGGATCATCTCCGCTGGGCCAACGACCGGGGTATGTGGCGCGACGATCTGAGGGTCTGGCAAGAGGAAACGGCGCGGGCCTTGGCTGAACTGAAGCAGTTGCAAATCGCCCTGGAAGCTCACGAGCGAGCGCTTGAGGTGCACGCCGGAGCGATTCGCTCCTACGAGCAATCCGTGGCCGCGCGAGAGCATGCCTTGGTTCAAGATAAGCGAAAATGCAACGACGAAGCCAAGATGTCCCTGGCCATGACCCATGGCCGCGACGTGCTCGAGCACGATCGCTTGTTGGTGAAACATGAGGAAATCAAGCATCACCACCGCGAAGCGATGGCGCACATGCAAGCCTCGCTCAAGGCTGCTTGCGATCAGCTTCCGAAGCTCTAAGCCGGGTCCGACCCGGCCCGCCAACCGCGCTTCCGCTGCATTGCCGCGGCCCAGGGCCGCCGCCTAAAAAGAGAAATGCAGCGGCCAGACCATGCAATTGTCGAGCCGCTGCCCGGCCGCTCGCGCTACATGCGGTGTTGCCGGTTTACTCTTTTCCCCGGCGTTCGCCGCGGACGTGCTTGTGGCAATTGACGCAATTCAACGTCAATTGCACATAATCGAGTGCAGCACCCTCAAGATTCCTGTCCTGGGCGGCGTCCTTCAAACGTCCGGCGATATGTTCGAAATCCTCGCTGTACCGATGGTATTCGGGAGTTTGCAAGACCTGCCAGTTCTCGTCTTGTGTCAGCAAACCAAGCTTTTGGGCGTTTTTGGCAATCATGTCGTAGTCTTCCAGCACGATTCCCTCGAGGACCTTCTGCGAGTACCCGAGCTTCAATTGCATGAAAGCGCTCACGTCGTTTGGCTTAACAGGGGCCGAAGCACGAGTTTTGTTCTCGTCCGATGTCGCAGGCCGCTTCGGTTTGGCCGTCTGGGCGTAAGCCGCCAGGACCGCGCCCAGGGAAAGAGCTGCTACCGCTAGAGTCGAAAAACGCTTCATGTTTAGTTCCTTAAGTTGAAGAATGCACCGCTGACTTCTTGCCGCGATTCAACCCGTGGCGCCGACGATCGCTTAACGCAATCTCACTGTAGACGGTAACCGTTGTGGCAGCCGCAGATTGCGGCGTGTACTCCGGCAAGTCACTGTGGATCTCGGCTGGTCGCCAACGAAACGTTCATACGGCACTTACTTGCTGCGCTGGCCGGAGAGTACGACTTTTTCTCGTTCCGCTTCTCGACGTTGTTCTGTTCCTGCGGCCGATTGTACAGGCGACGCGAAACTGTCGGGCTTGACGACGAGCACAGAGCTGACGGATGAATGCAGAACGCGTTCGGCCGTGTTGCCCACGAGCAAGCCCGGCAAACTGTGCCGTCCCACGCTTCCCATGACGACAAGATCGACACCCAGCCGCCTGGCCGTGGCGGCAATGACTTTCCAGCCGGTTCCTTGGGCGACATGAAAGGTCGCATCGACGGCGGTTGGATCAGAAACGCTCAGCGACTGGCGCAGCCGATCCAGGGCAGCCCGGCGAGCGCGCCGGCGATAGTGGGCCAACTCCGCTTTGACTTCCTCTGATTGCGGCAAGAGGCCGTGCAAGTCTTCAGTATCATACACGTGCAGCAAATGGAGCTTGGCGCCGGTCGATGACGCCAACGACGCGGCAACCGACAATGCCTTCTCGCTGGTTTCCGAAAAGTCCGTTGCGGCCAGGATCGACTGCACTCCGGCGGCATGTTCAACCCTGGCGACCCACACCGGGCAAGGGCAAGAGCGAACCAGCTTCGTAGCGGTGCTCCCCGCGAGCAGCCGACGAACCGCCGAAAGACCGCGATCGCCGACAATGACCAGATCGCAATTGCGGCGTCGGGCCACACGCACAATCTCTTCAAAAGGCCTGCCTACGCAGAGTTCGCTGTCGATCTCAAGACCTGCCGTGCGATAGCCGGCGGTTAAAGACGCCAGCCGCTCGTCTGCTTCATGGCGCAATTGCTGTTGCAAGCGCACAAGGTCCTGCATCATCGGTTCCCAGTCGACGCCATATCCAATCACTGCGGCTGAATCCATGACGTTGCGAACAACATGCACGACTGTCAGCCGGGCTTGCCAGCGACGGGCCGCCCACGCGGCAGACTCTAGCGCAGCCGCGGCCGTCTCGGAAAAGTCGGTGGCAACCAGTATGTGACCAAAGGGGCCGGTCGATTCGACCATGAAAAAAAACCTCGTAAGCGATGCGGTAAAAACTCCCGAATCCATTGCTTGCCGCCTTAGCCCGGATTCTTATCGGCCTATACTAACCCGAAGCGCAAGCGAGGCGAACCGCCTCGAACGGCCGCCTACTGGCGACCACAATTCCTCGCTGGCGCTTCGGGTTAGTGTGAACGTACCCTGGTCAGGCTATCGCGGTTTGGTGAGTAATCCGGGGTTAGTGTGGGCAGATGGCGTGCCAGAGCGTCCGAAACTCGTTCGCATTCATTAACGCGGGTCCATATCGAGAATGGGGACAGCGATGCGCAGCGAGCTACATCCGCTTCGCACGCATGCGCGCCGCCGAGCGCGCAAGAATGCCCCTTATCGTGCGATTCCGCACAGTTGAATGCGCCGAGGACGCCAGCGCCCGGCGCGATTGTTCACCGGAATTGGGGACGGGAAGGCCAGGCTTGTTACGTACCAGATTTGAGCATCGTCTCGCAAGCCCGCGTGACGGCCGTTTCCAACTCGGCTAAAGAACACGGCTTGACGAGATACTCGAAGGCGCCTGCCTGCTGGGCCTGCGCTATGCCGCGCTCATCGCTATGACCACTCAGAATGATCACCTGGATGTCCGGAGCGTGCGCCTTAAGCTTGACCATCAAATCAATGCCATCCTCTCCGGGCAGCGTTCGATCGACGACCGCGACATGGAACTTGCGACCTTGAACCGCTTCGAGGGCCGCGTCCGGATTGCCGACGGCGGCGGTCGCCAATCCTCGCCGCATGAAACGTCGATTGACGATTTCCAGGAACTCCTCGTCATCGTCGACTAACAGCAGCGAGCAGGCGGATTGCATGGCGTCACGCGCATTCCGAGAAGAAGGGCGATTCTGATTTGCAAGGCGCTCGCGTGTCGGCGGCTGCTACTTCGGGCTTTTCAGCGATTTCCGCTCGACGGATCTGAATCTCCGGGGGCGCCTTACAGCCCAGTTTGACACATCCGCCCCGAAGTTCCAAGACAGTGACTACAATATTAGGACCAATCATCAATTGTTCGCCCGCTTTTCGGCTGAGAACGAGCATGGCTTATTTCCTGGTTAAAAACACCCTCAACGATTGCCCCTGTTGTGCCGCTTCACATCACGATCCTTGCCGCAGGCGCGCATCCGTATTTCCGCGCTAGTCGGCCACTTCCATACGGTCAATCAACTCGTCGACGCCGTCTAAACCGGACACCAGTACACACGCCAGCTGACGTTGGTAATACGACCGTACGCGCCCATGCAATGTGAGCACTCCACGTCCGTAGGTGCATCTCAGTTGGCGGTGCGACGGATGGGAACTATGGCGCAGCCTTTGCTCGGCCTGACTTACAATCGATGGGCCCTGGACAATCGCCTGCGGCCAGCTTGACTGTGGCAGGGATGAACTCGTGTCTTTCATCGTGCATTGGGCTCCGTTCCCAGGTGAAGGGGAAGCGATAACAAAGTATGAACGAAGGCGACATCGCCGCGAGACAACAGCCGATCGCTAATCGAACAGCTACGCGGGTAGTGAGTTGGACCAACAATAAAACCCCAGCCGCGCGATAAATCGCACAAATGGGGTTTCCGTTTGTCGCCGTGGCGCCCATCGAGAGCACACTGCCTACGGTCGCATGTTATGCAGGCCAAGCCGGGGAGTCAAGCAATTTTTGCGGCCATCCGTTGAGGAACGACTTGGCGCGAACGGCGGCTTCCGGAAGCAACCGCTGCTAGCAAATCGTTCACTTCGAGTTGCGAATTCTGGACAGCCTCGAATCAGCGCATCACAGCAATTGTCGGCGGATGCGCTTTGCGTCCGCCGTGAGCAAGATTTATGATAGAAGTCTTGGGACGGCTCGCGATGGGACGTCCCGCCGACATTATCCAAGACAAGCTCGCCAAGCCCGCATAGCAGCGGTCTGCGAGCTTTTTTGTTACGTTCTCTTTGACGCCGGGATCGGATATGCCGTGGAGCAAGATTTACGATCTTTATCAGGAACTACAGAACTATGTCGGTTGGACCGAGGCGGACGCTGCCCGCGTCGCGGCGGTCGGGCCGCTGGTGGAACCGCACATCGATCGATTGATCGATGATTTCTACGAAGAAATCGACCGACATCCCCAAGCGCGCAAAGTGATTACGGGCGGCGCACAGCAAGTGGCTCGGCTCAAGGAAACGTTGAAAGCCTGGCTGCGAAACCTGCTCGCCGGAAAGTATGATCAAGAGTACGTATCGCGTCGTTGGCGAGTCGGGCTCCGCCATGTCGAAATTGGCCTCAGCCAGGTTTACACGAATGCCGCGCTGTCGCGATTGCGCAAAGGCCTGCTGCAGGCGACGGAGCAAGCGTGGCGCGGGGATCAAGCCGAACTGCTGGCGACTCGCTCCTCATTGAACATGCTGCTCGATCTCGATCTGGCCATCATCGAAGACGCTTATCAGACCGAGTTCAGTCACCGCCAGCAGCAGACGGAGCGGCTGGCCACGATTGGCCAGGTGGCGGGAGGGGTGGCGCATGAATTGCGTAATCCGCTCAACGTGGTCAAGACTTCCGTCTATTTCTTGCTTAACATGCGCAGCACCAGCCCCGAAAAAGTCCGGCAGCACCTGGAACGCATCGAGCGACAGATCGGCCTGGCGGATCGGGTCATCACCGCGCTTTCCGACTTTGCCCGGCTGCCTGCGCCGGAAGTGCACCCCATAGCGGTCGCCGAGTGTATCCAAGAAGTCTTGGACCTTAATCCGCTTCCGCCATCGATTACCGTCAATATGGCGTTCCCCGCCGGACTGCCGCCCTTTCTTGGCGACTCTCGGCAACTGCAAATCGTTTTCGGCAATCTGGTGCGGAATGCCCGCGACGCCATGCCCGACGGAGGCCGGCTCAACGTTTCCGCGGAATCGCTCGACGGTCAGGTGGCCGTCTCGGTGGCTGACACGGGCGTTGGCATTGCGCGAGACAGTCTGGATCGCATCATGGAGCCGCTCTATTCGACGAAAGCTCGCGGAATCGGCTTAGGATTGGCGATCACGCGTTCGATTGTGGAAAAGCACAGTGGGCAGTTGCAGGTAGCCAGCGAGGTGGGCGCCGGAAGTACATTTACGGTTCGACTTCCCGCAGCTCCTACAGGCGCTCAGCGAGCGGAGGATCAGAAGTGACATCCCAAACGGCCCCGACCATTCTGGTCGTTGACGACGAAGAAGACACCTGCGCGAATCTCTCGGATATTCTGACCGAATTGGGGTTTCAGGTCGACGTGGCCTACGACGGTCCGAGCGCTTTGGAACTGGTAAAACAGCGCAGCTACGACGTGGCTCTTCTCGACTTGAAGATGCCCGGCATGGATGGGCTGGAGTTGTATCGGCGGATCAAGCAATTGCAGGCCGGAACGGTAGCCATCGTCGTTACCGCCTATGCGAGCAGCGGCACCGCCAACGAAGCGCTGGCGGCCGGCGCTTGGAAGATCTTGCCGAAGCCCGTGGAATTGCCGCGGTTGCTCGGTTTGGTGGACCAGGCGATCGAGCAGCCCCTGTTGCTGGTAGTCGACGACGATGAGGATCTCTGCGGGTCGCTTTGGGACCTGCTGCGCGAACGCGGATACCGAGTCTCTTTAGCGCACGATCCTCGCGAGGCTGCGGAGCGCTTGCGGCAAAGCAAGTTCCAGGTGGTATTGATCGACATGAAACTTCCGCAGGGCAGCGGCCAGGAAGTATTTCGCGAAGTGCGCGCCGCCAATCCTCTCGCGCGCACCGTGCTCATTACCGGCATGCGCAGCGAAATGGAGCAACTCGTCGACAAGACCCTGGCTGAAGGGGCCGACGCCGCGTGCTACAAGCCCTTCGATATTCCGGCGCTGCTGGATACGCTGCAGCGGCTAACCGGATCTCAACAAGGCGACGATTCTCCGCAGCGCGATAGCCGGCCTTAATGCGGCGGGAGGAACGAAATTGCCCACGAAGTGGTTACAGTCGAACCGCACTCGGGGAACCGCCCACGATGGCGCGCCTCTGACCGTGCTGGTCGTCGAAGACGATCCCGACACGCGCGACAATCTTTGCGACATCCTCGAACTCGATGACCACCATGTCGAAGCGGTAGGAACGATTGCCGAAGCGGCGTCGCGCGCGGATTGGTCCAACGTAATGACCGTCATCCTGGATGGGCGACTGCCTGACGGCACGGCCGACGAGTTTCTCCCGCGGCTCAAGCAATTGGCGCCGGAGGCTGACATCATCATCGCCACCGGCTTTGCCGATCTCAACGGCGCGATCGCTGCGCTGCGCCACGGCGCGTCCGACTACATCATCAAGCCGATCAACGCCAATGCCTTGCGGGCAAGTTTGCAACGTACCGCCGAGCGCCGGCGGCTAGCTCAAGCCAAAGCGCGTAGCGAGGCCGCTTTCCGCACTTTAATTGAGACGGCGCCGTCGATGACGGTGATTCTCGACTCTCTCGGCAACATTCTTTATTTCAGCCCGTTCGCGGAGCAGGTGACCGGTTTCCGTAAGGATGAGCTGCTGGGGAAGAGCTACGACGAGGTTTTCAGTCCGACTGCGGGGCGGCCATCACGAGGCGAACGCCCCTCGCGCAACGCCGCCCCCGGCCGGCCTCACAGCTACGAAGACTCAGTGCGCTGCAAGGATGGTTCGCGGCGCTGGATTGTTTGGAATGTGGCGGCTCTCGATAACGACGAAGGCCAGGCGGCCGTGTTGCGAGTCGGCCAGGACATTACCGATCGCAAACTGGCCGAAGAAGCGCTCGTTAAGGAAAAGAACTTCGTCGAGAGCCTGATCGAGCAGGCTCAGGCCATCGTGCTGTTGCTCGATCCGCAAGGTCGCATCGTGCGTTTTAATCCGTATCTTGAAAACCTGACAGGATTGCGCCTGAAAGAAACGCTAGGCCGCGACTGGCTGGACGCATTCGTGCACGAATCGGACCGCGAACGGGCTCGCCGGGTATTTGAGGCGGCGCTTGCCCGAGGCGAAGGGGGCGCTGTCGCTTCCTTTGTCGTCGGCGCCGGCCGCTTCCGCGAGATCAAATGGTCCAGCAAGACATTGCGCGACGCCGAAGGGCGGCCGCTGGGGGCCTTGTTAATCGGTCATGATGTCACCGATTTAAACGAAGCGCAACGCAAAGCGCTGCAGGCCGAGCGGCTCGCCGCGATCGGCCAGATGATGACCGGCCTGACGCACGAAAGCCGCAATGCGCTGCAACGCAGCAAAGCGTGCCTGGAGATACTGGCCTTGGAAGTGGAAGACCGTCCCGACGCGCTCGACCTGGTCCGGCGCATCGAAAGAGCACAGGAACATTTGCAACAACTTTACGAGGAAGTGCGCAGCTATGCTGCGCCGATCAATCTGCGCCGAGAACTTTGCGATCTCGGCCAGCTGTGGCGCGAGACCTGGGCTCACCTCGACTCTTTGCTCAAGGAAAAGCCGGTCCGACTCGAGGAAGAGGAAACTAGCGCCGACCTTCGCTGCCAGGTCGACCCGTTCGCCTTGGGACAGGTGATTCGTAACGTGTTCGAGAACGCGATTCATGCCGTGCCGGCGGGCGGCGCCATCCAGGTCTCGAGCGCCCCGATCGAGATTGACGGCAGACCGGCAATTCGTCTTGCCTTCCGAGACAATGGACCCGGCTTAGGCCCCGAACAGCGCGAGCGGATTTTCGAGCCGTTCTTTACCACCAAAACCAAGGGGACTGGGCTTGGCATGGCAATTGCAAAACGAATCATGCAATCTCATGGCGGCCAGATCGAGGTTACCAATCGTCCCGGTCCCGGCGCCGAAATTGTCTTGACTCTGCCCCGAGAGCCCGAATGAACAGGTCGTTGCGAATTGCCGTGGCCGATGACGAAGCGGACATGCGAGACTGGTTCGAACGCATGTTGCGCAACCTGGGCCATCAGGTAATCTCCGTCGCCGAAAACGGGGCGGAACTCGTCGAGCACTGTCGTCAGCTTAAGCCCGATCTGGTGATTACCGACATCAAAATGCCGGAAATGGACGGAATCGAGGCGTCCCAGGCGATCTGCCGGGAAATCCCCCTGCCAATCATTCTCGTCTCCGCTTATCACGACCCGGCTTTGATCGAGCGCGCCGAGGCAGACCATGTGCTGGCCTACCTGGTCAAACCCATCGGCAAAGCCGACCTTGAACCGGCAATTGCGCTAGCCATGTCTCGGTTCGGTGAACTGCAATCGCTGCGAAAGGAAGCTGCTGATTTGCGGCAAACCCTGGCGGACCGCAAGATCATCGAGCAGGCCAAAGGGGTATTGATGAAAGTCGTCGGCATCGACGAACGTGCTGCCTTTCGCCGCCTGCAAGAGCTGGCCGCCGACAAAAACCTGAAACTGGCGGAAGCCGCACATACGGTCCTGGCGCTGGAGAAAGCACTGCGGCCCACCAAGGAGGCGTGAGCGAGTGTGACAAACTTGCTCACTTGTGTAGCAGGATCGCTCAGTAGTTTTGTCCTCTAGCCGCGGCCGAAAGCTCCTGCATTTGCTGGCGGTTCTTCGATCTCGCGGCCGCTCGGCGGCGAAATCCTCGCAGGAAATCAGTTGATTTCCAGACATCAGCCGCCTCCGTTTCTGGCCCTGTCCGAGATATCTACCTCAGTGCCTCAAGCTACGGATTCGAGCTTGCTTCGACCCGGACAGAGCTTAGCCTAAGGTGGGACGCAACGTCTGCTTCACCAGCCGCATTCCGCGTCTCGCAAACGTAGATGCCTCTACTAATTGAACGCTCGCGCTGCGCCGAGAAGAACAATGACGAATTCCAAGAACTTCGAACCCGTCAAGATCGGCGTGGTCGGCCTGGGCCGGTTCGGCCGCCTGCATGCGCTGACGGCGGCTGGATTGGCTGAGGCCGAATTGGCGGCGCTCGTGGCGCGACGCCAGGAAAGCCTCGATAAGCTGGCTAGCGAATTGCCCGGCATTCCGGGTTGGACGGATCTAGGTCAGGCAACTCGCGAATCGGACGCCGAGGCCTGGGTCGTGGCCTGCAGCACGGCCTCGCATGTGCCGGTGACTCGGTCGCTGCTTGAGGCAGGCAAGACCGTGCTCTTGGAAAAGCCAATCTGTGATGACTTGCGCCAAGCGCAAACGCTGGCGAAGCTCGTGCGCCCCGACTCGAGCAACCTGATGCTCGGCCACATCGTCCTGTTCAACAGCGAGTTCCAACAGTTGCGAGAGGAGCTGCCGCGGCGCGGACCAATCGCCTACATCGACTGCGTGCGGCATCGGCCGGCAAGCATCGTGAAGCAGTTCCCTGGCGAAAACCCGCTGCATGCCGCCATGGTTCACGACTTGTATCTGGTCCAAGCGCTGGTCGAGCGGATCGAACCCGTGCACTTCAGCGCTCAGTATCATCGCACCAGCGAGGGAGACATTGACCTGGCGCTGGCGCAGTTGAAGTGGCCTGACGGGCTCATGGCGTCATTCGCCGCATCCTATCTCACGCCGCCGGGCATGCCGCCCCGCGGCATCGATCGGATGGAAGTCTTCGGCGCGGGCTGGGCGGCGAGAATCTCGCCCAATCCTCGGCCGATTGAAGTTTGGGACGAACGGGCGAGCTGGCCGTTGGCACTCGAAATCCGAGCGGGTTCCTCCGGCCCCATAGGCATGATGGCCGAGGAGCTACGCTCGTTCTGCCGAGTCGTGCGCGGCCTGCAAGCCGTGCCCGTCGGCGCAACGTATGCCGACGGCCTGCAAGTGCAGCGCTGGATGGACCGACTCGCCGCCTGTGCGGTGTGAAACGCCCGCCGGCTCTGAATTAGCCGGCGCCGATCACGGTGCGGACTTGGCCGCAGCGACGGCTTGTTCTTCGCCACGCGTTTTGGCGACCGAATCAAGCAGGTCGAGCACGGTCGAGACGATCTTCACCTCCGCGGTTTCTTCCAAGCAGCTGGAGCGGGCGCGCCATGTCTCGTAACCGCCCAAGGCATGCTGGTCGGGGGGCGGAATGTAGCCCTCGCAGCCATTGGCCAGTTCGATGGTAAACGTCGGCTTCAAAGGACTGCGGCTCTTGATCGTCAGCCCGCTGACGGCGAAGACCTCGTTGGGAATGGCCGCAATGCCCCACTGGCCGATCCGAATCGCCTGCAGCTTCAGCTCGCGCGTCGGCGGCAGCTCGCTCATCAGGATCGTCTCGCGGGCATAGACCTCCTCCAATGTCTTGGGTTTGCGGCCGGCGAAGGAATCGACCAGCGTGCGGGCTTCGCGTACTTCATCGCTCGTGGGCATCCGCACGCCCAGTTCGAGTAAACGCTCCTCCATCACCAGCGGCGCCCAATCGTAGAACTTGATCTTTTGATAGGCCTCGTAAGCCGCTTGCGCCACGTCGCTGGCAACGCTGTCGATGCTGTACTCGCGCCGGGCTGGCAAGCGGTAATCCATCAGCCATTGATCGCCGCTGGTGCCGTTGGAGTGCAGGCCCACGTAGTTATCATCCGCTTTGAGCAGCCCGCCGAGCTTGCTGCAGACCACGGCGAAATAATCGGCCGAGACCGGTTTAGCGCCCACATAGTGCATGGAGTAATTCGTGAGCGTGGCCAGCGGCCGACCGTCGCGGGTCTGCACGGCAAGCACCGGCACTTCAGGGTCGACTGGTCCGGTTGGCCGCAGCGCCTTCGGATTATTGAAGCCCGGATGCATTTGCGCCAGATCGTGCTGTTTGCCGCTGAACTTGTTCGTCGGCGCCGTGTCGGGGCGCATCAGCCAGCGGCGGCAGCCGACGTTCGTCTCGTCGCGGCCGATCGCCAAGCCGATCCGCGCCGGGGCCAGTCGCTTCTGGGCTTCGACGATCGCTTCGGCAATGCGAGGCGTGACGAACCTGACGTAGTCTTGATCCACGTCGGATCCCAGAGCGGCGAACACCGATGGCGCGGAGTGGCAATGCGTGGCGGCGATCAACATGTGCTCAGTCGGAATTCCGGTGGCCTTGTGGGCCAGTTGCTTTGACTTGTCGAGCAGATCGCGCGGCATCGCGCAACTATCGACGATGACGATCGCAATCTGGTTCGTGCCGTCGTCGAGCACCAGGGCTCGGGCATGAAGCGGATCGACGATCTCGTGAGCCAACGCTTCGGTCATGTTGCCGTTGATGATTACGGGCAACTTAGGCGGCGAAATATCGAGCGCCACAGCGCCTGCGCGAAAGACTTTTGATTCGTCGGCCGCCAGCGCCCTACTTCGTCCGACAGCTGCGAGGCAAAGCGCGAAGACAACTGCCCGCCAGAAGACACATGTTAGCTTGTTGGTCACTCGATGATCCTTCGTTCAGTTGGTGGGCGCCCTACTTTGCTGCGCGTCTTGGCGAGCAGCTAAGCCTGTTCCTAGCCGGACACTCTGTTTACTTCAACATATTGCACTCCCTTACTCGGCGGCCGTCAACTGTCCGCGGCAGGAGCGAGATCTGCCTGAGATCCGAACCTTGTTCGGAGCATTCAAGGCAACGCTATGGCGCCGCGCTGCCAAATGGGCGCCGCCACGATAGGATGATTGCGCAGAGAAAGGCCGCGAACCCGAATCTATTGGGGGCGATTTTAAGCGTCTCACGCAATCGAGGTGGCCGGTGCGGATCGCAACATGCGCGGCATTTACTGTCGTGACAGCCCTCTGCCTTGCGGACAATTTCACTAATCAGAGTCTTGCTGATCCTCCTTCAGCGACGGGCCGCTTCAGCGAGCATCTGATCTCGAGCGATTACACGTACGCTTTCGGCGTGGCGGCCGCCGATCTCGATGGGGACGGCGATCTCGATCTGACCAGCGCCGACGCACTGCCGCACAACGCCCTCTACTGGTTCGAGAATGACGGCCAGGGAAACTTCTCGCGGCATTTCATTCAGCAGAATGATCCCGATCGGCTCGAACGGCATGCCATTGCCGACGTCAACGGCGACGGCCGACCCGACGTGGTGATTGTCGAGAACCTGTACGGCGATTTGAAGTGGTTCGAGAACAGCGGCACGCCGCGCGACGGCAAGCTGTGGAAGCGGCATTACATCACCCAGCGCGGCTTCCCCTCGGCCTACGACGTGGCGCCGGCAGATCTCGATGGCGACGGCGACCTCGACATCGCCGCCTCAAACTGGAACCGCGGCGCAGTCGCCTGGTTCGAGAACGACGGGTCGCCGGATGACGAAGGAGAATGGAAGCAGCACAAGATCGACGATGCGCTCGGCGAAGCGCGCACGATTCGTACGGCCGACTTTGACCGTGACGGCGACCTCGATTTGCTGGCCACCGGACGCACGAGTCGGCAAACCGTCTGGTATGAAAATGCCGGCAAGCCGCAAGCAAGCCGGTGGAAAAAGCACGTGATCGACGACCAATCGAAATATCCCACGCACGGCCAGCCGGCCGACATGGACGGCGACGGCGACCTGGATGTGGTGCTGGCGCTCGGCTTCGGCCCGCCGTTCGACGAGCCCGGTGTCGTTCATCAAGTCGTCTGGTACGAGAACAACGGCCAGCCGGCCTCGGGCCCCTGGAAGAAACACGCAATCGCGCCGCTGCCGCAGGCCTTCGAAGCGTTCGCCGCCGATCTCGACGGCGACGGCGATCTCGACGTGGCGGCCACCGGCTGGAGCGCGCCGGGCAGCGTCGTCTGGGTCGAGAACCTGGGCGATCCGCGCGGCGAGTGGAAAACGCATGTCCTGAAAGACAAGTGGACGAACGCCAATCAGATCATCGCCGCCGATCTTGATGCGGACGGCGATCTCGATCTGGCCGCCTGCGCTGAACGCGGCGCTTTGGAGTTGCGTTGGTGGCGAAACGAAGGCTCCAATAAGAAGTCCGAAAAGTGACACGGTCAGAAAGTAGCAGGTCGTTATGTTGCACATGCTCGGATCGAGACGCAGTTGTTGCAGCGGACTGTCGCGGCGAGACGTGCTGCATGCCGCGGGCGCCGGTCTGTTTGGCGTTAGCTTGTCGCGCGTCTGGGGAGCGGAGCAGGCTCAATCCGTCGGGAAGGCGCGGGCCAGGTCGGTCCTGTTCGTGTTCCTGTTCGGAGGGCCCAGCCAACTCGATACGCTCGACATGAAACCTGACGCGCCCGAGGGAATTCGCGGGCCGTTCAAGCCGATCGCCTCGCGTACGCCGGGCCTGCTTGTGTGCGAACACCTGCCGCAGTTGGCGCAGCTCTCCGACCGTTTCGCCGTCATCCGCACGGTGACGCACCAGCAGAACGATCACAATGCCTGCCACTACATTCAGACCGGACGGCCGATGCCCCCCGCTCCGCGCGGCGCTGCCGGCGTCGACGCTACCGACAAGGACTGGCCCGCGATGGGCTCCGTCGTCGAATACCTCGATCAGCGCGCCGCCGGCGCCAAGCTGCCCGATATGCCCAGCTACGTGTATGTGCCGAACCGGCTGGGGCACATTCAGGGCTATGATCGGCTCGGTCAATACGCCGGCTGGCTCGGCCGCGGCTATGACGCCGTGGCGACGGAAATCCGCAAGCGCGATGGCAAAGACAACCCTTATTTCCGCGATTGCACCGACGCCGAGCTCGATTTCCGATTGAAAGGATTGGATCAGCAGCCCGACGTAACGCTTGATCGGCTCGATCGCCGGCTCTCCCTGCGAGAGCAGTTTGAGACAGCGGTCCGTGCGTTCGATCGCAGCGCGGCGACGGCAAATCTCGATCGCATGCGCGAGCGAGCCCTGGCGTTACTCACCTCGCCGCGGATCCGCACTGCGTTCGATATCCGGCAAGAGCCCGCCTCGCTGCGCGATCGTTACGGCCGCCACCTATTCGGCCAATCGGCGCTGTTGGGGCGGCGACTGATCGAAGCCGGCGCGCGCTTCGTCACCGTGCTCTGGGATTGTCCTGACGGCTACAGTTGGGACAGCCACGTCCACAGCGACGACGTCAAAAAGCATCTGCTGCCCGGCTGGGACCAGACCTTGTCGGCGCTGTTAACCGATCTTGACGAGCGCGGCCTGCTCGATGAGACGCTGATTGTCTGTCTGGGCGAAATGGGCCGGACGCCGCAGGGGAACGCCCATTGGGGCCGCAATCATTGGAGCTATTGCTTCCCCGCCGTGCTGGCCGGCGCCGGCGTTCGCGGCGGCGCCCTCTACGGCCGCTCGGACGCTCACGCCGCCTTCCCCGCCGCGCATCCCGTCAGCCCCGAAGATCTCGCCGCCACCATCTTCTACGCCTTGGGCATTGACCTCGAGTTGCGCATCCCCGATGCCATTGGAAGGCCTGTGCCGCTTGTCGAGCACGGCCGGCCGCTGGTGGAATTGTTTGGCTGAGCGTCGAGCGCACATCGGCGTTTGGCGCGACGCAAAACGCGGATATTAACCGCTCATCGTCGTTAATTGGCAATGAAGTGAAGATTAGCATTAATTAGCGGTTTCTCCTCCGCCTCGCACACAAATCAACGCGCGTTGAGATGTTCGCGGGAACCATTTACTCTAGTTCCGGGGAAGATGCTCGACGTGCACGACTTCGCTTGGAGATTCGCACCATGCTGCGGCAAACTCGTCGTCAATTTGTGGGCACAATCGGGGCCGGTCTGTTGACGGCGCCGCTGCTGGCGGCCGAGCAAGCGCCGGCGGCCGCTCGGAAGCGAATGGCGGTGGTCACGACGCTGTGGAACTACCGCTCGCACGCATGGCACATGGCCGAGCGATTTCTCGCCGGGTATCCGCTCAAGGGCAAATGGCATCAGCCGCCGTTTGAAGTGGTATCGGCCTATGTCGATCAGACGGGCGATGACGATTTGAGCCGCGGCCGCGCCAAGCAATTCGGCTTTAAGATTTATCCGACCATCGCCGAAGCGCTCTGCTCGGGCGGCAATAAGCTGGCGGTCGATGCGGTGCTGGTGATCGGCGAGCATGGCGATTATCCGGTGAATGAGATCGGACAGAAGCAATACCCGCGCTACCAATTCTTCAAGCAGATTGTCGAAGTCTTTCGCAATTCGGATCGCACGGCGCCAGTGTTCAACGATAAGCACCTGTCGTGGAATTTTGCCTGGGCCAAGGAAATGGTGGAGACGTCGAAGGCGATGGGCTTTCCGCTGTTGGCCGGTTCCTCGCTGCCGGTGACATGGCGGATGCCGGCGATCGATCTTCCTACCGGGGCGGAAGTGGTAGAGGCGCTCGTCGTCGCTTTCGGGCCGATCGATATCTACGACTTCCACGCACTCGAAGCGCTTCAGAGTTTCGTCGAACGGCGCCGCGGAGGCGAGACGGGCGTGCAGGCGATGCATGCGTTGCGCGGCGACTCGGTCTGGAAAGCGATGCAAGCGGGCGGCTGGAGCGACGGCGGCTGCGATCCTCGATTGTTCGAGGCCTGCCTCTCGCGCAGCCAGACGCTGGCACAGGGAGAAACATTCAGCCATCGCTATCCGGCCTTCGAGCAGATGCGCGAATGGGTCAAGGAGCCCGTCGCCTACCGCTATGAATACGCCGACGGAACCAAGGCCACGATGCTGCAACTGAACGGCCTGGTCGAAGATTTCACCGTCGCGGCACGGCTCAAAGGACAAGGCGACCCGGTTTCGACGCTTTACTATCTGCCACCGAATCCCAACGTCGTCTACTCGGCCGCCTTGATGTCGAAGGCCGAAGAGATGTTCACAACTGGCAAGGCGCCTTACCCGATTGAGCGGACGCTGCTCACCAGCGGCCTGGTGCAAGCCGGCTTGCAATCGCTCGCCGCCGGGCAAAAGCGCCAGGAAACGCCCCACCTGGCCGTGCGTTATCAGCCGCCGCGCGAGAGCCAGTTCTGGCAATCGTAACGGTGCAAGCCGGCTGACGACGAAAACCGCGTTACGCTTCCAGCTTCAAGATGCGGATGGCGTTCTCGCGGAAGATCTTGGCTTCAATCTCGGCGGGCAATTGCATCGAGTCGTAAAGAGCGAACTGCGGAATCTCCTGGTCGGGCATCAAGAAGTCCGTACCGAAGAGCAACTGATCGGCTCGCCGGATGACGAATTCGCGCCCGAATTTTGGATCGCGGGCGATCGCCGTGTACCCGCCCGGCTCGGAAAGGTCGCCGTACAGGTTCTTGTATTTCTCCATCAGCCGGTCGAGGGCGCCCTCCGGCGCCAC
>JAICIG010000101.1 GCA_025924495.1 Pirellulales bacterium | reverse complement strand
GGCGTACAACGAGGCCCAGATCAACGAAAAGCATCGGTTTCAGGTGCTCTTGAAGGATCTCTGCTCGGGAATTCCTGAACCACCACTTCCACAAAGAGGGCGACCTCCGGTTCCGATTTCGGATCGCCTTTTTACGATTTGCTTCAAGGTATACTGCACGCTCGCTTCTCGGCGATTTGGTTGCGACCTGCTCGACACCTATGAAAAGGGCTATCTGAGCCGCCGCATTCACCCGAACAAGGTGAACTGCTTCATGGACATGCCTTCTCTGACTGACGCACTGCACACGCTGATCGTTCAGAGCAGCTTGCCCTTGAAGGCAGTTGAGTCCACCTTCGCCACGGATAGTTCCGGGTTCAGCGTTTCCCGCTTTGTTCGCTGGTTCGACGAGAAATATTGTACTGAGCGGTCGGGCCGTGATTGGGTCAAGGTGCATATCACGTGCGGCGCCAAGACTAACGTCGTGACGGCAGCCGCCGTCTATGAGCGGGACACGGGCGACAGCCCGATCCTCCCCGAGCTTCTGCGGAAGACGAAGAAGCACTTCGACATCAAGGACTTTTGCGCCGACAAGGCTTATCTCTCGACGGAGAACATCGAAGCCGTGCTTGCGGCCGGAGCCACGCCGCTGATTCCCTTCAAGTCAAACAGCACAGGGGGCATCGGCGGCATGTTCGAGAAGATGCTCCACTACTACAAATTTCACCAAGAGGAGTTCATGGCTCGCTATCACCAGCGGTCGAATGTGGAAAGCACGTTCTCAATGATGAAGCGGAAATTTGGCGACAACGTGCGCAGTCAGAACGACGTGGCCATGAAGAACGAGGCATTGGCCAAGATCGTCTGCCACAACATCTGCTGTGTGATCCAGAGCCAGTGCGAGTTGGGGATTGAACCGGTGTTCTGGAGGGCTAGCACAACACCGCCATCAACAGCCACTCTTGAATCGTCGGGATACGAACCTGCAAGACTTATTGCTTACAGCGATGTCTCGGCCGTTGACGAAAACGACATCTTTTCTTGGATATAGCGGGTTCGCCGCCGCCTTAGCACGATGTAGGTTTCGGTAGAAATGTGCAGGCGAGACTATATAATAATGGCGCCTTTGACCGGATGGGACGGTTTGTCGTCTACGTGGAGATCTTTGGTGAAAGCAGCACTGGCTAAGAAGATCAGGCTCGACCTTGGCAAGCACATGGAAATAGCCAGAAATCGTGCTGTGGATACAGAGGTTCGACGGCAATCCATCGAAAGAGCCGGAAAGCTGGTGCGGAGACTCCGGGAGGCTGGAGTTCGATTTGCGGCACCCGAGCTTGAGGACTACAAGTCGGCCGCTCGGTCGCTCCGTTTCTCAGCAGATGAGGCTGCTCGGCTCTTTCAGCATTCAAAGGGCAAACGGAAATCGACAGAAGAGAAACACAAGAAAGGTGCTGCCCGAAGAGCAAGGGACGAGAAGAAGAAGGAGAAGGCCGACCCCAAGCGGAGGCCAAAGCGAAAAAAAACGAGGGGACGAAAGGGCAAGTGGCCGCCTGTGGCGTCGAAACATATCCGACATAGTTCGATCAAAGGAAAAGGACGTGGGGCTAACATGGAAGCACAACACAAATATGAGCGAGCGGTAGCGCTTGCGAGTTCATCCAACGAGACAGATGGACCTTCGTCGCTATCACTTTTGATGGAATCAGCAGAGGCTGGTTACATTCCGGCAGTGTATGCGCTAGCGACTTGCTATCTCGCCGGTAAACGAGTCACGCAGGACCGCAAGGAGGGATTGCGATTGTTGAAACTGGCGGCCGACGCCCGCTTCGCACCAGCCGAGTTTGACCTTGCAGTCTGCTATGAAACGGGCGAGGGCGTTCGACGTTCACAGAAATCCGCTTGGGTATACTACCTCAAGGCGGCCACCGATGAGGATGTGGATGGCATGGTTGAAGTGGCGAGATGCTTCTATCATGGAATTGGGACTGAAAAAGACCTCGAAAAAGCGGCCGAGTTCTACCTAAAGGCGGCAAAACGTGGAAATGCAGAAGCCCAATATGACATTGCAAGCGCATATGAAATGGGTGAAGGCGTTAAACGAAACCGTCGCACTGCACTCAGGTGGTATGAGAAAGCCGCCGCTCAGGGCGACATTGATGCAAAGGCCGCTGCCGCCGAGTTAAGAGCGAGCCTAGGAGTCTAACACCATGGACAAAGTGAGCTAAGATGCCGAGGTGAACCTCTCGTGCCGTTGGCTCGTCATGAGGATACGGAGAGCCTGCAATGGACGGATCTATGGAAGACACTAATCAGCACTACATCACGAAGGCTTATCTGGATAAATTCATCCATCCTAAAGCCGGACAAGCCGTCCTTTTTCCATATCGCAAGGGCGGCAGAGCATGCAGACCTCGTGGCACCAAAAAGCTGGGGAGCGCCGCTAACTTCTACAGGCAACGAGAGAACGGCCGCCTACACGACGGTTTAGATGAGGCCCGAAAAATCTCCGAGATCTTGCTATTCTCCAGCGGCAAGAGAACTCCTAGCTCGCTTTCTCAATGCGTGTTCGAAGATAATTTCGTCCCGAGTGGAATCGATAAGCTGCATCTTTCAAGCGCTGCGGCATTTTTGTTCTGCGGTTCGCCGGTCCAAATTCACAACACGGCGATGCACCTGCTCTTGTTGCATCAGGTTGATTTCCTCAATTGGCACAGCACCGAACAGGCTAGAACTAGCTTTGAAGAGAAATATGGCGGGGACTGGGAGGCAAAACTAGAGGAGAGCCGACGAGAATGCCTTACCGGAGGATTGATCATTGATGTCGGCGAAGAGAACTGGAAGCAACTTGGCTTTCATTCGTTCAAGATGGAGGAAGATCTGTTGCGTCTCCTCGGCGGCATGGAGATGACCATCGTGGACTGCAACCTACAGGGGTTCTTCCTGACCAGCGACAATCCTGTCGTCCGCACCTTTCCGAGCGCCCACGGAAAGCAAGATGACGAAGTGTGGCTACCAGTCTCATACAAACGGGGCCTTTTGTGGCATCGAAGGGCACTTGGCAAAAGAACCTGCTTTGGACATTCCCAAGTTCGATCCTACAATCGAAGAGTCATCAAATACTGCTACAAGTACGTGTACTCCCCGCTGGCGGAAGGTTGGATTGAACCAGCCACTAGTCAGGAGACGTTCGATCCGCTCCTCGGGCATTACGGGTCTCTAGAGCGGGTTATTGCCGAGGCTAAGCCCGCAATTGATGGCAAAACTGGGAAACGGTGCGGGGAAATCGTCGATTTCGTTGCGGCTCTGCGAACTGGCGAAAAATTGGATGTCGTTGGTGTCTGAGAATCGCCTCCCTCGGCAGTGCTGAGGGAGGCACGAGGAGACTATGAGCTATCTACCCACCTATACCGAAAGGCATGCGCAGTCGAAGGAACGTTATTCCTATGACTTAGAATTCTCCACGAGAATGAAGGTGCTGCACATCCTAAGGCAACGCAATTCGAGCCTCTCCAGCCAAGCCATTTTCGTGATGATGCTGGGCGAAGTCCAGAGTGAGCTTCTAACGAGACACGGTATTTTGCGCACGGCAGTGGGTTCCACGTCTGGGCATCCCGTGATCGATCACTTTCTAGTGTGTTCGACCGAAGATGCACTGTCTTTCATTGAGTTGTGCCTCCGCAGCACCCAGTTCTACATGGGCGGCGACCATAACGGCATTATTCAAGATTTGAATCGGATGCTGGAGGCCGACAGCGTGGGTTTTGAACTAACGCCGTTCAGGCAGGTGTGGAAACGAACCGGGCCGGACGGAAAACCTATGCCTCAGGGAAAACGTGAATTCCCTCAGTTCATCAAGAAAGGGGAACGTACAACTCATGAAGAGGCAGTCAAGCCAGCACTTGTCGTGCTGGGTGATCCTCGATTTGCCACGGCGAATGCCGAACTGATGGATGCGTTCAAGAAGGTTCGAGAAGGCAGTTATGCCGATGCCATCACGTCCTGTGGCGCAGCGTTCGAAAGCGTGCTCAAGACCATCTGCCATATCAAAGATTGGACATACGACTCGAACAAAGAGACGTGTGCCACGTTAGCCGACAAGTGCAATGCGCATAATCTCATCGAACCATTCTATGCCGAAATCTTTAAGGGCATTGGTACGACTCGGAATAAGATGGGCGATGCCCATGGCAAGGGGCCAAAGCCGCAGTTCACTGCCAGCCAGAACCATGCCGAACATATGATCGCCATGACCTGCTCGCACATTACGTTCGCCGTCAGGCAGGCGGAAATATGAACATACCGGCAACATGCTTGCCTTCGAAGCTAGGGGATTGTCAACGCTCCCAGACTATGAACTCGCAGTCGCCGAGCACAATCCAAGTGGCTAGGTGTTTCCCATAGCAGTAGCCCCGGACCTTCACCATGTCGCCAGCGCTGATCTTCGCCACATCGCCAGAACCCGCTGAGGCATCAGAAAGCACGCACCGAACCCCATGTGGGTTGCCGGGGCAACGAAGGTTGATGACCGTGCCGTCTAGTATCGGATCAAATCGCCCATCAGGGGACCGCTCGACATCGGCCACTTCCCCGACGATGGCTATCGTCTTGCCCTTGTATCTCTGATCCGCTCCGACTTCATTCCCGCTGTATTCAGCGAAGAGTCGTTCGCTGAGTATGAAGGCGTCATCGGGAACAGTCCGCAAGTCTGGAAGGTTCTTTTCGGCAACCGCCTTAGTGACGCCGCCCGTTATGATGCGGTTGTAGGCGGCCCTTCCAAGCATAAGCAACCCAATGACTATGAGGGCTGCCCAGAGAACCGCCATGACTCGATCTGGCTCGCCAGCCGCAGGTTGCGATGAAGCCGTTACGACTTTTGGAAAGAGGCCATCGATGGCACCTGCCAGAACCGGGTTCGGCATGTCATGGCGTCGAACCTGATCGGTTGGCTGGATCTGACCAGCCACGGCGTATTGCTGAAGTTGCTGGTCGCTGATGGGACCGTGCTGCTGACCGTTGCGGATCAAATACCAGTGCGCCATGCTTTTGCTCCTTTTTGTCCGGGTGGAAAGAACCGAGGAGCCGTGGGAAGGCGCATGAAAAAGGGAGCGCCGAACCACGGCCACTCCCACCACCTCGACCAAGAGGCGCACAAGAATAGCGCATGGCCGACGCTCCCCGTTTCGCAACGGGGAGCGGTCGTCCAGCACTGCTTCTTGTGCAAGAGCCTTGCGGCTCAGGTTGGTCGTTTGGTGGGAAGCAGGACCGACGATTGCTCGTCGTTCAAGTTGTCATTTGGCTGGGCGTGCCGAAAAAATGCCCGGTTGTTCTCCAGTTGGCAATCGGAAACCGAGGCCAATCGTAAACCGGGAACAGGCCGATCTGCAACGGCCCGGAAGAAATTCCCGCCCCCGCCGCTGCCCGCCTTTTCGTTTCAAACAGAATCGGAGAAATCGAAACGGAATTCACTCAGATATAATGAATTCAAAGGCCGGAAGGGCAATTAGGAGCAAAGCCTCGCTCTGCCTATAATCAAACTCGTCGGATTGAAGCTTGGATCGCAGGCCGGTCAGCCGGGCCTTGCCGATCAGGCATTCCGACGCTTGCCTTGTTCGTCCCACCGGAGAATTGTCGCATGTCGCTTCGCCTGATCCAACCAATCGCCGCATGTTGGGCCTTGCTCGTTGTCTTGGCAAGTTCTGTTTCCGCCTTGGCCGATGAGCCGGAAGCGTCCATCGAGGGCAAGTTCCTCTCGAACGTGCGGCAGGTGACCGAAGGCTTCGTCAAAGCCGGCGAAGGGTACTTCTCGCCCGACCAAAAGACCATCATCTACCAGGCCGTCCCGCGCGACTATCCGTTCTATCAGATTTATACGCAGCCATTGTCAGGCGGCCGGCCCGAGCGCGTCAGTCCGGGCCGCGGTCGCACGACATGCAGCTATTTTTCGCCCGATGGCAAGCACATTATCTTCGCCTCCAGCCATCTCGACCCGCATCTCGACCAGACCGAAGCCGACGAACGCAAGAAGCAAGCCGACGATGCCGCCAGCGGACGACGACGCCGTTACGACTGGGTGTTCGACCCCTCTATGGACATTTTCCAGGCCGACCGAGATGGCGGCAACTTGAAACAGCTTACCGACTCGCCGGGCTACGACGCCGAAGGCGCCTATTCGTCCGATGGCAAATTGATTGCCTTCTGCAGCACCCGCGACGGCGATCCAGATTTGTACGTGATGGATGCCGACGGCTCGCACGTGCGGCAGCTCACGAACGCGCCAGGCTACGACGGCGGGCCGTTCATTTCACCCGACGGTCGCTGGGTAATCTTCCGTAGCGACCGGAAGGAAAAAGACATGCTGCAGATTTACTGCATTGGCATCGACGGCAAGCACGAAGTTGCGCTGACCGACAACATTGGCGTCAATTGGGCGCCCTACTGGCACCCGAACAAACCGTACATCATTTGGACCGGCGCCGATCATTCCGATCCCACGAAACGGCCCAACTACGATCTCTGGCTCATGAAGTACAAGGTGGAAGAAGGCCGCCTCGCCGCCGCCGGCCCGGTGATTCGCTTCACCGACCATCCGACCGCCGACGTACTCCCCGTCTTTTCGCCGGACGGCAAGCAGTTGATGTGGACCAGCAACCGCACGGCCGATCATTCCAGCCAGCTGTGGATCGCTGATTTCAAGCTGCCGGGCGAATGAACAGCGCTCTGTGCCGTGCTTTCGTCGGCGCCAGCCGCCACAGGCATACGCGGCAAGTTGGTACTCGCGAGTAGGTATTCGGCAGGCGATATCTGATGAATCGTCTTACCACCAGCCGCCGCCGCCCCAGGAACCCCACGAACCCCACCAGCTGCCGGAACTGCTGCTGCCAGAGCTCGTGCTGCCTGAGCTCGTGCCGGAACTTGTGGTTCCTGAACTCGTCGTGCCGGAACTTGTCGTCCCGGAACTCGTCGTACCGGAACTTGTGCTCCCGGTGCTCGTGCTCCCCGAAGTCGTCGAGCCGCCCGTTGAGTCTGAATTGGGGTCGACGCTGGCCAACACGGAGACGGCCTGCACCTCTCGGCGCAGAGTAATCGTCGAGGTAATCACGCTCGAGTTATTGAAAAACCGCAAGAACCAACCGTTCGTGGCAGGCTTCGCAGCAACGCTTACGGTGACCGTCGGGCTGGTATAAGTGAGCGGGCTAGGCGTCACCGTGACGCTCGGATCGGCGACGCCGACTGCCGCCAGATTGGCGGCGATCGCGGTGTTCACATCGGTCGTCGAAGCGTCGAGCGCAACGCCTGCACGAGCTCCCTCAAACGCCGCCTGACGCACGGTTTGTTGAAGTTGCGTGGCGCGGGAGAACTCGACGATGGCAAAGATCAACATGAACAATACCGGGGCGCACAGCGCAAATTCAATCGCTGCAGCGCCGCGCCGGCTCGATAACACACGATTCATTCGATTCACGGCAAAATGCTCTCAAACCTTATTTGATCAACACAGCGGGCAAACTGTCGGCAATGATCTGAAATGCTTGCGTCAATTGAGCCGCCGTCGGAGCATTGAAGTACATGCCATTGCCGTTGGCGGCCGCATTGGTCATCGTCGTCTGGTACGAGCCCGAGGCGGCTTCGCCGCCAAACGTGATCACGTGGGTCACGATCTTCGAGTTCTGGCGGTCAGCCAGCGTCAACGACGCAATGTCCGAATTGCCTGTCGTCGGCACGCCGTCGGTGAACAGAATGATCGTTCGATCGGCAGTCGTGCGTGCTCGCGGTCCGGTTAACTCCGTCACCGCCTGAGCCAGTCCCAACTCGATGTT
Source organism: Pirellulales bacterium (assembly GCA_025924495.1). Next base: position 11,997 of record JAICIG010000101.1, on the reverse strand, counting down.
CGTATTGCCGATCAAAGGCTGCTGACCCCACGCGTTCATGCTGGTGGGAATGAGCGAGAAGGTTGACGTCAAAGGAACGTCGAGCGAAGCATCCGTCGAACTATAAGCGCCGAAAGACCATACTTCTGCGAAGGTTACCAGCGAGACGTGGACGTCGAGGTTGCGCGCTTGCAAGGTCGTAATGAAGCTATTGACCGCGCTCGTCAAGGCGGCCCAGCGGCTCGCCGTGGGGCTGGGAGCCGTAAAATACATTTGCAGCGGGTTCTTGCCCGCGCTGACGTCCGCCGGATACTGATACTCGTTGCTACTCAGATCGAAAGCCATCGACGCCGACCGGTCGAGCACCAGGCAAATATCGTGGCTGATGCGGGTGGTCAGCGAGACCTGCGAGGCGGTGAAATTGCCGCCCGACAGAAACGTTCCCATGAACAGAGGCCGCGTCACGCTGGCCTTGACCTGCGCGGCATTCAGCGGATTAGCCCCCGCAGTGAAGCTGTAGACGCCGTTGCTGTCGGCCGTGGCATTGCCGAATACGATGCCCGAGGCAGGAATTTGCGGCGCCGAGCCCCCGACGAGGTTGTAGTTGGAAACGCTCTGCGCCAATGCGGTCGCGGTCGCCTGGTTCTGAGTAGCGCCCAAGTTCACGAGCGCCGCCTTCGATGCCGAGTCGCAGGCGACCCGGAGCTGCTCGCGCACCAGTTGCATATAGGCGACGTTCACGGCAAACGCCGTCAGGATCAACAAGACGCCGATCGTGACGGCGACGAGCACCGTAATGGCGCCTCGCCGCGAAGCCCGACTCCTGCGACCGTTTCTGCTCATCATGCGCCTCAATGGGGTGTACTGATATTTATTCGACGACCAGCGTCGCCGACGTCGTGAGCGTCGGCGTATTTTTTAGGACGAACGAAGTTGCTGAATTCTGGTTCCAAGGAGCCGAAATCGACACCGTGACGAGCGTCTGCGGAAGCAGATTAGTCAAACTGCTAGGCGTCACGGTCACCGTGGCGCCGCTGACGCCGAGTTGAGCCAGCAGCGTTTGTGCATAGGCCGTCACGTCAGCGGCGCTGGCGGCCTTGGCGGCGGCCGTCGTCGGCCGCGTGGCGAGCCGCGCCGACTCGTACGCCACCTCTTGCAGCCGGGCTTGGATGAAGACGACGTTGGTCGCCTCGATCATTCCCAGCCCGACCGTTAGCAGGATTGGCATGCACACCGCCAACTCAACCGTCGCCGCCCCACGGCGGTCGCGGCATCGGCCGAAGATTGCTCGCCGCGAGTTGTTCTCCGATGTCGCTGCAGAACTCATCCTTTAAAGTCTCACTTGGGCAGGCTGTTGACGTTGCGTAAGATTTGCGAGTTTTGGGGGCCGACGTCCACGGCAAACAAGACGTCGTTGCAATCGTGATCGCTTGGCTCCGTGATATTGTTCATGTCTTCGAAGCCGATGATGATGAACTGGCTGTTGTCGGGAAAAAACGCGATCATGTGCTGATAGTCGTCTGGATTAGTCGCATCGCCGTTGTAATAGACGTACTTGGGCGTCGCGCTGCTCGTCGTGCTCGACATTTCCGCCGCCAGGAAGAAAGCCAGCTGACTTCCCGCCTTGACGGTCCCCAAGTTGACGAAGTCGCCGGGCATCAGCGGCTGGCTGTACGACAGGCTACTGCCCGTGTTTACCCATCCCACCGGGCTTTGAGCGAGCGGGAAGACGAGGTAGTTACTGCCCGTCACAGGCTTGTCGGTGGGCAATGCCGCCTGAGCAATTGTTATGCACAACGCGTTGTTGTAGCCGGCGCCTTCGCCAAGGAAATAAACTCTCGGCGCATAATCGCTGGTAAAATACAGCCGCGTGGGATCTAATTGATTTACGTTGGCGCCGTTGAAGGGAACTCCTTCCGGCAACTTGCTCTTAATCACGCTCAAGAAGCTTGGCAGTTGCGTGCTGCTGAACGATGCCGACGCCGAATCGCTGCCCGCCTTATATGTCGTGCCGATCGGCGCCAGTCCCAGCGGGCGCGGTTGACCTTGATACGTCTCAGGAGTTTGCGAGAAACCCGACGTCGTCAGGCCGCATACGACCGCCAGTGCAAGAAACGAACGAATGGCGTGAATCTTCACCGTGATACCTCTAGGCAGATGGGGAGTTGACCGACTCAAAAACCGGACGAAGGTTGCGCCGATGATTAGCCGCCATAAAAACGGCTAAAAACCGCCTTGCCGAAACCCTAGGTCAAGATCCCAAAAGGTCAAATGAAACGGCAAAAAGAATTGTTCGTTTCTTGCCGGCGCGGCCGGCGGCGATTTTGCCTGACCGTGCCGTCGAAGGCGCGTGGAATACATGCCAGGCAGGGATCAATGGCGACTTGCAGGCCGCGCGGCGCAGATATCCCGCCTCAGAGACGAGACGCCGTTTCACGGACAAGGAACACCAAGGCCGGAAGAGATCAAAAACGCCGAGTCCTAGCGCCGTCAACGGGCGATACCGCCGCCTTCGATTCATTCAATCGCGCCGCCTCCGCTCTTCCGCTCGGCAGATTCCGCAGCCGTTCATAAAGTTCGGCCGTCGCAGCGCTGATCTCCGCGCTGGTTTTTGGCTTCGGCGGCTTGGCGACAGTGACGGCTGGACGCGGAGGACTCCCCCGCCGCGGACTCGGCGCCGTCTCGACGTGGGACCCGGCGGCCTTCGAGGCAAGCCACTCTTACAATTTCATCATCGCTGTCACCGACCATGGCAACTGGCTGGGGCTCGCGCGGCGCGAGGCTTTCCCCCGCAGCAGACCAACGAGCGCCTGAAGCAGGATCGCGATTGCCGCGAAAAACGCAAACGCCATCGTTCCGAGCAAGAGCAGTGGCAGCCACAGAGAGTGGATCACGTGCGCGACATCCTGGGCGTCATCCAGCCAAGGCCCGACCACAGGCCACGCCAGCCAGCCGATGAGGACTACCGCCGCGATGATTAGGACCGACCGAAGGTTGGAACGATTGGAGTTTGGCATTTGGTCATGACTCGCTTCCTGACAGGTAGCTGCTTTCACGGCGCCAGCTTCGCTAGCGGAATTCGTAAAAAGAACAATGCGGGCCCTCCGGACTGCTGAGCGTCGACGTCGTAAAACACCACGCCGATTATCTCGGCATTGAGCTGCACCGTGCGAGGACATGCGCGGCCGCCGATCGGCCGGCTGGGGTTGTAGTACTTGAACAGCAGAAGCAAACGAGCTGTGCGAGCCTTCTACTGCGGCAGGGGAGCGACTCCCTCTGCGAGAGCATACTGCATGAATCTCGCGATTGCTAAGCTGAAGCATCGCCCCGGGTCTTACGCGCCGAGCAGGCTGGTCAAGCAAAATGCTTGATCATTTTGCATTTCTGGCGTAGCAAGGCCGTTATCGGGACTCACATCAAACGGCAATGCACTAAGTTAGATGCATTGATTAAATAGGAGAGGTTTATGGCCATGGCGAGCCCTTTGGCGCGGAGACCGCGTGCGCGATCACCGCGGCGGTTGGCCGAGTTTCTTGAGCCGCGACGGCTGCTTTCGGGAGCGTCGCTCGAATCCATTCATGTTCAGTCGACGCACGTTTTGCGTGAGGCGACGCCTGCGGCCTCGACGGCCTTCACGCCAGCCCAAATCAAGCAGGCGTACGGCTTCAATCAGGTGCAATTCTCCGGCGTGGCCGGCGATGGTCGCGGCCAGACGATCGCCATCGTCGACGCGTATGATGATCCTTTAATCGCCAGCGACTTAAGCGTCTTCGATCAACGATTCGGCATCGCCCCCCCGCCAAACTTCAGCAAGGTGTACGCGTCGGGCGCCGTGCCGAAGACCGACGCCGGCTGGTCGGTCGAAATCGCTCTCGACGTTGAGTGGGCCCACGCCATCGCTCCGGCCGCCAATATTGTGCTGGTCGAAGCGCGATCAGATAACCTCAGTGACCTGCTGACTGCCGTCAACGTCGCCCGCAATTTGCCCAGTGTGAACGTCATCTCGATGAGTTGGGGAGGCGACGAGTTCGCCGGCAAAAGCTCGAACGACAATGTCTTCACCACTCCGGCAGGCCATCAAGGCATTACCTTCGTCGCCGCGGCGGGGGACCAAGGTACAGGCGCCATCTGGCCTGCCGCTTCTCCCAACGTACTGGCGGTGGGCGGCACGTCGCTGTCTCTTTCCAGCGGCATTTACATTGGCGAGGCGGCCTGGTCGGGCAGCGGCGGTGGAGAAAGCGTCTATGAATCGGAGCCAGCGTTTCAGCGGAGCGTACAGTCGTCAGGCGCCCGGACGCTGCCCGACGTCGCCTACGACGCCAATCCGAATACGGGCTTTCAGGTGTACGATTCCGTGCCGACATCGAGCGGTACGCCGGGCGGCTGGATGGTGGTCGGCGGCACGAGTGCTGGCGCGCCGCAGTGGGCCGCTCTAGCGGCCATTGCGGATCAAGGCCGGGCGGCGACAGGCCAAGGCTCGTTGGCGAACATGCAGTCTCTGTTGTACCAACTGCCCGCCAGCGACTTTCACGACGTCTTGACCGGCAGCGACGGCCTCTCGGCGACCGCCGGCTACGATCTGGTGACCGGTCGCGGCTCGCCAATCGCTGGCCTGATTATTCCCGCCTTGGTAGGAATCCCGGCGACAAGCGGATCGGGCGGCTCGGGGGGCTCGACCTCGAACGGCAACTCCGGCGGATTGTTGCCTGGCGGCGGGACTGGCGGATTGCCCACCGGCTTGCCTGCTAACCTAAATAATGTGGCCACAGAGCTGACGCACAGCGCCAGCTACTACTCAACGTTTATCTCTCACGCGTACGCGACTTACCTGGAACGCGCACCCGACTTGCAGGGGCTGGCTTGGTGGACCGCCCAGATGCAAGCTGGGGCGACCGACGAGCAACTCGAAGCGGACTTGATCAGCTCGACGGAGTACCTGCAACGGCACGGGGGCACGGCCGCCGGCTGGGTCGCCGGAATGTATTCTGACTTGTTGCAAAGATCGCCCGATCTTTTCGGCCAGAGCTACTGGCTTGGGCAACTGCAGGCCGGCGTCGGCCGCGGCGCCATTGCCCTGCAAATCGCCGCCAGCGCCGAGCGCGAAGCGATGGTCGTGAACAGCGACTACTTCACGTATCTCGGCCGCACGGCAAGCGCGCTAGACATTCAGTACTGGAATCTCCGCTTCCAGCAAGGCGCCCACAACGAAGACATTGTGGCCGGGTTCATCGCCTCGCCCGAGTACTACAACTCCGCGGCCAAAGGCCAAGGAGCTCGTCTTGGTTGGGTCGACAGCGTCTTCCACGATCTCTACGAGCGTTCCCCCACAGCCGGCGAGGCGAATTTCTGGTTGGGGCAGTTGGGATAGGAAAACTGCCGCAAATCGCTTTTCGGCATATTCTCCCGCGTCAGCGAATGCCTTTTCCTGGCTCCTGCGGCCTGGATGATCGGCCAACTGGCAAGGAGGTCGTCGGCGTGCGGGCCGATGCGGTCAGCGGAATTCGGTTTGAAGCTGAGAAAACTCAGCGGCGAGGCGGGAAAACATGCGCCGGTTCATCGTCAGCAGCACAATTGCCGGTAAACTATCCGCGGCAATCGGAGAGACACGCAGCCAGGAGATTTACAGATGACCGAAGCAGCCGCCCGCCACCCGATCAACCTCAACGGACGCATCGCCCTTGTCACCGGCGGCGCCAGCGGCATCGGGCGAGCGACGGCCGTGCTGTTGGCCGAGCATGGGGCCAAAGTGTTCGTCGGCGATTTCCGCTTGCTCGATGAGAATAGCAGACGCTTCGCCGAGCTCGGCATCGAGCAAACGGCTGCCGATGTGCGCAAGGAGAGCGATGTCCGTCGATTAGTCGAACTGGCGGCTGCAGCGGGCGGCGTCGATATCCTGGTGAACAATGCGGGCATCGGGATGGTGAAGCAGATTCCCGATGTTTCCGAAGCCGAGTGGGATGCCTGCCTCGATACCAATTTCAAGGCGGCGTTTCTATTCGCACGGCTGGTCATTCCCCTCATGAAACAGCGCAGCGGCGGCTCGATCGTGAATGTTTCGAGCAACGCCGGCTTGCTGCCTCGGGCCCACGATCCGGTCTATTCGACCAGCAAAGGCGCGCTGATCGCCTTCACCAAAAGCCTGGCGCTAAGTCATGCTGTCGACCGAATCCGCGTAAACGCCGTCTGCCCGGGGCCGGTCGGCGACACCGGCATGATGAACGCCGACCTGGCGAAAGCAGCCGATCCGCAGAGCATGGCTCAGCAGTTCATTGATGCCAGCCCCTTGGCCCGGGCCTTCGGCCGCATGATCTCGCCCGAAGAAGTCGCTCAGGCCGTGCTGTACCTGGTCAGCGATTTCGCCGCCATGGTCACCGGAACCAGCATCGCGATTGACGGCGGCAAGAGTTTGGGCGTGCCGGCGAAGGAGTAATTGCTTCGCATTGTCGCCTTTCGCTCCCGCGAAAGAAGCGTCCTTTCGTTACGGCAAGGGAAGAGACTCCGGTGCGGTCACTCAATCCGCTGGCCACTAGCTCTCACGCGTAATCGATGCGGTCCCAACCGGCGGCTGGGACTTCTTCGTCGGCCATCGGGCCCACGTCGAACCGGGCCTTTAAGCGGTAAAGGAGCGCACGCATGGCAAATTGCTGGCGAGCGATAATCGGCGTCGAAGGTTTGGCGCGTGCATAACGCCGAGAGAGCATCTGCGTGAACAAATCGATGCCGCGGCGAAACTCCGCCTCGTCGCCGAAATCAAATTCGCCGCCGTAATAACGCGGACGCCAGCACCAATCGGAATACTCTTCGGTCAATCGCAAGCGATCGGCGTCGGCAGGCGAGTCGCTGATGTCGCTCCACATTTTGACGGCGGCGATGCGGTCGTCATGGCGCCCGGTGGTGATCGCTCGATCGATGAAGCGAAAATCCTCCCACAGCTCGCCTTCCAGCGGCAACATCATGCCGAAGTCGAGCAGCGCCACGCGCCCGTCATCGAGAAACAGAAAGTTGCCGGGATGGATGTCAACGTACAACAAATGCCCAGCATACATCATGCGATACCAGGCCCGAAAAATCTTTTCGGCGACGGCGTTGCGCTGTTCTTGCGTCGGGTTGCGGGCCAGAAACTGATCGAGATGCACGCCGTCAATCCGATCCATCGTCAGTACGCGGGCCGTCGACAATTCCGGATAGACCCGCGGCACGACAATGCCTTCATCTTCACGGAACAACGACCGCACCTTCGTTTGGACGGCGGCCTCCGTCTCATAATCCGACTCTTGCTCGAGTCGCGTGCGCAGCTCGTCAAATTGCTCGCGGACGTAGTTCCAGTCCTTTCCCAAGCGCGCGGGCAGCAGGAACAGTTGCAGGTTACGAAGATCGTCGCGGATCGTGCCGGCGATGCCGGGATATTGGATCTTCACGGCAACATCAACGCCATTTTTCAGCGTCGCGCGGTGCACCTGCCCTAGCGATGCGGCGGCGAAGGCCCGGGTTTCGAATGACGCGAAGACTCGCTCCGGCTCGTCGCCCAACTCGTTGAAGACCATTTCCTTGAGCAGCGACCAGTGCATCGGCGGCGCGTCGAAGTGCAATCGCTCCAACGTCTCGACGAACGGTTGCGGTGCAATATCGGGAAAACTGGCGAGCGTCTGCCCGACTTTCATCACCGCGCCGCGCAGATAGCTCATCGAATCCAGCACGCGTGCAGCGTTTTTCCAGTGGGCCTCGGCCATTAGCCGCTCTTTTTCGGCGGCGCCGGCGAACCAGCCGCGAACCCAATAGAACAGGTACGCAGCGCCGATTTTCGCCTGCAGCGTGGCCAGCAGGCCCATTCGCCGCAACCGGCCGGCCGCGCCGGACGCAGCGACATTTCAGCCAGTACTCCCGACAACGTCTCGGAAAGCGTTGGGGCCGGGACGACCGCGGCCTCTTCCACTTCCGGAAGAGCTTCCATCAGTTGGGCGACGGTTGGCATGGCGGATTTCCCTTTTGGCTATCGTTTGCTTTTGGAGTACGACTCGGTCGGCTGGCCATCGAGCCAGCCGACGAACATGCCCAGCGAATGGTCGATCAGAGCGAGCGTGTCTTCCTGCTTGGGCGAACGGTCGTTGGCCCAATGGGCAAGCACGCCCACGTAAAGCGTCCAGTAGAGCTGCAGAGCGACGGCGGAAAGTTCGCCGCGGCCGTGCCGCTCGGCCAGCCGCGACACCGTTTCCAGGTGTAAGATGCGCAGCGACGCGACCTCGTCGGAGGCCGAGTCGGCAAGCGGGCTGAGCGACGTCTGCAGCAGCGGCGGCAGGTGCTTGCGCAGCGGCTTGAGCTTTCGCAGCCCGGCCGCGACATAAGCGAACAAGTCTTCTTCGAACGACGCTGCTTCCCGCGAGCGGTTCATAAAGTCGGCGCTGGCGGCCTCGAACGCGGTAGCTGCCAGACAGCCGACGATGGCTTCCTTGGTCGGGAAGTAATTGAACAGCGTACCGCTGGCAATTCCCGCGGCGGAGGCGATATCGCGGGTGGTCGTCGCCTCGAAGCCTTGCTCGGCGAACAATCGCTCGGCCGCCTCAAGAATTCGCTGCCGGGTCGCGGCCTTGGTTTCCGCATTGACTCGCATCGGGTCTCCTCGCGGCGATTATTATGACCACGCTCACATTCTAGCGCCGGGCGGAAGCCGGCGTCAAGAGATAAAATGAGCATGCTCACAAAATACTCGCCAAGCGAAGCGGCGCCGTCTTGAGCGACCGCCCGGCGGCTGCCATCCTAGGTCGTGGCGGATGGCTCGCAATCACTACGTTCTGACGAGGTCCTGTATGTTCGGCTCGGCAACTTCGCGGCGCACCTGGTTGCAATCATCGCTGGCGGGCGCTTGCGGCGCCCTGGCCGGCACGACTCCGTGGGACGGCGCGGCGCGCGCAGAACCCAATTCAAGCGAGAAGCCCGGTTCGCTCAAGATCACTGCCGTCGAAACATTCTTATTGCGGCACAAGCTGGATCGTTCTTTCGGCCCCTCGACGGCGACCTCGCCCTACCGCGGCGCGCTGCTTGTCAAAATCAGCACCGACAGCGGACTGGTCGGCTGGGGTGAAACGGCCGATCTGCCCGGCACGCGCGGCCTGATCGAAGATCGATTGAAGCCAATCTTACTGGGTCAAAATCCGCTGGAGCATCGCAAGCTGTGGCGTTTGCTATGGGGGGCCAATTTTGGCGACGGTCGCGCCGTCGCCGCCGTCGACATCGCCCTGCACGACCTGCGCGGCAAGGCGCTCAAGCAGTCGGTGGCCGATATGTATGGAGGACGCGTCCGGGACGAAACGCCCGTCTACGCCGCGGCCATGAATTACATCGAAGGCCAGCGGCCCGAAGATCAATTTCCCGCGGAAGCGGCGGGGCTAGTCGAACGCGGCTTCCGCGCCATGAAAATCCGCACGGGCCGGCTCGAACCAAAACGGGATTTGGCCATTCTGGCAAAAGTGCGCGAAACCGTCGGACCAGAAATCCGTCTGCTCACCGATGGCAACGGCGCCTTCACGCTGCCGGCCGCGGTGAAATTCGGCAAGGAGTTGGAAAAACTCGACTTCTACTGCTTCGAAGAACCGCTGCCGCAGGGCCAGAACTACGCAGGCTACGACGTGCTGGCCGCCTCGCTCGATATCGCGCTAGCCGGCGGCGAAGGGCTCGACTCGCGAGCCCAGGCCCGCGATCACATCGTCAAGCGCTCGTTCGACATCATCCAACCGGATGTGATCTTGTGCGGCGGCGTGGCCGAGGTGCTGTTTATCGCCGAGATGGCCCGGTTATGGAGCATCCAGTGCATCCCGCACTGCTATGCCGGCGCCATCGCCATCGCCGCCACGTTGCAAGTGCTTTCGCTGTTGCCGCCGTACACTTGGGGTTTCTCCAGCGACGAGCCGATGCTGGAGTTTGACACACACGAAAATCCGTTCCGCGACCAGATCGTCGCCAGGCCGTTTGAACTCAAACAAGGAAAGATTGAGATTCCCACCGGGCCAGGGTTGGGAATTGAAGTGGATGAGGACGCGATCAAGAAGTACCTGGTCAAGCAGTAGCAGCACGCCTTCACTTCACATCGATAAATACATCAAGCAACTGCCCCACCAACACCTTTTTCTCTTTAACGAGCGGATCGCCAGGAGCGACGGAATAGATGAGTTGCATCACGCGGGTGTCGACCTTCTCGATGTTGATGCCGGTGAGCGAGGCCTTCGGGATGACATAGGGCTCAATCCGCACGAACTCCAGCGGTATTTCCCGCTGCTCGAGATCTCCACGCAGCTTGGCGCGAGCGGGAGCGCGGAGCTTCAGCCGCGGAATGTCTTCCTGATCGACGCTCACGCGCACGTGCAATGGCGTCAGGTTGCCCATCAGGATCAGCGACTGAATGTGACTGGCCGAGACAAATTCGCCCGGCCGTACATTGATTTGCAAGATCGAGCCCGCCACAGGCGCTCGGATCTGAAGCAAATCGAGCATGGTGTGCGCCTGGTCGAGTTGCGCTTGTGCCTCCTCAACGCCGGCGTTGGCGATCATCTTGTCGGCCTTCCAAGCGCCGGCTTTCAATAGCGCTAGATTCGCACGGCTGACCTCGAGTTGGGCCTGGGCTGATTCGACGGCAAGTTCGGCCGCCACGAGTTCCTGAGAAGTAATCTGCCGCGACTGAGCGAGCTTACGATCGCGATCGCGAACGTCGGTCAATTCGCGCAGGTTCGCTTCATCGAACTTCACCTTCGCATCGAGCGCTGGCAACTCTTCGGGTCGAGGTTGTTGTTCCAGTTTGCTCAGTTGCGCCTGGGCCGCAGACAATGCAGACTGATGAACTCTCAACTCCGCCATCGCTTGCCGATTGTCGAGTTCAAACAACAAATCGCCCTGTTCGACGATCTGACCGATATGGACCGCCACCTGCGTCACCACGCCCGAGAGTTGCGAGCCCACGGAGATCGTCGCTTGCGTGCTCGATTCGGTCGATGGTTCGACAAAGCCAGTTCCTGCGACGGTATTGCCGAACGGGCTAACCGGGGGCGTCACCGGCGGAGGCGCCATTGGTTCAGCACGCTGCGACTGCAACGAATGAGAGATCGCAAAAATCAACATCGCCGCACACAGCAATGGCACGATTGACCTGCGCAAGATCTTCAAAGCAGTCGTTGTCGGCCGTTCTCCGCGCTGAAATTCGGTGTTTGCGAGAGTCATGAGTTAGGGTTCCAGCTAGCCTGCACCCGTTCGTCGTCGGCCACGCGACCGTCCTCGAGCGTGATCATGCGATCCGCGAAACCGAACACGCGTGCGTCGTGCGTGACAACCACGGCCACGCGGTTGGGGCTGAGGGCCAGCTCGCGGATCAGCTTCATCACCAACTGTCCGGTCTTTGCGTCGACGGCGGAGGTCGGTTCGTCGCAAACGAGCAAATGCGGTTCGTGAACTAAGGCGCGGGCGATGGCCACGCGCTGTTGCTGTCCGCCTGAAAGGTTCGCGGGTCGCGCATCGAGACGGTCGCCCAACCCGACGGCGTTTAACATTTGAGCCGCCTGGCGGACGGCCGCCGATTTCGAATAACCGCGAACTACCAGCGGCACCGACACGTTCTCGGCGGCAGTGAGTGCGGGAAGCAGGTTGAACTGCTGGAAGACAAAACCGACGTTCTGGCCTCGGAATTCTGACTTTTCGTCCTTCGAGAGCTCGTTGAGCCGGACGCCAAGGACATCGACGTCGCCTGCGGTGACGTCGAGCGTGGCGGCAAGGATGGAAATCAGCGTCGTCTTCCCGCAACCGCTCGGGCCGACCAGCAGGGTCAATTCGCCCGGTTGGATATCGACCGTCACGCCGCGCAGCGCACGGATGCGAGAGTTCCCGCTGCCATAGTCTTTGACTAATTCGCGGCACTGGATGCCTGGATGTTCAGCGGAGCGAATCATAGCTGGAATACCGCGGCCGGCTCGAGCACTAGCACCCGGCGGATGCAGATCAGACTGGAGAGGAAGACCATGATCAACACCGCCCCGCCCG
>JAICIG010000100.1 GCA_025924495.1 Pirellulales bacterium | reverse complement strand
ATTGATCAGGTTGGTCGTTTCCGGAGTGCAAGGAGAATGCAGGCTGACAATGTCCGCCTCGGCCAGCAGCTCGTCGAGACCGCAGAGCTTCACGCCATGCAGGCCGGCAAATGATTCATTAGGAAACGGATCGTAAGCGATGACCTTCAAACCCAAGCCGATGGCCCGCGGCACGACCGCCTGCCCAATGCGGCCTAGACCTACGAGCCCAATCGTTCGCCCCGCCAGGCGCGGCAATGCCCGCCGCTTCCAGACGCCCGAACGAACTTCCTGGTCTCGTCCGGGGAAGCCGCGAAAGACGCCGAGCAACAAAGCAATGGTTTGCTCGGCGACGGAATGCTGGTTGGTGCCGGGAACGGTGGTCACCAGAATCCCGTAGTCGCTGGCTGCAGGTATGTCGATCGCATCATAACCGACGCCCATCCGCGCGATGACGCGAACCTTAGTTCGCGAGAGCACCTCGCGATTGTAAATCTCGCTGCCGGCCAACACGCCCGTGGCGCCTTCCAGTTGGCTCAATAATAATTCCGGGTCGGCCACCGATTCGGAGAGTTTCGCCGTCGGATATGCGACCTCAAAGCCCGCTTGTTCCAGCACATCGCGATAAGGGCCGGGTTGGTGCTTGATGACCGAGGGAGTAACCAGGATACGAGCCATAGGTGCAATCGCGTGCGATGGAAAGAAGGTTTTTGAAGCGGGCAATCTGAGCGTTTGTACCGCAGGGGTCGGCGGCATTCAAGCCAGCCGATGGCCGGCAGGCCTCCCGGGCGCGGCGGCACGAAGCTGCCATCGATGCCACGCACGTCGACCTTGGTATTCACGTCACCTCAACGGCGCCACTGGCCGCGCCGGTTGCACGAATTGCCGCAGCAGGCGTAAAATCGGCGCTCTTGCGGCGATTGGCGACTAGGCACCTCGAACGGAAAGCGAACCCCGTTTTGGCCACTGCGGAAAAAATTCATGTCATCGGCATTGGCGACGATGGTCTGGACGGGCTAACCGCTAACGCCCGCCAATTAATCGAACAGGCGGAATTACTCGTTGGCGCCGAGTATTCGCTGGCGCGCGTGCCTCGCTCGTCGGCCGAGCGGCTGATCGTGGGCGCCAATCTGGACCAAACAGTCGCCCAATTGACGGCTGCCAAGAATAAACGCACGGTCGTGCTGGTCTCTGGCGATCCGTTGTTTTATGGCATGGCCCGCTATCTGTGCGACAAGCTCGGTAAAGACCGCTTTGAAGTCGTGCCGCACGTCAGCAGCATGCAGTTAGCTTTTGCCCGGGTTAAAGAGAGCTGGGAAGAAGCCTACCTCACCAATCTTGGCAGCCATCCGCTGGAACATGTCATCGAAAAGATCCGTACGGCCGAAAAGGTAGGGCTGTTTACCAGCGAAAGTTCGCCGCCGGCTGCGGTGGCAAAAGCCCTGCTCGATCGAAAAATCGACTACTTTCACGCTTATATTTGTGAGAATCTTGGCTCGCCCGACGAACGCGTGACTCAAGGCGAGCTCAAGGAACTGGCGGAGCAGGAATTCTCTCCGCTCAATGTCATGATTCTCGTGCGCCGGCCGGGAGCTCCGGATCGCCCGAGCGAAAAAATTGGCCGGCGCATCTTCGGCAATCCCGACGAAGCGTTTCTACAGACGAAGCCCAAAAAAGGCTTGCTCACGCCCGCCGAGGTACGATCGATGGCCTTGGCCGAAATGGATCTGGGGCCAACCAGCACTGTCTGGGACATCGGCGCTGGCAGCGGCTCGGTCGCGATCGAAGCCGCACAGCTTGCCTCGGCCGGCAAGACCTTTGCGATTGAAATGGATGCGGACGATTTCAGCCTGATTCAGCAGAACGCTGAAAAGTTCGGCGTCGTCAATCTCATGCCCATTTTGGGCCGTGCTCCAGAAGCCTGGCGGAACTTGCCCGATCCCGACAGCATCTTCGTCGGCGGCAGCGGGCGAGAGATCAGTCAACTGGCAGACCAGGCCTTCGACCGCTTGCGTCCCGGCGGCCGCCTGGTGGCGAACGTGGGAAGCATCGAGAACCTCGCGGAGCTGCACGCCACGCTCCATCGCCGCGGCGACGTCAAGGTCTGGATGATCAACCTTGCGCGAGGGACTTACCAACTCGAACGCGTGCGATTCGACGCCTTGAACCCGACCTTTCTGCTCTCGATTGTCAAGCCGGCTTGAAGGAGACGTGGCGATACTGTTCGAGCGCGAATCAAGGAGAATCGCATGAATTCTGTTAGGGAACACGCTCAGTGGCGTTCCGTGAATTGCTAATCGACGTTTTTGGCGATTCGCGGAACGCCACTGAGGGCGTTCCCTACAGCGATTGGTGTACTAATTAGTTTTGCGCAAGAGCATGTGGAATTTCTTCGCACCGAACGGGGCAAATCGGCATCTAGTGGGTCTCGCTTTCGAGTCTCGCCTTATCGCGCACGCCCCGTTCCCTTCAGCCAAGCTAGAGTTCAATGCCCTCTGAATCGCAACACTTGGACGTGATCGCCGTAGGGGCCCATCCGGACGACGTGGAGATTGCCTGTGGCGGTACCTTGGCCAAGTTGGTGCGGCAGGGTTATCGAGTGGGCATCGTCGACCTGACTGACGGAGAGCCAACGCCTTTGTCGCCCGGACCAGAAGTGCGTCTGGCCGAGGCGAAGCAAGCGGCTGAAACGCTAGGGGTACACACCCGCATTCAGCTCGGCTTCTCAAACCGCAGACTGTTCGACGGCTTTGAAGTGCGCGTGGCGTTGGCCAAGGAATTTCGCCGCTACCGCCCCAAGCTAGTGCTAGGCTTCGGCGAAAAGACCCCCATGGCATCCCCCGACCACTGGCAAGCAATGCAGATTACCGACGCCGCCATCTTCTATTCGCGGTTGTCGAAATGGGACGAGTTCTTCGAGCGACTGCCGGTCCACACCATCCCCGCCCACTTGTATTATTCGCTCGCCTTCCGCTCGCTGGGTCTGCCGGATGGAGCAGGACATCTCGTCGTTGATATCGCCGATACCTTGGACGCGAAAATCGCCAGCATCCAGTGTTACCAGACGCAATTTCCGCCGGCCAAAGCACACGTTATCCAGCGCGTGCGAGCCTTCGCATTGCAGCAAGGGCAGGCCGCCGGATACGACGCGGGCGAACTGTTCACCAGCCCTTCTACGCTGGGAACCCGCGATCTGATGCACTTCTTGTTTGGGCTCGCGCCATCCGACGAACCTCGTCCGCCCGACGTGCGTTGACGCTGGTCAAGGCGTGGACCACGATTTCGCGAGCCGCGATCCGCGGTTTAACGCCAGAGCGAGGGAAACCAAGGCCGCCGCGCCTGCGGCGCCGGATCCGAGACTTGATCGATCGGTTGCTCTTCGCCCAGGTCCGGCGGCGAATCGATTTCCGGCGGCAAAGTCAAATCGCTCTCCGATCGTCGAGCCGGTCTCGTGCGGCGGAATCGATCGCGCATGCCATCCGCCCAGCGAGCAAGCAAGCTGGTGCGTTGCTGTGGGGCGATGCGATAATCTTGCTCCTCGGAAGTCTCCGCTTCCTCGGGCCAGTCCGCCTGTGCATCTTCGGCGGCCGTGGGACGATCTTGATGACCGACGACCAGGTTGATCGGCCCGGGCAACGACCGGTCGGAGTTGGATATCGAACTTCGCTGCTCGCGAGCCACTGGCGGAACTTGGGAATCAGTGTACTGGGTCCTCTCAACCCAAGGACCTTCCGACACCTGCGGCTGATCTTTATCCGCCGCCGCTGGCGATGAGGCTGGCCCTGATTTATCTAAGGTGGCAATAAAGGCATCGGCCGGATCGGTTTCCGGCGCCGCGGTGCGTGGATATTTCTGTGGCGCCGCTACTGCCGGCTTTGTCGAGGAGGACGATGTAGTGGTCGCCGTTGCTGCCGGGCCAGGCCGGGCTCGGCGCCAGCCCTCGAACGGATTTGCCACGTTGGCAGGGGGCGCGTCGTCGGTCACCGTGCAAAAATCGCTGTCGCTGGCAGCTTCCACATTGCTCCGAGTAGCTTGCTCTTTCGGCTGCGGCTCTTGCGGCTCAACTTGGGCCAACTGTTCTTCGATGGCATGCACCAACCGATGCTCTCCGGCGGCTCGCAATTGATGCTTGAATTGTTCCACCAAACTCCGCGTATTCACCGATAGGACGGGCGCGCTCCAAGGCCCGGCTAATTTTGCTTCGAGCCGAAATCCGCCCAGGCTCCTCAATCCTTGGTCCCAAATCGCGCCTTCGACGCCGGCTAACCGCTCGTGACTCGCGACTCGCACATCGAGCGGCTTCGAATCGATTTGCAAGAGCAGTTCGAGCCGATCGCGGGTCATCCAACCGTCGCCATGCAGATCCAACTTTCCGCTTGAAATCGTCACCGCCTGATCGGCGCCTGCCGGCTCAACCAGTTCAGCCAATTGGCACTCATACCCCGTAACGTGCAAAGTGTGCCGGCGCTCGGGCTCCCGCAGATGCAATTCGGCCGAAATCTCCGTGGCAAGTTCCGGCGCGACAATCTCCAGGCGTGTGGCTGCATCAGCGCTGGCGGGATCGCTGGTTACATTCGCGATCTGCAGCACCGCCTTTTGGCCCAATCCCCAGGCATGTGCCAGATCTTCGGCTCGCACCAAGCGGATGTTCACGCGCGGTTGCGAACGTCCGAGAGCGCTTCTCACGCCGCAGGGCCACTCGCTCGAAAGTTCGTGGGATGATTCACACGCGGGCAGATTCTCCAGACCGGATATTAAGCGCCCGAGCCACGATAATCGTTCACGAAATTCGGGCCAGCTTCTCACACACCCGTCGAGTTCCAATTCTTGCGCTGATGTGGTAAAGCCCGCCTGCGAGGGGCGCACATAAACAAGCTTGGAGCCGCCGCTCGCACTTGCCCGAGGATCGGCGGCCTGACGGCGAGCCACGTCGACGCGCAGATTCGCCAGCGCTAGCTTCTCGGCAACAACTCTTCCGCGCAACAGAGCGCCGGGATTGACTGCCGTTCTCGCCATGCCGATCCGCAGCCAGTCTCGATCCAATCGCAACGGATCGGCAAAATGCAGGTCGTCGATTTCCAGTTCGCCGTTCCATAGCGAGAATCGGATGTCTCGGGCTTCAACAGCGGCGCCGTTGGCGGTTGCCAATTGTCGCAGCAATTCTCGTTCGACAAGTTCGGGCCCCAGCCACCATGGCGCCGCAATCGCCGCTGCAAGGGCGCCGCCGAGCGCTAAGAACCAATGGGGCCTGAGCCAGCGATCCGCCGTTTTATCATCGGCTCGCGCTGGCACAGGCAAAAACTTGGCCGCCAGCTTAGCAGCGGGAAGAGCCAAGATAAGCCCAAGAACCGCTCCGCCGACGAGCGTATATCGGTCCCAGGCAAACAGCGCAATCCAGACGTTGTCGCCCAGGGCGCCCAGCGCGGGCCCCAGTGGCGTATCGTCCAGCAGCCATTGGCCGATTCGATAGGTCACTCCTGTCGCGAGCCACGACAGGGCGAGGCCAACGGCCCACGACGCCAACAGGACTCTGGTTCGCAAATTAAACAGAATCGCGATCAGCAACAGAACCGCCAATGACAAGTTGCAACCAGTCACAAATCCGGCGACGAGGCCAAGGACCACGGCCAGCGCGGCATGATGCGGTCTACCGCCGCCTCGAAAGCTGGCGAAAATGGTCAGGCGCAGCGAAGACAACATGCGTCTCCCTCCCTGCTAAAACGTGCCGGTAATGCGGGTCATATCGAACCTATCGGCTGTAACGAGGACGGGCTTGAGGGCCGTCCGTCGCGTCAATCATCCCAGACCATAGAATCTGCCAAGATCTCGGCGAAATAGGAAAGGACGGGGATTCGGAGTATCCGTTTGGCCGTTTCTCCCTCCCGAGCGACTGCCTCCGGCGGTATAATCCGGCGAGCGGCACGCTGTTTTGTCGCCGAGTCCAGCCAAAGTGATGCAGTCGAGGGAGCTTGCGATGGATCGAGAATTGACGGATCGGGCGGCAGCCATTCAGGAGCGGATAACGCAACTACGAGACTCTCTTTGACTTCGATACTAAACGCCGACGCGCAGCGGAAATTGAAGCCCGCATGGGGCAACCTGGTTTTTGGGATAAGCAGGAGCAGGCTCAGGAAACCGTCGCCGAACTCAAAGCGCTCACCGCCCTGATCAAACCCCTGAGCGAACTCGCCAGCGCGTCTGACGACGTACAGGTGATGCTCGAAATGGGAGATGAAGATCCTGAGCTAGCCGCTGAGGCGCCGCAAGAACTCGACCGCCTGGAAACCCGCCTGGACGAGTTGGAGTTGAAGGCCCTGCTCGACGGCCCTCATGACGCCAATAATGCGATCTTGTCGATTAATGCGCGCGACGGCGGCGTCGATGCCAACGATTGGGCCGAAATGCTGCTGCGCATGTACCTGCTCTGGGCGCAGAAGAACGGCTACGACACCGAGGTTCTCGACCGACAGGATAACGACGAGGCGGGCATCTCGACCGCAACGATCGCCGTGCGCGGGCCGATGGCCTATGGGTACTTGAAGGGCGAAACCGGCATGCATCGCCTGGTGAGGATCAGTCCATTCAATGCCGAAGGCAAGCGCCAGACCAGCTTTGCGGCTGTTGACGTCTCGCCCGAAGTCGGCGAGAGCGCCGAGATTGAACTCCGCGACGAGGATATTCGGGAAGATGTCTTCCGAGCCAGCGGGGCGGGCGGACAGCACGTCAACAAAACCTCGAGCGCCATCCGCATGACCCACCTGCCCACGGGCATCGTCGTACAATGCCAGAATGAGCGCAGCCAACATAAGAATCGCGCTACCGCCTACAAGATGCTTCGTGCTCGGCTGGCTCGGCTCGAAGAAGAAAAACGAGAAGCGGAACAGGCCGCCAAATATCAATCGCAGGCCAAAACCGGCTTCGGCTCGCAAATTCGCAACTATTTCTTGCACCCCGACCAGCGGGTAAAGGATGCCCGAACAGGCTTTATGGTCGGGAATTTTCAAAGCGTGCTCGACGGCAACCTGCAGGGCTTTCTCGACGCGTTTCTGCGTTGGCGAGTCGGCAAAGAGGTTTCCTCGTCGTGAGCGATGAGGAGGCATTAACCGCGCTTGGCTTACGGGTGGCGTTTCGGCGTGTGGCTGACCGCTATGCACACGTCATCGAAGCGGTGCGTGGCAG
Organism: Pirellulales bacterium; assembly: GCA_025924495.1. The sequence continues at coordinate 12,788 of JAICIG010000100.1, read as the reverse complement.
CGCACTGGTGACGATCGCCGAGTCGTTGGAAGGTACGGGCGAGACCGACTGGCCCCCCTCCCCTGCCTTACAACAACTCCATTTCGAAACCCGTGCCGACGGCAGCCGGCTGGCATTGCTGGTGGGCAGGGCCGGCGGCAGCCATTGGTCGCTCAGCGTTGAAGCGAAGCCAGACTCTCCGCGAGTGACGTTCGACGTCGCTTGCCGACTGCGCGAATCGCCCCTCCTGCTCGGCAGTGAATATCGGTTATTCAATGACGCGAGCATGCTACCCGCCGATCAAACATTGGCTAACTCTGCATGCATTCGCTTTGCCACAGGCGCTCGCATGCTCGTTGAACCCATCGAGGGCGCAGCAACGACCATGCTCTTTTTGAACTCCGCGCCGTCAACACATCCCGTCGGGGTTGCGCGCTCAGAGCCTCGCAAGCCGTTGTCAGGCTCGTTGCAGGGATTGGCCGGGGCGGTCCGCATTGAGCCGCTTGTCCCAACAGCCCCTTGGCCCAAGACCGTGCGCTGGAGGTTTTCCATTACGGGGCGAGAGTGATCGGCGGCTCGGTTGCAGGTCAGGCGCCTGGGGGCTATCGTCAAAATACTGGCGTTTGCGATCGCTTCCACCGCGGGGTAATGCCTACAAACAGCGGCAAAGAGCAATGAAATCTGCACTGGAATGGTTGGCGATGATGGCGGCTCCGGCAGCAATGAGTTTGGCGATTGCATCCACGGCCCAGACAGCCGAGGCAGAGGACAAATCGTCGCCGCCCCGCGTGCCGCAGGTTGTTCTGGCCATTCACGGCGGGCTGGGAGCTCCCCGCGAGGAAGTGACGCCCCAGCTGGAGAAGGAAATTCGCGCCAAGCTCCGCGAAGCTCTGGAGGCGGGTCGCGCCGAGCTGTCCAAGTCCGGCGCCACCAGTCTTGATGCCGTCGAGAAGGCCATCCGACTCATGGAAGATTCGCCGCTGTTCAACGCGGGCAAAGGAGCGGTATTTACTCACGAGGGTCGCAACGAGCTCGATGCGTCGATCATGGAAGGCAAAACGAAGCGCGCCGGGGCCGTCGCCGGCGTGACCATCGTCAAGAATCCGATTACCGCCGCCCGGGCCGTCATGGAACGCTCTAAGCACGTGATGCTCATTGGACGCGGGGCCGAGGTGTTTGCGACCAAAGCAGGACTGGAGATCGTCGACCCGAGCTATTTCTGGACCCTGCCTCGCTGGCAACAGATCGAGCAGCAATGGAAGGAATCGCCCGACGACAAAATCTCTTCTCGACGAACCTTAGGAGAGCATGATTGGGGAACTGTGGGCGCGGTGGCTGTAGATGGCGACGGCAACCTGGCCGCCGGCACCTCAACCGGCGGCATGAGCAATAAGCAATTCGGCCGCGTGGGAGACTCGCCCATCATCGGCGCGGGCACTTACGCCGATAATGCAGGCTGCGCCGTGTCTTGCACCGGCCATGGCGAGTATTTCATTCGCTATGGCGTATCCCACGAGATCAACGCGCTGGTCAAGTATCGTGACCTGCCAGTTGAGCAGGCCGCAGACCTGGTCGTCAACCAAACGCTCAAACAGGCGGGCGGCGAGGGAGGCGTGATCGCGCTCGACGCCGCCGGAAATTATTCGGCGGCCTTCAATTCGGAAGGGCTGTACCGAGGCTACATCACTCGTGATGGGAAGGCGCAGGTCGCACTGTACCGTAATTAGCGGCTATGCCCCCACGTACCGCCTCGACGTGAGCGCTAACTCGCAAAAACGCCTTAAGATTCGGACAAAACCGAGTGTGACGACTACTGGCCGATTTTCTCAGCCGTTGGCGCGTCGCGGGCAGGCTGGTCGTCAACGTTGACGCTGACCGCAGCATCGCTCAGCGCGTCACCTGGAACGCGTTTTTCACTCGAACCGGACGGCGCGCGAGCCGCAACCTCGTCTTTGGGCGAAACTCGAGCCAATGCCTCTGATCGCAAACTGGTCAGGTTGGCCTCAGCACCGGCCTCGAGCGGGCGAACTTGGGGCGGTTGGTCGGAAAGTTTCGGCGAGCAAACCACGACTTGCGACTCGCCCAATACGCTCATGCGAGTTCCCTCGACCACCAAGGCCGTGCCTTCGTCGATTCCCAAGCCAACGAGCTCCGGATGACTGTCGAGCATCCGCATCAACCGTTCCTGGCGATTCCGCTTCAGGAAATGCTGGTCGACGATCGTCCCCGGCAAAAAACCAAAGCCGGGGCCTTCTTCCAACTGCGGCTTGTCTCGGCGAATCATGATAGGCGACATGATGGCAGCGCCGGCCGAAGTGCCCCCCACCACGCCGCCCCGTTCCAAGACGCCGCGGATCTCGCGTTCGGTGGCTGTGCCCAAATAAGTTTCGGTGAGCCAGTTCTGGTTGCCGCCGATAAACCAAACGCCTGTCGCTTGCGTCAAGGGCTCGGCAAATGCCGGATCATTGGCTTTTTCTCGGGAACGCGTGTGCAAGATCGTCAGCCCTGCCACCGTCTGCTGTCGCCAAAAGGCCAATTTGGATTCAACCCGGTCGGTGTCCGCTAGGACGCTGGCCGTCGTAATTACGACGAGTTTAGCCGCCGCTCCGCCCGCCATTTCGATAAAGCGGCGGCCCAGTTGATCAGGCAGCTTGCCTCCGCCGCAGATCACCAGCTTGCCCGTCGATGGCTGCGCGACACTCGCCTTCTCAGACGCTTTTTGTCCGGCGTCTACCTGCGCCTCATCGCCTCGGATCGATCCGGCGCCAATCGCCGACCATCCCGCGAAAACACAGAATGCTAGGAGACGCGAAAAGCTGCGGCTTGCAAAGCATCGTCGTCCCCAGAGGACGCAACGCGAACTTTCATTGGCATCCATGCCATCTCTCCAAAGTTGACTGGTGGGCAATCGTTGCGGGGTCATTGTTTTCCCCGATTCTTTCGAACCGGGCAAGGCCAACTGATCCACCATGATTGATGCATTGTACACAATGACCGGGCTTTTCGAAACGCAAAGTTGACCTTTTTGGCTCCAGGCGGAGTTGTGCAAACAGGCCCCTTCGCCTATTTTTAAGCCCGTGTGTGGCTGTTGCCCTTCTAGAGCACAAATCGTGCCCATCAAATGGCCCGGCCGCCAAGCCGCCCGACTAGCCCGCGAAATGTTTTATTTCGGCTGTGGGTCGCTTTCGTCTGCGACGGATCGCTGTATTAGAGAAAAGGATTTCATTATGCAGAACTCAAATTATGTCTCGGCCCTTTGCCTTTTGACATTGTGCGTCCTGGGACTCATCGTAGGAGAAACCTCCATGGCCAAGTCGAACGAAGCCGATCTGCCGCAAATCCTGCTCAAAACCACCAAGGGAGACGTGGTGATCGAGCTCTACGAGGACGAAGCGCCGAATACCGTCGCCAATTTCATCAACCTCGTGGAAACGAAGTTCTACGATGGCCTGACATTTCACCGGGTGATTGATGGGTTTATGGCACAGGGCGGCTGCCCGAAAGGAACCGGGACAGGCGGCCCGGGCTATGCTATCGCGTGCGAGTGCAACCGCCCGGGCGCCCGGAAACATGGCCGCGGCAGCCTAAGCATGGCGCACGCCGGAAGAGACACGGGCGGCTCGCAATTCTTTATCACCTTTGCCCCTACGCCGCACCTCGATGGCAAGCACACCGTTTTCGGCAAAGTGATCAAAGGCATGGAAGCCATCGATAATCTCGATCGAAGTGCTCCCGGCGTCTCTCCCGACAAGATTATCGAAGCCACGGTGCTCCAAAAGCGAGATCACGATTACCAGCCCAAAACACTGCCTTCTCGCCGGTAACGGGCAATAGTCCAAGCGGTCCGTTTGGCCGCTGTATAATGACAAGGAATCGCGTCGCACGCGGCTGCAGTTGCTCGAAGGGAACGACTTGCGGAGCGTGACGAATTTCATTGACATTCGAGTGCGACGATGCCGCTGGGCGTGATCAAGAAACTAATGTTCGATAAGGGGTTTGGGTTTATTCTGCCCAGCGATGGCAGCGGCGACGTGTTCTTTCACTGCTCGACGTTTAAACCCGGGCAGTTTGAGCGGCTCAAAGAAGGTCAAGGCGTTGCCTATGAGCTCGATCCGGCCGCGCCCGCCGGCGATCGCGGACCCAAGGCAAACGCTGTGACCCCCTACGACGGTCCCATCACGTTCCCGAGTTCGGACGATGAATTTCGGCCTTTGCGCCGACATCCTTCGGCGCGGCGTAAGAAACCCGATTGGCGCAGCAGCGTAGAATAACTGCGCGCTTCCAAAGCGCCCGCGAAACGTCGGGGCGACTGGCTGCGGCGCTGCATCCGCGCCGGGTCACAGTCCGCAGTTGCTGCGCCCGATTACCGCCAAGGGAGTTTTACCACCAGTTGAGGGCCTCTATGCCGGCAGCCGATTCTCCGCAACGCGACCGATTTGATCCCGCGGAATCGCTAGCCAATCTTCGCCACGAGTTCGGCGAACACGGCGGCGTGAACATGTCGATCGAGGCGAGCACCACCTTTACCGTGCTGCATCCGGAGTTGCTGCCCAAGCTGTTCCAGGGGCAGCTCGGTCCAGAGTCCGGCGGTTTTTATCTGTACGGCCGCCATTACAATCCAACCGTTTACGTATTGGGACGCGAATTAGCAGCCTTGGAAGGTACGCCGGCGGCGTATTGCACGGCAAGCGGCATGAGCGCCGTTTCGGCCGCTGTTCTGCAATGCTGCGATCACGGGGATCATGTCGTCGCGTCGGACACGTTGTATGGCGGAACATTCGCACTGTTTCACGACTTCTTGCCGCGGAAAGCGAACGTTCAGGCAAGTTTTGTTCCTTCGACCGATCTGGCTGCCGTCGAAGCCGCCTTCACAGACCGCACGCGACTGTTATACGTCGAATCATTGTCGAACCCGACCCTCGTCATGGCCGATATTCCGAAGCTGGCGGAAATCGCCCATCGACACGGCGCCAAGCTGGTCGTCGACAACACCTTCTCGCCGATGGTTCTCTCGCCGGCCCAGTTAGGCGCGGACATTGTGGTTCACAGCCTGACCAAGTTCATCAATGGCGCCTCGGATTGCATTGCCGGCGCCATCTGCGGAGACCATGACCTGATCAACGGCATGATGGATCTACACACCGGTTCGCTGATGCTGCTGGGGCCGACCATGGATCCGCGAATCGCATTCGAGATCAGCCTGCGACTGCCTCATCTCGGTCTGCGCGTAGCCGAGCACAGCCGCCGTGCCATGACCTTCAGCCAGCGACTCGAAGAACGCGGCGTGCCGGTCATTTACCCGGGCCTGCCTTCACATCCGCAGCACCAACTGATGTCTCGCCTCGCCAATCCGGGCTACGGTTATGGCGGTATTTTCTGTATCGATCTGGAGACGGCGGATCGAGCGAACCGATTCCTGGAAATTCTGCAGAACCAGGAGGGATTCGGTTATATCGCGGTGAGCCTCGGATACTTCGACACGTTGCTGTCGTGCTCGGCCAGTTCCACTTCGAGCGAAATGTCGCCCGCCGATTTGAGCCGAGCCGGGATCTCGTCCGGACTGATCCGCGTCTCGATTGGCTACACGGGCAGCCTCGAGCAACGTTGGGATCAGTTGCAAGACGCCTTGGAACGGCTCGGCGTTTGAGTCGATCTTGTTGTCTCGATGGCGGTTTCCGGACTGACACGGGAATCCGGCAACGCTGGGCATTGTTGGTTGCGAGGGTTTTTACCGCCGCGCACAATAGCAATGCTCGCCGGCGGCGAGCCGCTGGCAATACGGTTGCCGGCTGACGAACTTTCTACCGCTCCAGGTCGCGTCATGCATGTTCGACTGCCGTTAGTGTTACTGAACTTGTCGCTGGCTGTCGCCGCCTACGCGGCCGAACCCGAGGCGCCGTTGTCGCCCCTGGCAACCGCCCAACAGATGACTCTGCCAAAAGGCTTTCAAGCGACCGTGTTCGCGGCTGAGCCAGACCTGGTGCAGCCGATCGCGTTGGCGTTCGACGATCGGGGGCGGTTGTGGGCGGTCGAATGCCTCTCATATCCCGAATGGAACCGCGACGCCAAGGCCGGCGGCCACGATCGAGTCGTGATTTTCGAGGATCAAGACGGCGATGGCCGATTCGATCAACGAAAGGTCTTCTTTGACAAAGGGAGCAATCTCTCTGGACTTGAGCTTGGCTTCGGCGGCGTCTGGCTGTGCTCAACGCCGAATCTGGTTTTTGTGCCCGATGCGGATGGCGACGACGTTCCCGACGGCGAGCCGCAAGTGGTGCTTGATGGCTGGGATTTGAGCGCCAAGCACAACGTCTTCAACGGGCTCGCATGGGGCCCTGACGGCTGGCTCTATGGCTGCAACGGCATCTTGTCGAATTCGAAGATCGGCAAGCCCGGCGCACCCGATGACGAACGCACAAGCATCAATTGCGGCGTGTGGCGCTATCATCCAACGTTGAAGCTACATGAAGCCGTGGCCCATGGCACGACTAACCCATGGGGGCTCGACTTCGATGAATTCGGGCAGATGTTCATTACGAACTGCGTGATTCAGCATCTCTGGCATGTCGTGCCTGGAGCGCACTTTCAGCGGATGTTCGGCCAGGACATGAATCAACATTCGTACCGGCTGATGGAGAGCTGCGCGGACCATATTCATTGGGGTGGCGGCCATTGGACCAGCTCGCGCGGCGGAAAGGGGGAGCACGACAAGCCCGGCGGCGGACACGCTCACTCGGGCGCCATGGTCTATCTGGGCGATAACTGGCCCGGCGAGTATCGCAACGGCCTGTTCACCTGCAACATTCATGGCAACCGAGTGAATCACGACATCTTGGCCCATCAGCGCTCCGGCTATGTCGCGCATCACGGCGAAGACTTCTTGCTCGTTCCCGATCCTTGGTTCCGCGGGCTAGTCGTCAAATACGGACCCGACGGCGGCGTCTATGTCGCCGACTGGACCGACAGCGGCGAATGCCATGACTACGAAGACGTGCATCGGACTAGCGGACGCATCTACAAAGTTACCTACGGAAAAGCTCAGCCCTTTTCCGCCGATCTCCACAATTTCAGCGACGAGCAGTTGGTGCAACTTCAGTTGCACAAAAACGATTGGCAGGTCTCGCATGCCAGGCGTTTGTTGCAAGAGCGCGCCGCGAGCGGCAAGCTAAATGCGGGAACGCGCACTGCTTTATTCAGACAACTGGCGAATCAAACCGACGTTACGCGGCAGCTCCGCGCGTTATGGGCGCTGCACGTAGCGGGCGGCCTGAGCAACGAAGAACTGGGGAAGCTGCTCGCCAGCTCCGAAGCTTATGTGCGCGCCTGGGCGATTCGGCTGGCGGCAGAAGACAAAAAACTATCGCCTTCCATGCTCGCCGCTTGCGAGAAACTGGCCGCGAGCGATCCCTCGCCGGTGGTCCGGTTGCAGCTTGCTTCGATCATGCAGCGATTGCCGATCGAGCAGCGTTGGAACCTGGCCGCAGCCTTGCTTGCCCATGGCGATGACGCGGAAGATCTGAACCTGACGTTGATGGTTTGGTACGCTGTCGAACCGCTCGTCCCCGCGGATGCGCCGCGCGCCTTGGCCTTGGCAAACCGGGCCGAATTGCCTTTGGTCCGGCAATTCTTGGCCCGGCGGGCCGCCTGGGGAATTCCTGCCGAGGTGGCGGAACAATCACCAACGGACCTCGATCCCTTGGTCGATGCCCTTGGAACCGCAGTCAAGCCTTCCGTGCAACTCGACTTGCTCGTCGGGGTGCGCGAGGCGCTGGAAGGCCGCCGCCAGGTACTCGCGCCGCAGCGTTGGAGTACGGTTTACCAGAAGCTATCCGCCAGTTCGCGTCGCGAGGTGCGAGAACACGCCACGCTGTTAGCACTCGTGTTCGGCGATCGCGACGCTTATGCGGCCTTAAGAAAAACTGCCAGCATCGCCGACGCCCCAGCCGCCGAGCGAACTAAGGCCTTAGAGGCGCTTGTGCAACAAAAAGATCCTGAAACCAGGAGTCTTGCAGCGAAACTGCTAGACGAACCGGCGATGCGAGGCGCCGCCTTGCGCGCCCTCGCAGCATATGGCGACGATGCGGCGCCGCAATTGATCTTGCAGCATTATGAATCGTTCAACGAGAGCGATCGGGCTGACGCCGTTTCGACCCTGGCATCGCGGCCGTCTTTCGCCCTGGCATTACTTTCGGCGGTCGAAAGCGGGCGGATTTCACGCCGCGATGTATCGGCATTCACCGTGCGGCAATTGCAAAGCATGAACGACGCCAACGTAACCAGGCAACTCGCGAAAGTGTGGGGCGAGATTCGCGCCCCCTCGCAGGACAAAGCGGCATTTATTGCGAAGTACAAGAGCATGCTTCCTGCGGAGCGCATCAAGACCGCCGACCGCTCGGCAGGTCGTAGATTGTTCGTGCGGCACTGCGGCGCTTGCCACAAATTGTTCGGTGAAGGCGGACAGGTTGGCCCTGAACTCACCGGCGCGCAGCGGACGAACCTCGATTATCTGCTTGAAAACCTGGTCGATCCCAGCGCGCTAGTCGGCCGAGATTATCAAATGACGGTGATCCAAACCGACGACGGCCGCGTCATCAACGGCATCATCGTGCAGGAAGATGACGAAGTGCTGGCCGTGCAAACGCAGAACGAGCGTTTGTCGCTCGCTAAAAACGAGATTGAGGCCAGCGAGAAATCAAAACTCTCGCTGATGCCTGAGGGACTCTTGGAAAAACTGAGCGAGCCCGAACTGCGCAACCTGATCGGTTATCTGTCCGGCCCGGACCAGCCGCCCTTGCCGGCTGAGGCAAGTCAGCCGGCTGCGGCAGGCGGCAAGTAGGATTTCGCGGTTTGCCGTTCGAGATCGTGGGCGCCTGACAACGAAAATCCCACGGAGCGCGCGGCGGGTTTCGCTCAAACCTCGCTAATTCGCGACCTTGCGGAAATATTCGTCGGAACCGATGATCTTGGCCATCACGGCGAAGTCCGACATACCCGCTTTCAGCTCCATGGCGTACAGATTCAGGCCGCCGATATCGGCCGGCCGATCGAGGAACGTCAGATAGTAGCCCATGACCAGATCCTGCTTGTATTCGAAGCTGTTGAATACGAAGTCGGCCAGTTGTCCGCGGGTTGCTCCGTGCTGCAGCAAGAAATTACACGACGCCAGAGCCCCTGGATCGGCGTCGCGATGCAACGCGTCTTGGAACAAAGCTTCCGTAAAGCCGTTGTTCGTGCCGCCGCCGCGCTTCTGATAATACTCGTCTGAACCGACGATTAAGGAATCCAGTTGCTCGGGCGTGGCGCCGTGTGCCAACAGGCTGCTCAAGTAGGCGACCGCTTGGGGATCGGCATCTCGATGCAAGAAGTGCTGGAACGCCGCCTGCACCTGATCCGCGCCGAATTCATGCGGCAGCGCGATTGTGACGATATCGAGTGCGACCTCCTCGTGAGACCGTCCTGACAGCAACTGTCCGCCCCAGAATGGCAAAGCCGTTGGGTCGATCTGGCGGTTGAATAAATCGCGATAAGTCTCGCTAATAAATCGCTGGTCGGCAGTCCCGCGCGTGCCGTTCGGCAACAGTTCTTCGAGGATACTGGCCGAGCTGTTGACGGTTGCCGCGGCGCTGCCGCGTGTAATCGTCGTTCCGACCGGGAACGTGCCTTCGTCCAGATAAAGGTGCGAGCCAAGGACCGTGTAAGACCCGTTTGAAGCGACGACGGAACCCATGGACGTGGTTCCGTCTTCCCAATTTATAGTCGCTTTAAAGTCGCTCGCCGCCTCCGAACCATCGCCCGACCGGAACACGACCAGAGCGGCATTCAGCGGGCTCCGCTCGAATCCGCTGAGCGGTGAAACGAGCGTAGCGACGATCGGCTGCGAGGCTTGCGAGATTACAGCGGCGCTCGTGACGGTCGATGGGTTTGCTGTTTCATGAGAAACGACGACCACAAGTTGAAACGAGCCGGCCTGGGAATACGTATGGTTGCCGACTATGGCGAAAGTTCCGCCGCTGCTGGTAATCGTGCCGGCCGACGTGGAGCCATCGCCCCAGTCGATCTGAGCCGTGTAGTCCGAGACCGATTCTGCGCCTGCGGGGTCGCTAAACGTCGCAACGACCTGATTGCCGATCGCCTGTTGGGCGGCGCCGGTAATGGTCAGCCCGCCCGCGGCAACGACGTCCACTTCGGCCACCGTTGCGGTTGCAGTCGATGAAGCCGTCGCCGCCAATGTCGATGACGGATCATCGATAATGGTGACGACCATCTTTTGGTCCCCTTCTTCGGCATAGAGATGCGAACCGAAGACTGTGAAGAAGCCATCATTGGAGACGATGGTTCCGGCAGATGTCGTACCGTCTCCCCACGCGATGAGCGCGCTGTAGTCTGCCTCCTCTTCGGGCCCTCCCGGATCGGTGAAAGTGGCGACCGCCCCATTGAAGGTCCCGCCTTCCGTCGTGGAAATATCCGAAGCCGTGACGTTCACGGGCACATTCGCGATGCTTGCCGTACTCAGTGCGGTCGCCGATGCCGTTCCAGGAGCATCGTCGGCGATGACGACTTTGACCGTCTGCGTTCCTTCTTCGAAAAAGTAATGCGTGCCGCTTACGGAGTAGACGCCGCCGGAGAGCGTGATCTGCCCCGTTGTGGTCAGGCCATCGCCCCAGTCGATCGACGCGGTCAAATCATTGGCCGTGTTATTGGGATTCGCATTGGCGAACGTCGCGACCGTGCCGGAGAATAATTGTCCCTCGGTGGCTGCGAACGTCAGCGGGTTTGCGGTGAAGTTGTCCGCTTCGGCCACGTTGGCCGTGCTGCCAATAGTGGCGTCCGTATCGTCGATAGAGTCGATGATGGTGATTGTCAACGCGTTGGGCGCGCCGGCGGCTGTCTCGTCAGCGTAAGCATGGGCGCCCGAAACGCTGTAGCTGCCCGCCGAGCCGCTCACGGTTCCGGCCGTCGTTGCGCCATCGCCCCACTCGATGGTCGCCGAGAACATGCTAGCCGCCGGCGACCCGGGGTCCGAACTCGTAAAGGTGGCGACGACCGCCGAGGCCGACACGCCTTCCACGAATTGCAGCGTATTGCCGACCGGCGATACGCTCATGACCAAGCGGTCCTCAAGCATCTGAAACGCACACTGCGAGTCACTTGGACGAGCAATCTTGCGGCGTTGGGCCGCCGAATACTTCTTGACTCGTTTGCGCCGACTTGGCAATAACATGTGCATCGCCTCCGAGTAGGGCCGTCGCGGCCGGAAGATGGAGAAGCCCCAGCGTGTTCCCAGCGGAGCCTGTTCCAAGAGCTCCGCACGATTAGCGATTGGGTTCGCAGTTGAGCTTTCCAGACTAATTCCGCGGCTCTCGTGTTCAACGGGAAACGAACCGTTTTTTTGCGAACTTCCCGCTGCGATTCTGATTTGCGAGTTACATTCGCGCGGGTGGCCGATTGGCGGGCAAGATGTATCCTTAAAGGCGCCAGGCGCGCACCGGGGCGTGGCGGTTCTCTTCCTCAAAGTCCGCAAGAAGCTCAGATTGCGAACCGCAACAAGGGATTGCTGCCGTCTATGACGGCCGGAATATTCGGCAGCGCTGGCAATAACCTGCAAATTCCGAAAAAATGATCGTGGGTCGGGGTGCACATCGAACCGCCTGGCTGGGAGAGTTGATGCCTTCTACAAATGAACTGCTGGCCTCAGGCCAGCAATATCACCAGGCGGGCGATTTCCGTAATGCCGAGTCGGCTTATCGGCAAGTGCTGGCCCAAGAACCGTCACGCATCGAAGCATGGCTGTTATTGGCGACGCTCTGCCAAACGCAGGGCCGACTTGCGGAGGCCGCCGCCCACTATCAACAGGCGGCAACGGTCAAGCCGGACGCCCAGACCTATAACAGCTTGGGAATTTGCCAGGCAAGGCAGCAGCAGCGAGAGGCGGCCGCGGCAAGCTTTGCGAACGCAATCGAACTGAAGCCCGACTTCGCGCACGCCCACAACAACCTGGGCAACATTCTCAAGGAACAAGGTCGGCGCGACGAGGCATTGGTGCGATACCAGCAGGCGGTGCGGCTCAAGCCCGACTTCGCCGAAGCGCACAACAATCTGGGTAACTTGCTGCGCGAGCTGCGCAATTTCGACGCTTCGGCGGCTTGCTGCCGCGAAGCCATCCGGCTCAAGCCCGACTTCGCCGACGCCTACAACAACCTCGGAGCGGCCCTCACCGAGCAGGGACGCCGCGAAGAGGCGGAATCCTGCTTCCGGCGCGCCACTCAGCTAAGGCCCTATTTTGCCGAGGCGCACAACAATCTGGGCAATCTCTTACGCGAGCAAGATCGCATCGACGAGGCAATTTTCAGCCTGCGCGAAGCAGTGCGACTATTGCCCGAATTTGCCGAAGCGCACGGCGGGCTGGGCATGGCCTACTTGCGACGCGGCAGCTTTGACGAGGCCGCCGCCAGTTGCCGCGAGGCGCTCCGACTGCGACCTGATCGGGCCGAGTCGCACTTGAGCTTGGGATTCGTGCTCGCGGAACAAGGACGCGCAGACGAAGCGATTGCCTGTTATCAGCACGCTCTTGAGCTCAATCCGGGCTATGCCGAGGCGCATAAAAATCGCGCGCTCGTTTGGCTCCTGCAAGGCAAGCTGGAACAAGCCTGGCCCGAATACGAGTTTCGCTGGAAATGTCCCGAACTTCCCGAACGACCTTTTAAGCAACCGCTGTGGGACGGTTCCCCGCTCGACGGGCGCACGATCCTGCTCCACGCCGAACAAGGTTTCGGCGACACCATCCAGTTCATCCGCTATGCGCCCCTGGT
>JAICIG010000099.1 GCA_025924495.1 Pirellulales bacterium | reverse complement strand
CGAGCGGCTTCGCCGACGGCTCATGTGCGCGGTCGACCGCGACCGTGTCGCTGGTGGCCGCGATAAACTTGCCCTCCCCGTCGAAGGTGACCAACCCCGTGCCGACGTTGATCTCGTTTCCGCTGGTCGGATCGTTCTGCGGCGAATCGGCGAACCAACGATAGGTGGTCTCGGTGCCGGTCCGCGACTGCAATACGGTCGTCAATCGCACATTGATGGGAATGCCCAGCGAATCGTAGGCGATGAAGTCGCCCACGGCGCTTTGCCCCACGGCGGCCTGAGTCTGCGTGAAATTCAGATTCACTGACTGCGCGGCGCCGCCGGCCGACGGCGTCAACTGGAGCGCCGACAGACCGATCGAGACCGCATTGTCGACGCCGTTGTTGCCGACGACCTGGATTTGGCCATTCGCGTTGACCGAGGCGCCGGGATTGGCCCCGGACGAGTCGGCGGGAATCGGATTTAACGGATCCGGGCCCGGCGGAGTGACAATGCCTAATGATTGCTGGATGAAATTCGTCAAATCGAGCACGGTCGAAGTGTTCGTGATCGTGAACGTCTGTGGATTGAGCTGACGCCCGCCTTTGGTGGGCGTTAACGTCAGCGACCCGGTTTGGAACATGTTACTGTATGTGCCGTTACTGTATTGCAGGACGTTTACCAGCAATGTGTTGGTATTGATGCGAGGCCCTGAAAAATCGATTTGCGGATTGTTCTGTATCGCCGAGTCGGGAGTGCTGTCCGTGTAAGTAACGCCCGGGTTCATGTTGGGGATTTCGCCGACATATTCGAACTGGCCGCTGTTGTTCGACAAGTTGCGATAGATGCGGCGAACCGTCCACTGACCGCTAGTATCCACCGGCAGATTCTGGATCTGCACGCGGCCATTGACCACATTGATGGGCCCGATGAGGGGCGTCGGGCGGCTGGAAATTCCGTTGCCCGGCCCGCCAATGGCATTCGCATACTCGACGTAATAGCTGTAGTTGCCGGTCAGAGCCGTGCTGTTGAGCGATTGGCCCAAACTGGCGTCGGCCACATTATCTGTAAATGAGGTCGTGGTATTATTCGGGATTTCCGCCACCAGGCTATAGTTTGTGCCGCCCGCGTCGGTGCGATAGATGCGGCGCGTCTGGTAGACGCCCGTGGAATCAGTTGGAATATTCGAGAGCGAGATCGAATTCTGGCCGGCGCCTAAGGTGATCGGCCCCAAGGTCGTCGATGGCAAACTTTCGGTATTGGGATTCGCCGCCAGCGGCCCGTCTGCAAACACGATCTTGTAGCTGTATGTACCGCCCGCAGTGAGCGCGCCGCCCACGCCAGGCGTCGCCGTGGTGCCCGCGCTCAGAATATCGGGGACAGGCGCCAGATTAACCGTGGTGCCGGCGCCAGGCGCCGTTTTGGCTGAATCGCCTAATGGACCCGATTGAATGATCGCCGCCGTCGTGGCGACGTCTCCCGTCGGCGTCAATGTGCCTTGCAAATCGACCTTCGTCGTTGCTTTGGCGACTGCCGAAGAACCCAGCGGAATATCGAGCGGCACAAGGCCCGTCGTTTGGATCGTGTAGTTGCTATCCACGCCAAAGCCCAGCAACCGTTGTCCCGTCATTGTAACCAATTGGTTCTGCGAGTTCGTTTGGAATTTGCCATTGCGCGTATACAAATTCTCCCCGCCGTTGCCTTGCACGATGAACATGCCATTGCCCTGAATCGCAAGATCCGAAGGGCTGGAACTAATCTGCAACGTCCCCTGTTTAAAGTCAGGGGTGACAGCGGCTACCTGAACGCCCAAACCGATCTGGCGCGGATTTGTTCCGCCATTGTCAGCGGAGGGAGCCGAGCCGAGCGAAAGTGTCTGTAAGAACTGGGTCGCAAACTCTACTTGCGACTGCTTGAACCCCACGGTATTCGCGTTCGCGACATTATTCCCAGTCACATCAATAGTCGTCTCGGACGCCTGGATGCCAGTCACGGCCGTGCTAAAAACACTTGATAGGCCCATATCACGTTCCTTCTTACTAATTGTCGCCGTTCAACGTTCGTAGTGGCGGCCCGCGGCGGACGACCGACGCTAACCGTTCAACTGTTGCTGACCTGCTGCACGTTCGCCAACTGCAGCGTCTGTTGTCCGACGTTCAAGGTTGCCGCACCCTTATTAAACGTCACGCTGTCTACGGTGCCAGATACAGTGCTTCCATCGTCGGCCAAACCCTGAACGCTCTTACCAACCAGCTGGCTGCCTGCAGAAAAGGTCTGCTCGAGCTGTACTGCATTAAGAGTCGATGTTAAGTCCGACGTCGCCTGAATGTTTCGAATCTCGCTGATCTGCTGGAGTATTTGTGAATTATCGGTCGGATTCGTTGGATCCTGATTTTGTAATTCCGTGATAAGCATCTTGAGAAAGTCGTCCGGCGTAATACTATTCCAGTCCCCGGCGGAACTGCTGCTTGATGCTGGGACTGGCGATGACGCGGCACTATTGGTCACGCCGGAGCTCGAGGTACTCATGGCACTTGCTTCCTTTGGTTAGCTGTATCAGCGCCGGAAGTTCGGACGCCGGAAAAGAATTAACTCAATTGAACTCACACGACGACGTTCAAACTGCCGCTGCCCTGGTAGAGCGGCGAAGGCGCCGGCGGGCTCGCGCCGACACCGCCGATGAGCCCGGGGGTATTCTTGAGTTGCGGCACGCGGCGGCCCGAGTTGTCCTGGTTCTGCTGGTTCTGGTCGGGCGACTGCGGCATTCCGCCCGGCGAACGATCCATGAGGTCGACGTCAAACCGCTCGATGCGGACGTCCTGTTCCGCGAGCCGGTTGCGCAGCTCAGGCAGATTGTTAAGCAGGAGGTTTTGCGCTGCGGGCGTCTCGGCTTGGATATGCGCCGTCATCGCGCCGTCTTTGAGCGTAATATTCATTTGCAACGAGCCGAGCTCCGGCGGGCTCAGTCGCAGTCTGATCTGGCCTCCCTGATCGCCAACCGCCTGGAAGGCGCGCGCCACGCGCTGAATGAAGCGAACGCGATCGACATCGGCCGCCGCTGAGCCGGCATTCGGGTCGACGGCGGCTTTTCCCTGCGGGCCGGATGCCGCGGCCAAGCTATTGGTCGACGGCGGCGTCTGATTCAGGGCCGAGGGCGGCGCCTGAGGCGCGGCCGAAGGCAACCCCGCTTGTATTGGCCCCGCAATGTTAGCAGGTTTCGAGTCAGATTCGGATTTCGCCGCCGCGGGCTCAACGGTTTTCGTCGATGCAGCAACCGCCGCCGTAATCGCTGCGGCGCCGACGCTAGCGGCATTCGCGGCGGCTCCTTGATCGCTACTCGGCTGTGAGACTGAGCTCGCCGCCTGGCGGGCGGAATCGTCCGCCGACGCGGATTGGCCGCTAGTTGCCGCCTTCACGGCGTTCGCGGCCGCACTGGCAGCCGCCGCTGAATTCGTAATAACCGGCGGCATCGGCTGAGGCGGAGCGTTGGCTGGCGCCGGAGTCGGCGTGCTCTCCTTCGTCGCCTGAGCTCCCGCCGCTTTCGCTGGCTGGCCGTCGCCCGGTTTCGCGGGCGCTTTTGCAGCGGCGGCCAGCAAAGGATTGACCTGCGTCGCGACTTTTGTCTGGATCTGACTGACGTCGACTGGGGTTTGAGCCCGTTGCGACTGGTCGGCGGGCGCTTGCGGTTGATCGGTCGGCGTCGGGCCTTGCGCAGCGTTGGCCGCCGGAGTCGCCCCGGGCGTCACAGCCGCCTTGCCAGCGGCGTCTTTCCCGGCGGCTGCCGCCTTTAATGCAGCGTCGGTTGCCGCGGCGTTTTCCTCGGCCTTGTCGGCGGGCTTTGCATCGGCAGGCGTCGTCTGGGGCTGCGCGGCAGCCGCAGCGGCCGCGGCGGGCGGCGGATCAGCCGCATGTCCGTCGTTCTGCGGATCCTTCGCCGAATGATCGTCCTTAGCCTTTTTCTCTGGCGTTTGTGCCGGCTGGTCGTCTTTTTTCGCTTTCGGCGCGTCCGACGACGAATCGGCTGAGTTCGCCTTCGGCGCCGGCGGCGCATTATCCTGCCGCTGTTGAGAGCGATCGGTCGCCTGCCGCGTATTCTTGGGCTCGCTCTTCGGAGCGTTCCCCTGTTGCGCCGCCGAGAGATGGTCGCCGAAGGAAGAGGTCGGCGCCGCATTACCGCTCGCGGTCGAATTCGCCGTCGGCGGCGTATCGCTCGGAAGCCGAATCACGCTGGTCGGATCGAAGCTGACTTCAAACATAATTGAGGTCACCGGAAAGAATATTTCGAATGATTATGTCGCGACCGATTGTTCTGCCAGGCTCCGCAGGCTCAATACGAATTTTCGAAGCTCCCATCACGGTCCCGTCGCCTCGGCGGGCCGATCGAGTTGATTCATCGTGTCTTCGATCAAGTCCGACTCGGGCACGCCTTCGCGAATCAATTTCAGAATCTCCGCCA
Organism: Pirellulales bacterium; assembly: GCA_025924495.1. The sequence continues at coordinate 15,550 of JAICIG010000099.1, read as the reverse complement.
ACGTCGCTTCTTCATCGTCTGTCTTGAACTCCCCCAAGATCTTGGCGCGTTTGGTCGTCGGCATCTGAGCCAGCAGCGAGACCACGTCGTTGATATCGCCGTCTTTAACCATTCGCAGGATCTGCTCCTTGGCCTGCTTTGGTTTTACGCTTTCCAGAATCAACCGCGCCGTTTCGCGGTTATTCGCTAACACGCCTTCCTGCATCTCTTCCAGCTGCGAGCGAAACGCAGCCTTGATACGTTCGTATCGGTTCTTCTCATCGATCAGCTTGTCATATTCGGCTTTGACGACCGCCACATTGCTGCCCAGCGATTGTTCGCGCAATTCAAAGTCGCGGCTTTGCATCGCCCGCGCCCGCGCCACGTCATCCAGCGAAACCTGGATGTCTTCCTCCTCGCTCGGCTTCCGATTCGGCTGCGGCCGTTCGATGCCGTTGGCCGCCGCCACGACGCGCAGCATCATTTCCTCGTTGAGCCGCCCCTTCGACCACAGGTAACCCAACAGGATGATTTCTGCGAGCACGGTCGCCACACAGAGGTAGGCGACGAGTGCGCCGCAGGCGCTCAGCGCTCGTCCGACCATTCGCTTTCCTCCCGCCCAAAGCCGCGCAAAGCCACTTCATCCAGTACTTTCATCGATCGCCGCTCTTGCTCTTCGCGATGCCGTTCGAGCTGCGCTTCGCGTAATTGCTCCAGGCTGCGCACCTCACGATCGGCGTCGACCAGCGCCTCGCGGCGTTTTTCGATTTCCGTCGCCACCGCGGACTGCTGCCGTTCCAGGTTGCGAATCTCGAGCATTAGCACGGCTTCATACCGGCTAGCCGCCAGCAGACGATCCACGTCGATTAGTCCTGTCGCCACGGACCGCTGCCGGTTCAGTTCATCCAGGTTATCCACGAACTGCCGCCGCTGCGCTTCGAGCGAGTCGGCGAGGCGAAACGCCTCGGCCAATTGGCTGCGGCGCTCGTCGCGCACCGCCTCGCGGAGCTGCAACAACACGGCCAGTCGAAATTGAAAACGAGCCATCGTCATTTACCCTGGGGGTTCGCCGCGGCGACTGGGGCTTTCGCCAGACAGCGCTGGGCAAACAATTGCAACGCCTCGCGAGCGCTCTCCACCGTGCACGATTCCTCGACGCGCTGGCGGAGAAATTGCTGCATGGGTTCGAGCATTTCAATCGCCAGATCGACGCTGCGGTTGCTGCCGCGGCGGTAAGCCCCGATTGAAATCAGGTCTTCATGATCGCGATACGCCCCTAACAATTCGCGCATTAAACCGGCCGACTCTCGGTGCGCGGGCGTGGCGATCTCGCTCATTAAGCGGCTGATGCTTTTGAGCAAGTCGATGGCCGGATAATGTCCTCGCCCGGCCAGCTTGCGCGACAGCCAGGTGTGGCCGTCAATCAGGCCGCGGACGGTGTCGCTAATCGGTTCATTTTCGTCGTCGGCCTCTACCAGCACCGAGTAGAAGGCCGTGATGCTCCCCTCAGGGCTGCGGCCCGCTCGCTCGACCAGCTTGGGCAGCAGGGCGAACACCGAGGGCGGAAAACCGCGCGTCGTGGGCGGCTCTCCGGCCGCCAGGCCGATCTCGCGTTGCGCCAGCGCGAACCGCGTCAGCGAATCCATGACCAGCAGCACATCTTTTCCCAGATCGCGGAAGTACTCGGCGATCGCCGTGGCGACATATGCGGCGCGAACTCGCATCAGAGCGGGCTCGTCGCTGGTCGCCACCACCACCACGCTCCGCGCTAAACCAGTCGGCCCTAGATCGCGTTCAATGAACTCGTTCACTTCGCGCCCGCGTTCGCCAATCAGGCCGATCACGTTGACGTCGGCCGAGGTGTAGCGAGACATCATGCCGAGCGTCACGCTCTTACCTACGCCCGAACCCGCAAAGATCCCCATGCGCTGACCTTTGCCGCAGGTCAGCATGCCGTCGATGGCGCGAATACCCGTAGACAAGTGCGAGTCTATCCGCGGGCGTTCGACGGGCCGCGGCGGAGTCCGATCGAGCGAAGTGCGCTGCGGCAGGGCGGGCTGAGGCCGGCCGTCAATGCAGCGGCCGCGCGCATCGACGACGCGCCCCAACAGCTCCTTTCCGACGCGGAGCCAACTGCGCGTCCGTGTCATGCGAACGCGGTTGCCGCGTCGCACTCCCTGCAAATCGCTGAATGGGTAGACCAGCGTGACGTCGTCGCGGAAGCCGATCACTTCGGCCTCCAGTGGCGGCCCGCTTTGGCGCTCGATTTCAACAACGGCGCCGACCGGCGCCGGCAAACCGGCCACGGCGGCCGTCAGGCCGGTAATTCTCGCCACGCTTCCTTCGAGCGCCACGGGCAGAATGGCAGGCAGTTGAGCGGCGTAGTCGAGCATCACGTTAACTCCTGCTCGATACGGTTCAACTGCGATTCGAATTGCTGATCGATGGCGCCGTACTGCGTCTCGACGCGGCAGCCGCCGCGAGCGATGCGTTCGTCAGGCACAAGTTCCGCCGGCGCAAGCCGCGAGACCTCGGCAATCAACTGCTGCAGTTGATTGCCGAGCGAGGCCAGGTCGGCCGGGTTGAGCAACACGCGCACGCTAGGGCTGCCCGCCGCTAGCTGCAAAGCCTCTTTGACCAGCTGCAGCGGAATCTCGGGCTGGCGCTCCAGTTCGCGCCGACACACGCGGGCGGCCATGGCGGCCGCCAGGTGAATCGCGCGTTGTTCCCAGTGCGCCAGCCAGCCCTGCTTCGAGTGCTGGATCTCGTTGATCGCCGCATGCAGCGCGGGCATCAATGTCTGCAACTGGCCGGCCAGCTTTTGGTCCAGAATCTGGTCGGCGGCGCGCTCGGCGGCCAGGCGACCCTCGTTAGCCGCGGCTTGACGAATCTGCTCCGCTTCCTGCGTCGCCTTCAAGAGAATCTGTCCGGCCTGCGCGCGGATTTGCTTCAAGTAATCTTCGGCGTTGACGGCCAGGTCTTCAAAGTTGAAGGCCACGCCATGCACGGCTCGTTGGCGGTCAGCGGCTTTAATGACGGTAGGCATGAATGGCGTGTCGCGCGGTGGAGCTAGGAGCCGGGCCGGGCAATTCGATCTCGCCCTCCAAAGCCAGTTGCTGTGCCAATTCGGCAATGCGTTGCTGCGCCTCTTCGATGTCGCTGAGTCGCATGGGCCCGAGTTTCTCGATAGCGCGATTGAATTGACGTGCTTCGAGCGGCGAGAGTTGAGCGAGCAAACGGTCCATCAAACTCTGCGAAGCCCCGGCCAGCGCCAAATAGGTCAGCTCGGGCTCGGCCCGCGCGAAAATCATGGCGAGCGCCGGCTCGTCGAGTCGCTCCAAATCCGAAAATGCCAGCGATTGCGGCCGCAGCCGGCCCGCAAGCTGGCGATCGTGCCGGGCAAGATTCGTGAGCAACGCCCGCTTCGTTGACGTATCGGCGGCCTGCAAGATGTCGCTCACCGCGTTCAAGCCGGCGGCGCGACGGCGCTCCGATCGGGCATGTTCGATGATCTTGGTTTCCAGTCCGCGCTCCACTTCGCGCAAAATCGCAGGGTCCGCCTGGTCCAAGTCGGTCAGGCGTCGCAGAACTTCGGCTTGCAAGGGTCCGTCGAGCGTCGCCAGCACGCCGGCGGCGCGCTGCGGCGCAAGGTGCGAAACCACCAAAGCAATCGTCTGCGGATGCTCGCGGGCCAGGAACGGCGTCAGCCGGGCGCTGTGCGCCTCTCGCAGGAACTGAAAGGGAGCGGAATCCGAATCGGTTTCGACCTGGTATTCCGCAGCATCCTCGCCCTGCGCCAACCGTCGAGCCAATCCCGGTTCGAGTTCGACGCCGTCGTCCTCTGCCGATTGAGCCGCCTCTTCGCCGCGGACGGGTTCATGGCGAAAGAACTCGTCAATCACCTGCTGCTGCTCTTCCGGGTCGACGTCGCCCAACTCGCCCATCATTCGACGCACGCGCGCTGCCTGTTCGTCGGGCATTTGCCCGAGAATGGCATCGGCGGTGGGCGCATCGAGGCTGGCCACCAGGATCGCTGCTTTGCGAATTTTCGTCGAGGTTGCGTTCATGCCTTAGCTCGCATTGCCGATCCAGCCGCGCAGAATGTTCGCCGCCGTATCGGGATCTTCGCGGACGATTTCCACAAGCTCGTCGCGCAGCGACTGCCCGCCTTGCCGGCGTTTCAAGCGACTCGGCTTCTGCTCGGCCGCCGCGGCGGCCGATTCCGCCGCCGCCTCTTTCGTTTCTGGCAGGCTGATTTCGGCGGGTGGAGCCGACGGCGGCGCTGCGCTCACGATCGACCGCAACATCAGCAAGCTGACGATCGCCAAGCCCGCCAGCCCCAAAGTGCTCCAGTGCGCCAGCAGCCAGTCGAGCGCCGCCTCGCTCGTGGGCGTGCCAGGAATCTCGACTGAAGCGAGCCGATGGAACGTGTTCACCGTCACCAACGGCCGGTTGTCGGTGGACGTGTCCGGCTGCGGAATCAAGCCGGCAATCTGATTCTGGATCTTCGCCTTCTCCGCTAATTCAATTTGGTCCAGCGCCTTCTTGTCCGGCGCGGCGGCCGGTTGGCCCGCCGCCGCATTCTGATCGCGCCAGATCTTTTCGTAGTAGGTGTCCGGAATGGCGACGGCCACGGTAACTCGTTTCGGCGTCATGCCGACGTATTCCTTGGTCGTCCGATCATGCGAGACGAGATTCTGCTCTTCGCGGCTCGAGCGCTCTTCCTCGGTGTGCGAGTTTTTGGCGGCCGCGAGTTGCGCCGGTGCGTTGGGGCGCTGCGCCTCGAGACCCGGCCGGCCCGCCGGTCCGCCGCTCTCCACCTGCTTCGAATCATTCTCTTCGCGTACGTTGACGGCCACCGTTTTCGGATCGACGTGATTCTTTTCCTCGTGATGCTTCATCTCGCGATCGAGTTCCACGCTGGCCGTAACCGTCACGCCGTCGACATAGTTCAGCGCTTCGCGAATCATTGTCTCGAAATGGTCTTGATAGAACCGTACGCGCTCGGCATAGGGGTCTTCCAGCACGCTGCCCGGTCCGTCGCCCTTCGAACCGCTGTAGGAACGGCCGTTGACGTCGACGACCGTGACGCGTTCCGGCGTCAAGCCGGCAATAGCGCCGGCGACAAGATGGCGAATCTTGGGCACTTGAGCCGGATCGAGCGGTTGCAGGCCGACTGGTTTGACACTCACCGAAGCCGTCGTGATTTGTTCGCGGCGGAAGCCGGGCTCCTTCTTCTTGTCGTACAGCACGGCGGCGCGTTCGACGCCCCGCATCGAGCTGATCACATCGGCCAATTCCTTCTGCAGGGCGACCTTCTCCATCGCCTCTTGCTGGTGCTTGCTGGTGAACGGGCTGGGCTTGTTGATGGCGTCGGTCAAGTGGCTGCCGAAATGGGCGGGCATGGCGCCCGCGTCGGCGAGCGCCGCCATGTACTTCGCCTTCTGCGCGCGCGGCACGCGGATGCGGTTGCCTTCCATCTCATAATCGCCTAAACCGGCGGCGCCGAACGCCGCTTCCATGCCGTCGATCTCGGCGGCCGAGAAGTGATGCCCATTGAGCAGGTAGGCATCGCCCCCGGTGACGCGGTTATTGAACAAGTAGGCCAGCCCCACCACGACCGCGGCCAAGAGCAGGCCGGAGGTGATGCGAGCCGCAGGCGTCATCGACCGAAACAAGTCGGCCAGTTGATTGTACGCCCTGTTCAGAAAATCCATCCTGGAAGCTCCTCGAATCCCTTCGCTGCGGCCTCATGCCGCGATTTGCCGCCCTAGACCCGCACGTTTTGCACTTCCTGATACGCTTGCACGAGCTTATTGCGGACTTGCATCATCATGCGAAACGCTAGGTCGGCCTTCTGGACGGCGGTGAAGACCTGGGCCGGACTGATGTCGCCGCCCGTCGCCAGATGCTCGACCGCCTGGTTGGCGTCTTGCTGCATGGCATTCACTTGCTGGATCGAATCCAGCAACACGTTCTTGAACGATGAGCCTTCGCCCGTCGCGGCGCCGGCGCCTGCGGCCGGCTTGGGCAGCGGGTACTGCAGTTGCTGGGTCTGCAGAGCGTTGATTGAATTCGACACGTGTTACTCCTTCAAATCGGATCAGGCGGCGGGGAGATGGCCGACTCCGTCGCTTTCGAGCGACGCAGTCGGATCAAGCCAGAATCCGCAGGGTCTGTTGCACCATTTCTTTGCTGACGTCGATTACGCCCAAGTTGGCCTCATAGGCCCGAGTGGCTTCGAGGGCATCGGTAAACTCGGTCATGACGTCAACGTTCGGATAAGCGACATATCCTTTGCGCGGCCCCTCTTGCACGGCGTCGGGATGGAATGGCTGATAGCGCCAGCGAGGCTCGACGTTGGCGACCTCCACCGAGCTGACCTGCACGCCCACGGCGCCATGCGGCCCGCGGATCGTATCATCCGCCTGAAAGATAGCGAACCGCGGTTGATAGGCTTCCGGCTGGCCGGCTTCATTGTGCGTCGTCGAGATATTGGCGATGTTATTGGCGATGGCCGTGAGACGAGCGCGCTGGGCCGTCAGGCCGCTGCTGCTGATGTCGAGAGCAGAAATCATGGCTGGCTTCCTTGCCGGTCAAGAAATGGATCAGGCCCGTTCGCTGATTGCGGCCCCAAGTAACTGAAACTGATTGTTGAGCACGGTCATCGCCAGATTGTGCGTCATCTGGTTCTTGGCGATCTCGGTGATCTGCGACTCGAAGCCGACATTGCTTTCATCGTGACGAACCAGATCCTTCACGCCATCGCGCACCTGGGCAAAGGGATCGCTCGGCCGCTTATACCCCGTCAAGCCGGCTTGTTGATTCTCGTCGCGCTTGCGCAGCGCCTGCTTCAGGCTTTGTTCGAACAACTCCGGCGGGAGATCGCGCGTGCGATAGCCCGGGGTGTCGATATTGGCGACATTGCCGGCCAGCACCTGGTGTCGGTCCTGTGCGAAGCTGACGACTTGCTCCAGCACGGGAATCGTCGTGGCATTGAACAGGCCGTTGAGCATTTCGAATCCTTCCTTTTTTTGCCGCGGTGTTTTGTTTAAGCAACCGACGTGCCAGCGCCGATAACCACGCGGCGCCGGCAAGTCATCCTGTTACGAGTCCGTTCCGAAATGCCTGACAGCCCACAGCTTGCCTCGTTTCACCGCACCGAGTCGCCCGGCTCGGGCGGCGGCCGCGCGCCGCAAGCTCTGCTGGCAACCGGCAATTTCTGCGCGATCAAAGCGGCAGTTTTTGCCGATCGGCGAAAAGCAGCGTTCGGCCCCGCGTGTCGCGCGCCCGCCGAAATCGACCGCTCAAACGCCTGCCAACCGCTTGGCTCGCGGCGCGTAACCATACTCCTTCAGTTTGCCCGACAGCGTGCGGATGCCGATGCCCAGCGCCTCGGCCGTTTTCGCCCGATGCCCGTCAAAGTGCTCCAGCGTGGCCTGGATCATCTTTCGCTCCATCTCGCGCAGGCTCAAACCCATGGGGATTTCGCCGCTCGCGGCGCCGCTGGCATCGGACGCGCCGCTCGCATCGATCAACCAAGGTCGCAATTCGTCGGCAGCGATCGGCGCGCCGCCGTTGAGCACGCTGGCCCGCGTGATAATGTTTTCCAGTTCGCGGACATTGCCCGGCCAGTGATAGCTCATCAACAACTCGGTGGCGGCGGCGGCGAGCCGACAAGGTTCGCGATGCAGCCGTTCGGCCGAACGCGCGAGGAAATGCTCGACCAGTTCGGGAATATCGTCGCGGCGCTGCCGCAAGGGCGGAACCTCCAACGGAATCACGGCCAGGCGGAAGAACAAGTCTTCGCGGAATCGTCCCGCGGCGACCTCCGCGCGCAGATCCCGGTTGGTTGTGGCCAGCACGCGGACGTCGACCTGCTGCGTATTGCTGGAACCGACGCGCTCGAAGGCGCGCTCCTGCAGCACGCGCAGCAGCTTGGCCTGCAGTGCGAGGTCGATCTCGGTGATTTCATCAAGCAGAATCGTGCCTTTGTCGGCCAGCTCGAAGCGACCGGTCCGCGCCGTCTCGGCGCCGGTGAAAGCGCCTCGTTCGTGGCCGAACAGTTCGCTTTCCATCAATTGGGCCGACAACACCGGGCAGTTCAGGCTGACCAACGGCGTGGCGGCGCGACGGCTGGCGGCATGCACGCTGCGCGCCACCAACTCTTTGCCGGTGCCGCTTTCACCGGTAATCAGAATGGTCTCCGCGGTGGGCGCGGCCAGCGCCAATCGAGCGCGCAAGGCCCGCATCGGCGCGCTGGAACCGATCATCACGGCCTGCCCGCCACTCCCGCCCGTCGACAGCGAGGCGCCCGCGTCGATCAGGCGTCCGTGACCGATGGCCCGTTCCACCAGCGCCTCCAAGCGCGTGGCGTCGAACGGCTTTTCGATGTAGTCGAAGGCGCCGTGGCGAATCGCTTCCACCGCCGAGGCGACCGTGGCGTAGGCCGTGACCATCACTACCTGGGCGCCATGCGGCCGGCGTTCGAGTTGCCGGATAAAATCCAGTCCGCTCATGCCCGGCATCTGCAAGTCGGTAATCACCACGTCGAAGCTCTCGCCATCGAGCGTTTGCAGCGCTTCGATCGCGCTCGACACGCATTCGACGCGATGTCCTGCTTGGCGCAAAATGTCGGCCATCGACTCACGCGCTTGCCGATGGTCGTCGACGACCAGCACGCGCCCTGTGAGCGGCGAGGAGTGCACAGTCAACGGCTTGAGAGTATGTTTGGCGTTCATGCAGCAGCAGCCTCCCAGGCTCGATGGGGAAGTCGGATGGTAAATGCCGCCCCGCCCTCGGGACAATTGGCGGCCAGCACTTCGCCGCCGTGCGCTTCCGCCATGCGATAGACGATGGCCAGGCCCAGCCCCGTGCCGGTGCTCTTCGTACTGAAAAACGGTTCGAAGGCGCGGCGGCGCGCCTCATCCGACAATCCCGGCCCGTTGTCGGCCAGTTCGAGTTCGATGGCATAACCCGATCGGTAGGCCGTTGCGGTCAACTCGCCGCCGTCCAGCATGGCGTCGAGCGAGTTCAGCGTAACGTTCAGCACGGCGCGGCGCATCATGTCGCGATCGGCATACATCGTCAGGTCGTCGTCGATGTCGACGCGCGTTTCGATCGATTGGGCGGAGAACTGCGGGCTCAGCGATGCATATACGTCTTCCACCAGGCTTCTCAGGCCGAACCTGCTCCGCTGCGGGTCGCGTTCCGCGGCGAAATTCAACAGATCGGTGACCGTGGCGTCCAGCGAAGTCAGCCCCGATTCGACCTTGTCCAGCACGTCCAGGCTGCCTCGATCCGCCGAGACGCGCCGACGCAGCAGGGTCAGGTATAAGGCCACCGGCACCAGGTTATTGCGGACTTCGTGCGCGATGTGCGACGCCATCTGTCCGAGATCGGCCAGGCGGTTCTTGCGTGCCAGCTGGCGATTTTTGATCTCCAGCTCTTCGGTCAAACGACGCACCTCGCCCCGCAAGGCTTCGTGCGTCTGTTCCAAACGCAGCGTGGCGTCGTGCCAGGCAGTCAGCACCGTCTCCAAGTCGGGCTCGACGCCGAGAAACGCCGCATCCAGGTCTTGCATGGTCTCTGTGATCATCGTTCATCCTGTCAATGGGTGGAAACATCCAAGCGTCGCACGCAGCTCGCGTCGCCCACATACGCGCTGCGCGCCTGCGTTCCGGCATGGGCGCCTTGCAAACGGTTCGCGGCCTGATCGCGGTGCGTCTGCATCCGCGTCTCGCCCTGTTTTTCGTCGGCGATGATTTCGGTGAACAGCGACTGGGCGCGCGCAATCAAATCGGCGCAGCGCTGCCGCGTCTCCGGATTGCGCCATCGGCGCTGCTCGGGATCCTGCGAGCGAAACGGATCCATCCCGCGCTCGAGTTCCTGCAGTTCGCCCAGCAAGCGCTGTTTGGCCGCCAACACGCCCAACAGCGTCGACATGTCTTCGGACTCGATCAGATCGAGCTGCCGCCGGCTCAAAGCGTGCAGTTGCACCAGGCACTCCAGCCTGCGGGCGGCCAGATCGAACAGCAGGTCGGTGTCGAAAGCGGTCTTCATCGGCAGTTCAAGCGAGTCCGAGTCAGGTGACTAAAGCGTTTCCAGCGTGTCGAGTATGCGATCCCATTCCTCGCGACTGTAGTTCGTGGCCCCATCCAGGACGGCATCTTCGGGCAGATGCTTCAGCGCATACTTGGCTTGCTCAAGCGTGCTACGGGCCTCCACGGGCTGCCCCAAGCGGCGATAGCAGGCGGCGATCTGCACGTAGGCCTGCAAGACCTCGGGATGGCGATGATAGCGATTGGTGGCGCCTGAGTAAGCCTCAATTGCCTCGCGATAGCGGCCCAGCTCGAAAAGCACGGCGCCGCGGGCGAAGAAGCAATTCCTGAGAATCGCCTCGTCTAGCGCCGACAAGGCGCCGTACTCCTGGCGCGCCAGCAGTTGATCGCGCTCCAGATCGAAATCCTTGAGCGAGGTCTCCAGCAACTGCGTGGCCTCGCGGTTGCGGGCCAACCGACCTTCGGCGGTGGCTTCGTTCAATCCCTGCTCGCGAATTTCCTGGGCGTGGCGTCGATACGCTTCGGCGATCAAATAGCGCGCCTCGGTGGCCGCCGGCAATTTGGGATAACGGGCGACCGCCTCTTCCAGCCGCTGAATGGCGTCGCGAAAGCGGCCCGCCTGGTAGAGCAAACGCCCCAGCGCGAACAGCGAGTCTCTCCATTCCTGGCTGGCCGGCGTCAAGGCTTCGCCATCCAGGTTGTCCAACAGCAACTTCTCGGCCGCCTTCACTTCGCCCTTTTCCAAGCGCGCCTGGCTGGCCAACAGACGGGCCTCGAACACGGCCGCGTCGCGCGTGTGCGATTCGATGCATTCCTCGAGCGCCGCAAGCGCTTCGGCCGGCTCGTTGTGCGCCAACAACGACTCGCCCAGGCCGATCAAGGCGCGGGGCCGACGGCGGCGCGATTCGACCACCAGATATTCTCGGAAGGCGGCGATGGCCTTCTCGTAGTCGTGGCCAGACCGGAAGCATTCGGCGGCGCTATACAAGTCGTCGGGAAATTCGCGCGCGGCCGCACGAAGCCGCGCCAATTTCAGATAGGAACGGCCTGCTTCCCGCTGCTTTTCGCGGGCGCTGTGCTCCAACTCCGCCGCTTGGGCTGCCGGCGCTGCGGCGACTTGCGTTAGCAGTTCCTGGCCCCACTGCCGGCTGGCATCGGCCTGCAATTGCAGGCCGCGTTCTTCGTTAAATAACGGCTTCAGCAAGCCCGCCAGTTCTATGGCCAGGTCGAACTGTTTTGCCCTGACAAGCTCATGGTAGCTTTCCAGAGTATCCGCCCGCAGCGCGTCGGCAGCGACCCAAGCGTTGCTCAACGGACGAGTCGCGTCGAGGCTGCGGAAGACGGTTCGATATCGCTCGAGCGCCCCGGCATACCGCTTTTGACGGCACAACAGTTGGGCCGCTTCGAAGCCGGCGGCAATGCCTGCATCGGTTTCCAGATAGCGTTCCAGCGCGCGATCAAATTCTTTGAGCGCCGCCTTGTCGTTGCCCAATTCGTTTTCACAGCGGCCGATCAGATACTTGGCGGCTGCGATGGTCGCAGGCGTCGCGTCGCGCCGCTGTGCTTCGTTGAACGTCTCGATCGCTTTGCGAAACGCGGCCTGGCGTGCTTCTCCGGCATCATCGGCGGTCAAGCCGCGCGCCTGTCCGCTGAGTAATTGCCCCTGAAGCAACAGCGCCTCAGACCGCGACGGAGAGTCTGCGGGAATCTGTTCGAGCGTCTTGGAGCAGGCGTTGAAGTTCTTCAGTCCCAGCTCGATTCGTCCCCGTTCGAGCAGGCCGGCTTGGCGCTCGGCGCTGCTCAGTCGTTTATCTGCCAGGTACTGGGCGTTGTGCGCCTGCGCCTCGCGAAACTTGGGCGGCGACTCGGCGAGATAGGCGCCGGCCAAATAGCGATGGAGTTCGGTCTGCCGCTTTGGATTGAGCGGCAGCGCCTCTTGCAGAACCGGCAAGCTGACGGAGAACTGGCCGGTTCGGTACAGATTCTTGCCGAGCAGATAGAGCCCATCCGCTCGGCGGCCCGGCGGAAAACCAAGCGTGCGCGCTTCTTCCAAATAGTTGACCGCCAGCAACTCGAAGCGGCGCTGCGATTGATCCAGGAGCTGCGCTGCACGGCGATCGGCCACGACGCCCAACACGAACGGCCTGCCGCCGAGTTCATCGCCGGGCAGAGGACTGGCGACGCCTAGCTCGCGAGCGATGGCCGCAGCTTGCGCATCGTCTCCACGGTCGAGCGCCTCGAGCGCCTCGCGCAAGCCCCGCTGTTTGACGTTGGCGCCGAACTGGTATCGCAGCGTCAATTGCACCACGATGATCGGCACGACGGGCATCATCACGACGCCGGCCACAATGCCCGCTTGCAGCGGATGCGTCCAGATCCAATTGGCTAGCCGGCGCACCAACTCGACCAGCATTCGCCCCAGCGAAGGCTTGACTTCGGCCTCGGTGGTGGTCGCCTGGTTTGACTTCGACATGCCACAGCCGGCAAAAAAGAACATTCCGAACGGCAATTTCACGCAAGCAAGCTCGGGCCCGCTGGGCGCTTCCGAGTGAAGCGCGGCACGCGAAATCCGGGAAAGGCCGGCAGTTTGTATCGAAAGGGTTCCCCGCTGTCAATGCGGGTTAACTGCAGGTTTGCCTTGAGAAGTCACCTGCTCCATGATCCAGCGATCGACGTCAGCCAACATTGCCGCCGACAGTTCGTGACCGCATGGATATTGACGCAGTGCGACATGCAGACCGGCGCTGTGAAACAGCTTGAGATTGTCGCACACCGTGGCCGACGGATAATGCGCGCTGTCGCGGCCACAGGCCAGGAAGATCGGCACACGCCGCGCGTCGGCCAGCCGGCGTAGCGAGCCGCGGCCGGCGGGAAACTCGCCGTTCAGCGACAGCACTCCGGCGAAGCGCTCGGGATGATCCATCGCCAAACGGAATGCCATAGTGCCGCCGCAATCGAACCCGGCGAGAAAGATGCGGTGCGGCGCTACATTAAACCGGGTCTCGGCCAGTTCGATGGCCTCGAACACGCGCTGTTCGGCCTGCGAAATATCGGCATGCTGCTGCGGCCAGCACCAGGCGGCTTTGCCCGCGGTGCGGTCGGCGCGCGTTGTGCCTCGCACTGCCACGGCCACATAGTTGCGCATGCTCACGAGCGGCATAATCCGCTTCAACTGACTCTCGTCGTCGCTCGTGCCGTGCAACCAGACAAGCAACGGATAGGCATAATTGGCTTCATAATGCAGCGGCGCGAACACCGCAACCGGCAGTTCGCCTCGCCCCGCGGCGTATCTGCCGGCAGCCACAGACGATGACGGCGGTAGCGCGTCACTGAACCACGTTTCGCCCGGAGCCGCGGACAAGGATTGAATGCGATTCATCTGAGGTCGTCGTCCTTCAATGTCTGGGAGTCGTCGGGAACGATCTTCTTCCAGGGCAGCCGTTTGCCCGGACAATCCGAGGCGTTGACATCGCTATGTCGCAGCACCTCGTCGGCGCCGATCTTGTATTCTCGTCTTAAGCTAGCAATCAATTCGCGAGCGGCCGCGAGTTGTCGCGGCGTCGGGTCCGACTGTTCAAAGTCGCCAATCAGACAGACTCCGATCCCCTCCTCGTTATGCAGGCGCTGGCCTGCGTGAGCCCCATGCAACTGCTGTCGCCATCGAAACGTCGGCTCGACCAATCCGTCGGCCATGCCGCGTCCATTGCCAATCACAAAGTGATAGCCGATTCCCAACCACGGCTTGCCGGCAGCATCCTTTCGTTCGCGGTGCGCCGCGTCGATGCTCTCGACGCCCCCTTCTGCCGTCGCCGAGTGGTGCACGACAATATACTTCCACGGCCGCGCCGCGACTACCGGCTTCAGACTGGTGGGCAAAGAGGCAAACCGGAAAGGACTGGTCAACTGGGCAGTCTGGCCGGCTGCGCTGCGACTTGCATTCGCAACATGGACGGCGGTTGCCGACAAACCGCTCACCGAGCCCGGCGGCGGTACAAGTCGGGCGTTTTCGCCCCGGCAGCCGAGGCACGCCAGCGTCAGAACTGCAATCCTCACAAGCAATTGCCGATCGTGACATGGCACGCGCTCGATCACGCTCAATCTCTCGACGTCTTGGGCGGCCTCGCCGACCCCGGCTGGCAATAGCCGGTCCAGGCCGCGGACTTTAGTAATGTTGGCACGGAGTGTCAACGCCAGGGGCTAAGAATCAGCCGCCACTTTTAACCAACTGCAGCCCTGAATCAGCCGCACTTGCAGCCCGAAATCAGCCGCCGCTTGCAACCTGTAATCAGCCGCGTAGCGGCGACATGATAAAGCCAGGGGCGCAAGCCCCTGGAAGATACAGTATCCCGCACCACCAGCCCCATCGGGGCGACAGGATCAGCCTCGCGATCCCGCTCACACATCCGCTACCGCGCCAAGCCACCTTGCCGCGATGATCCAGACACTATGCCAAAAACCAAACCGATCACGCGAGACGACATTCTCTGCTCAGCCAAGCGGCTCGCCGCGCAAACGGGCGGTATGTTGTCGCGCGGCGAATTCACGCGGCAGACGGGCATCAGCTCTTATTTTATCTACCGCCACTTTCCCGACCGCGGCTGGAAAGATGTCGAAGAGCTGGCTGGCCTGCGCAAGCACCGTGGTTACAACACGCGCATTTCCGAAGACGCCTTATTAAAGGCCTTTCATCAGGCTGCCAGCGAACTTGGCGAGATCCCCAGCGGCGCTCAGCTCCACGCGCGCGGCGCTCCGTGCCTGGTGACTTATAACAAGCGCTTCGGCCCCTTGCCGCAGATCCTGGCGCGTTACGAAAGCTGGCTGAATGAGCACGCGCCCGACTCGCCGCTGCTAGCTCAACTGCAAACCCGCGACAAAAGCAAGCCGCGTGCGCGCGGCAGGCGCCCCCGCGTTGCGGTCCGCAACGCCGCAGCACTCTCGTCCTCGCCGCTTGTCCCGACCGAGTGGCCCAAGCGTGCGGGAGTTGAGTTTGGCGCACCGCTCAATTTCCGCTCGCTGCGTCATGAACCGACCAGCGAGTTGGGCGTGGTTTACTTGTTCGGTATGCTCAGCGATCAGCTCGGTTTGATCGTCGAGTCGCTCCAACCCGGCTTTCCCGACTGCGAAGCCAAGCGATTAGTCGATATGGCCCGCAACCGCTGGCAGCGGGTACGGATCGAGTTCGAATACGCAAGCCACAACTTTCACGAGCATCATCACGACCCCAAGCGCTGCGACATGATCGTCTGCTGGATCCACGACTGGCCCGACTGTCCGTTGGAAGTCGTGGAGTTGCGGGCAGTGGTCGGGCAGATGGGGAAGGAAGTAGGCAGTAGAGAGTAGGTGGTAGGTAGTAGGTAGGAGACAGTCAGGCGGAAAGAAGTATGCCATGCCTTCACAAAGTAGCAGGTACACTCCGTGTGCCGTCCGCTGAATCGTCGATCTGCTTCGCACTCAAAAATTCGATGAGCGCCGCCCACCGAATGGCCGATCTGCTTCGTACTCAAAAGATG
>JAICIG010000098.1 GCA_025924495.1 Pirellulales bacterium | reverse complement strand
GTCACCTTTGACGGCGAAGGGAAGTTCATTTCGGCCACTAACGATACCGTCGCCGTCGACCGCGCGAACGAGCCTTCAGCCAAGCCGCTCGATTTCGCTCTCGACTTCTCCCAAGTTTCCGGCCTGGCCGCACAAACGCCCTCGATCGCCGCCACCACGCAAGACGGGTTCCCGCCAGGCAAGCTCACCAGCTATATCATTGGCGAAGATGGCGTCATCCGTGGCATTTTCGACAACGGCACGCAGCGCAACCTGGGGCAGATCGAACTGGCTCGCTTCGCCAACCCGCAAGGGTTAGATCAGCGCGGTCAGAATCTCTATGCGGCCAGTATCAATTCGGGGTTGCCGGTCGTGGGCAATCCAAACTCCGAAGGCATCGGTTCGATCATCGCAGGGGCGTTGGAACAGTCGAATACGGATATCGGGCAAAATCTGATTAATCTGATTACGGCGTCTACGGCATACCGCGGCAATGCACAGGTGATCAGTACCGCGCAACAATTGCTCGATCAGTTGCTCAACTTACGCACTGGCTAAACGGCAAGCTTGTCCTATGTTTCAATGGAGCCATAGCCGTCTGCCGAGCAAAGACTGCAGGCGGCGATGTCCGGATGGCCGCGGAATGCGCCGGCTGACGGCCGGCGATTGCCTGGGACGATGCACATGATCAAGCTCACGCATTTGAATGGCGAGGCGTTCATCTTGAACGCCGAGTTGATTCGCTACGTCGAACAGCGCCCCGATACGTTTATCACCCTGACTTGCGGTGATCGCGTGGTAGTGCGCGAATCGATGGACGAAGTGCTCGAGCGCACGATCGAGTATCAACGTTCCAAGCATCTCCTTCCGCCCCCCCGTCCCGCGGCGTTGTCTCGTCAATCGCTCGCCGCGCGGTAGACGTAGCTCGCAGCCCGACATCGCCCCTCGTCCGAATCTCGCCAACTGGCGGCGCCGCGCAGCCGCTGGCCTTCGCCGGCCCAGCCGCTGTGCAAGCCAGGGCTCTGCGGATTGTCGCCAAAGCGTCGTCCCGATTCCAATGACCGTCACGTTTCGCCAGGTGAAACCGAGCCATGACCACGCAAGCCACCCCCGCCCCGCCCGTTTCCGCGACCTCGGATTCTCTGGGCGATAAGAAATCAGGTTGGTTTTGGAAGCTGATCGTGCTCGGACTGATCGCGGCTGTGATCGGGGCCGAATGCTTGTTTGCCTTCGTGTATGTGTCGATGGCCACCGACAAAGCCGCCGCCACCGAAGTCAACCCGGCCGCCCCGGCTTCCCACTCCGCAGGCGAAGGAGAAGATGGAGAGCCTGAGCAGCCTGGCGTGGGCGTGAAGCGCGGCGCCAAGGGAGAACTTCGCATCGAACGCGAGATCGACCTCGGCGAGTACAGCCTCTCGGCCTTCCAACCTGCATCGAACACCACTCTGCTGATCGACTTCCACCTGTATGGCACCATTACGGCCGAAGAAGAACATGGTTTCGCCGAATACTTCGAGGTCAACAAGCACAGAATTCGCGACCAGGTCATCACCACCATTCGCAGCGCCGAGTTGGCCGATTTGACCGATCCCGGGTTGGGCTTGATCAAAAGGCAGATTTTAGAGAAAACTAACCGCGCTCTGGGCAAGCCGCTGCTGCAGGGGGTCGTTTTCAGCGATTTCCTGGTGGTTGAACAATGACCCAGTGCAGCAGTTTGAGCGACAGCCTCTAGCTACTGCTCGCGGCCAGATCGGCGTTGGCCAAGGACGGCGGACGCCAACACGCAGTTCGCTCTGCGCACAACAGGAATGGATGCCGATGGCGGACGATTCTCAACGGATCAACCAGGACGAGATCGAACGCTTGCTGCAGCAAGCGCGTTCGCCCGATCCCGATCCACCGCCCGCCGCAGCCGCTCCGCCCCCAAGTGCGCCTCCGGTTTCTTCTGCTGCGGCCGATGAGTCGTTTGCCAAAATACTCGGTCAGAGCGATGTCGAGGCGCTGTTCCAGCAACAGCAAGCGGCGTCGTCGCCGAAGGCCGGTTCTCGCTCGGCTGCGTCGGCTGTCGCCGGCCGCGACGAGGGAGTCGCCCAGGCCGACATTGAACTGCTGCTGCAACAGGCTGAGCGCGCTATCGCTTCCATCGATCGGCCCGAAGACGACGCGCCGCCGGGCGTGGCGGCATTCCAGCTCGAAGACTTCGTCGGAGCGGCCCCGAACACAGAACGCGCCACGCTCGATCTGATTCGCGACGTCGAGCTCGATCTGAAGATCGAGTTCGGCCGCACGCACATGTATCTCGAGGACATTCTCCGCCTCCGCAAAGGTTCGGTCGTGCCTCTCGACAAGTTGGCGGGCGATCCGGTCGACATCTTCGTCAACGGCCGGTTGATCGCCAAGGGCGAAGTGTTGGTGCTGAACGACAACTTCTGCGTGCGCGTCGCCGAATTGATCGCCGGCGAGACGGCCGGATAGCTGGGCGCCGCGCCCGGGAAGTGCAAGGATGCCCGCCAAATCGATTCTCGTCGCGCTCATCTGCCTGAGCCCATTGCTTGTAAGCGCCGAAGAAATCAAGCCGGCGCCGCCCGGCCGCTACGCCGCACATCCTCCCTCGCGCTCAACGGCTGGCGCCGCGCCGCGCCGTCTGCCAGCCAATCAGGCCGATGCCTTGAAAAGCGAGCGCGAGCCTGCCGACGACCCATCGCACGTCGAAGCCGCTTCCTACGTGACGCAAGAACCGGCGCCCCTGAAAGGCCGCGCCCCCGAAGCTTCGCGCCCTTTGCCTCCGCGCGCCAATAAAGACGCTAAGGAAGGCCGGCCGGCGGAAAAGCCGCGCGCCGTCGGCGCCGCCTCATCAATTTTCACGGGCATGGCGAGCCTACTGGTGGTGCTGGGTTTGTTCTTCGGCGTTGCCTGGGTCCTGCGGCGCGGCATGCCGCCAGGTCCTACGGCCCTGCCCAGCGAGGCGGTCGAAGTGCTTGGCCGCACAACGCTGGCCGGCCGCCAGCACGCCCATCTTATCCGCTGCGGCAATAAGGTCCTGCTGGTCTACCTGGCGCAGGGAATTGCCGAAACCCTGACCGAAATCACCGACCCTTTGGAAGTTGACCGGCTGACTGGCTTGTGCCGCCAGTCTCATCCTCAAAGCGCGACCAAATCCTTCCGCCAGGTGCTGCAACAATTCGGCCGCGAAAAAGTGGCGCCCGGCTTCCTGGAGCGAACCGCCCACTCCGTCACGCGCGACAAAACAATTCCGCGCCCCCTGGGCGTCGACGCCGCGCTGGAGGACTCCGATGTTTAAACTCCCGCGAACAACAACACCGTCGAATCCCCTTTGTCTCCTTTCGCTCCGCGTTTGTCGTCTTTCGCTCCGCGAAAGAACGCCCTTTCGCGGAGCGAAAGGCGACAATGTCTCCCTCTTCCTCGCGGCAATCGCAGTATTGGCAATCTTGTCTGCGGTCAGCCCCGCCCTCGCGCAAGAATCTCCCAACAGTCCGGCTCGCGTCGAGCTGCCGGGCATGCTCTCGGGCGGTCCCACGGTGTGGACCAGTCCCGAAGGACTGACCTCGACCATCCAGGTAATGCTGCTGCTCACGGTCCTCAGCCTGGCGCCCGCCGTGCTGCTGATGACCACCAGCTTCATCCGAATCGTGATTGTGCTGGGCCTCTTGCGGCAGGCCTTGGGCACGCAGCAACTGCCGCCCAGCCAGGTGATCACGTCGGTCGGCTTGTTCTTGACGCTATTGATCATGACGCCGGTCTGGAAACAGGCCTACGACGAAGGCATCAAGCCTTACAGCGAGCGGCAGATCGGACTGGAAGAAGCCTGGGAAAAGACGATGCGCCCCGTGCGCCGCTTCATGAGCGATCAGATCGAGCGCACCGGCAACAGCGACGACGTCTGGCTGTTTCTCGACTACATGCCCGATGCTCCCACGCCCCAAAGTTACGACGACGTGCCGATCCAGGCCTTGCTGCCGGCCTTTATGCTGAGCGAATTGAAAACGGCATTTTTGATCGGTTTTCAGATTTACCTGCCCTTCTTGATTCTCGACATGGTTGTCTCCAGCGTGATGATCTCGATGGGCATGTTGATGCTCCCGCCCGTGTTAATTTCATTGCCGTTCAAATTGTTGTTGTTCGTGTTAGCCGACGGCTGGCGATTGGTCATCGGCATGCTGATCGAAAGCTTTCAGCCCTTTACATAGCGTAGGGTGGGCCCCGCCCACCGAAGCGTTTGTGGGCACTGTTACCGACGACCTGCGACCCGACCTGCCACCGACGATTGCGGACCAAACGTTGATTCATGGTGGGCGAGGCCCACCCTACGATTCCTCTCACGCGAATTCGCCCAATATGGATACGACCGACGCCGTCGACCTGGGCCGCCAGGCGGTCATGATCACCTTGCTGATCAGCTCCCCCGTGCTGATCGCCGGGCTGGTTGTCGGTCTCATCGTCGGGTTGCTGCAAGCGCTCACGCAGGTGCAAGAACAAACGGTGGCGTTCGTGCCGAAGTTGGTGGCCATGGTGGCCGTGTTGTCGTTCAGCCTGCCGTGGCTGCTCGACCAGATGCTGCAATACATTCACGAAGTGATCGGCAACATCCCGGATAATCTCTAGCCGCCGGATGGGCGCTCGCATGGATTGGTTGGCCGAGCTCGCTTTCAGCCTGAATCACTTTCTCGTCTTCACGCTCGTGCTCATTCGCGTCAGCGGGCTGATGATCGTCGGCGCCCCGCTCGGCAGTTCCGAAGCGCCGGCCCAGGTCCGCGCGCTGCTGGCCTTTGCCATCGCTCTGGTGCTCACGCCGACGCAGTTGGCATCGCAGGTAACGTGGCCCGCCTCGTTGCTCGGCTATGGCGTGATGATCGGCGGCGAGCTATTGCTCGGTTTAACACTCGGTTTCGGCGTGATGCTCCTCTTCTCGGGCGTGCAACTCGCCGGGCAGATCATCAGCCAGATGAGCGGCATGAGCCTGGCCGACGTCTTCAATCCAGGCGTCGACGCCAGTATTCCCCTCTTTTCGCAAATGCTGTATCTCCTCGCTCTGGCGATCTTCTTGATCCTGGGCGGCCATCGCATGATGATCGCTGGGCTCTTGGAGTCGTTCACCGTATTGCCGCTGGGCGGCATCGCCATGCCCGACTCGTTGGGCGAACTTGTCGTCAACCTGCTGGTGCAGAGCTTCTCGCTTGGCGTTCGCACGGCGGCGCCCGCCATGGTGGCCCTGCTGTTGGCTTCGCTCGTGATGGGCATTATCAGCCGCACCCTGCCGCAGCTCAACGTGATGGCCTTTGGCTTCGGCCTCAACGCGCTGACCACCTTCGGCATCCTTTCCATTTCCTTAGGCGGCATGGCCTGGCTCTTTCAAGACGAGATCGAACCCGCCCTGCAGTTCGTCTTCGCCGCCCTCGCAGAAGGAACTTAACAGTAGAGGAACCAGAACTCCTATCTCCTGATCTCTGACCCCTGACGCCTGACCCCTGACGCCTGACGCCTGACCCCTGACGCCTTTTTTGCATGGCCGACCAAGACGGCGACAAAACACAGGACCCAACGCCGCACCGCAGGCAACAAGCCCGCGAGCAAGGGCAGGTCGCGCGCAGTCAAGATCTTGGCTCGGCGACGCAACTGTTGGCCGGCCTGGTGTCGCTGTTGTGGCTGGGCGGTTCGATGGTCAGCGTGATCGGCGCTCTCGCCGAGCGCTTCTTGGGCGACCCGCAGGCCATCTCTCCCGACGTCGATTCGTTCGTCGCCAGTTGGAACGACCTGGTGTGGCTGGTTGCGCCCGCCTTGCTGCCGCTGTTGATCGCCATGCTGGTCGCCACGGTTGTGGTGAACGTCGCGCAAGTCGGGTTGTTGTTCTTGCCCGACAAGCTGGCGGCCGACTTCAGCCGCATTGATCCGCTCAAGGGCTTCTCGCGCATTTTTTCTCTCGCCGGCGCGGTCCGCTTGTTCTTCGGCCTGGTGAAAGTGATTCTGGTCGGCGTGATGGCCTACGCCGTCATCTCGGCCGACCGCGATACGGTGCTCTCGCTGTCGGAGCAGGGGCTGCCCGAGATTGCCGTGTTCTTGGCCGAGTCATTGCTCTGGACGGGCATCAAGATCGCCGCGGCGCTGTTGTTTCTGGCGCTGCTCGACTACGGCTTTCAGTGGTGGCGCCAGGAGCAGGACTTGCGGATGACGCAGCAGGAAATCCGCGAGGAAATGAAGAACCTGCAAGGCGATCCGCAGGTGATTGCCCGCCGGCGTTCCGTGCAGCGGCAGTTGGCCTTGAATCGGCTGCAATCGACCGTGCCCAAGGCCGACGTAGTGATCACCAACCCGACCGAACTGGCGATTGCCATCCAGTACGACATCGAGACGATGGCCGCGCCCGTCGTCATCGCCAAAGGCGCCGGGGTGCTCGCGCAGCGCATTCGCCGCCTGGCGCTCGAGAACGGTATTCCGATCATCGAGAAGAAGCCTCTCGCCCAAGCACTCTACAAAGAAGTCGACGTCAACCATCCCATCCCACACCAGATGTACTCTGCCGTTGCCGAGGTCCTCGCCTACGTCTACCAACTCAAAGGCAAGACCATGCCCGGCCCCAAATAACTTTCCGCCCCAAAGTAGCAGGCACACTCCGTGTGCCGTCCGCTGGATGGCCGTTACGCCTTGCAACCTAACCAAGTTCGCACACTCCGAGTGCCGTCCGCCGCATCGCCCTCATGCCTTGCAACCTAACCGACTTTCCACATTCCGTGTGCCGTCCGCTGAATCGCCGTCGGGCCAATCGAAAATAACTCTCGATCTCCGCATACCTCAAGGTAACGATCGATGAAATCCGTCCGCGGACTTTTCATCCTGGCCATCGCCGTCGCCGTCAAGGCGTTACCGGCGCTCGCCTGGGATGACGACCCGCTGGCCGAGTTCGACATTCAATATCGCGACGAGCACGTCGTGCATCTCATCGTGCCCGTCGATTTTTCGGGCGCGAAATACCCATTTCTCATCGATACCGGTTACAGCTCGACGAGTTTCGACGAGAGACTTCGCCCGTTGCTCCGTCGACGAACGGGCGTCTCGCGCATTTTGGCGGTCGGGGGCGAATACGCGCGAGCAACGCACCAGGCGCCACGCGGGGCGATCGGCGCGGTGCGGCTGGCGCCGCTCGACCGCGTAGATTGTCACGACATTCGCGCCATGACCAACGACGAGATCGACGGCATTCTCGGTATCGATGCCCTGCGAGGCAGCATCCTCCGGCTGGACTTCGACGCGGGAAAAATCGCGTTTCTGCGCGACGTTCCTGCCGATGCAGGCGTTCGCTTGAATTTGGCGCCCAGCGGCAAGGGGCCGAGGGTGGTTGGTTCCCTCGACGGTTGCGGTCTGCGCGAGTTCTTGCTCGACACCGGCTTCAATGCCCAGGTCGCGATCCGCTCCGCAGACTTTAACGCTCTGATAACTCAAGGACGGATCACGTTGACGGGCGACCAGCCCGCCAAAACCGCGGCCGGAGATTATCGCATGCGGCTGGGCGTGCTTGACGGAACTCTGTCGTTGGGCGGGCATCGACATCACGGCGTCGTCGTCGCGGAGTTGCCCAACGACGGCCTGCCTTGTTGCGTGCTGGGTCTTGATTACCTCTCCCGTTACGTGGTGACGTTCGACTTCTCCCGCCACTGTGTCTACTTGAAGCCGGGCGACGAGTATCACACGTTGCGGCCGGTCGCCAAACTGGGCGGCATTCGCCTGGCGCGCCGCGGGCGCAAGGTCGTGGCGTTGACCGTCCGTGAAGGGAGCCGCGCCGCGACGTTTCTCCGCTCCGACGACGTGCTGGAGACCGTCAACGGAGTCTCCGCGGCAGCGCTGCCGGACGCCGAAATCATCCGCCGCCTCACAGGTCCAAGCCGCGACGTCGAATTGGTCTTTCGTCGTCCCTCAGACGGCAGCTCCGCTTGGATCCGCCTGGAAGATCTTCCCTCGCACGCTCCCCTCGACACCGCCCGCACCCCCACCCTGCGCCGCTGACAAGCATCCCGCCCCAACCTCGCCGGCTTGATCTGCCAGCGCAGCATCTGAATCTTCACCCTGTCTGCTGCCTACTGTTTACCCTCAAAGTAGCAGGCACACTCCGTGTGCCGTCCGCCGGCGCCGCCCACAGCATTGCCTAAACTCCAACCGCCAAAGCACCGCATACGCCCGATTCCTCCTGCCCTGTATGCCGTCTACTGTCTACCGCCTACTGTCTCCCACCTCCCGCCCTCCCACCTACTGTCTCCTTCCCGCCCCTTACGCTACCCTATCCTCGACGGCGCCAACCAAAAAACTCGCTTGCCCGCCGGCCGCGCAAAGGAGCCAACGATGACAACGACCACTTGCCAACCGTCTGCGTCTTCCGGCTTCGCCGCGGCCAAGAACGAGCCGCCGCCGGCCGTCCGCCTGGTGTCGGTCGATGCGCTGCGCGGTTTCGACATGTTCTGGATCATCGGCGCCGGTGCGGTCGTGCATGCCGTCGATAAGTTGAGCGTCAATCCCGCGACGAGGTTCCTCTCGACCCAACTGCAGCACGTCGCGTGGTCGGGCTTTCGCTTTTACGACCTGATCTTTCCGTTGTTTCTGTTCATCGTCGGCGTCTCGATGGTTTTTTCGCTCGATCACGCCATCGCCGAGAGAGGCCGCGGGAGGGCGATCTTGCGCGTCTTGCGGCGCAGCGTTCTGCTCTACGCTTTGGGCGTCTTCTACTCTGGCGGTTTATCCCAGCTGTGGCCTGACGTTGCGCTGGCAGGCGTGTTGCAGCGGATTGCGGCCTGCTACTTCTTCGCCGCCATGATCTATTGTGTTGTGCCGAGCGCTTGGGGAATCTCCGTCGTTTGCGCCTCGTTGCTGCTCGGCTATTGGGCCCTCTTGGCCTGGGTCCCGTTTCCCGATTTGAAGCTCGAGCCCGAGACCGTCGAGCGAATCGCCGCCCGGATCGGCTCGGCGTCGGCCGAAATCACGCCGGCCGAAATCACGCCGGCCGAGATCGCGGCGGCCGAGATCGCGGCGGCCGTCCCCGGCCGCGTGCGCGGCGTCTACGAGGAGGGCCGCAACCTGACGAATTATGTCGACTTTCGCTACTTGCCGGGACGGAAAACGCAAACGTATTACATTAACGAGGGCCTGCTCAGCACGCTCCCCGCGATCGCCTTGCCGCTGTTCGGCGCCTTGGCCGGATTGCTGTTGAAGAATGAGCGCGTCCCGCCCTCGCGAAAAGTCGCCTGGCTGCTGGCCGTAGGCGCGGCCGGCGTGACGGTCGCGATCTTTTGGGCGCCGCACTTTCCCCTCATCAAGCGAATCTGGACGTCATCGTTCGTGTTGTTGACGGCCGGTTTGAGCGCGACGTGTCTCGCGCTCTTTTATTATGTCATTGACGTACGGCGCCGCCGCGTCTGGTGCCAGCCGTTCGTCTGGATCGGCAGCAACGCCATCACGCTCTACCTGGCCGCACAGATCGTGAACTTTCAGGCCGTCGCCGCGCGGCTGGCGGGCGGCGATGTGAAACAGTTCCTCGACGCGCACATCGCCGCAGGCGCCGGCAGCGTCTGCCTGGCGCTCGTCGGGCTGACATTGATGATCTTGTTCGCCCGCTTTCTTTATCAGCGGCGGATTTTCCTACGCGTCTGAGAACCGGCGCAGTAGAGCAGGCGTCCCGCCTGCTTGCCGGTTCCAGGATAGGTTCTGCAGGGCAGGGCATTGATTAAGAGCTCATCCCGGAACCAGCGCAGTAGAGTAGGCGTCCCGCCTGCTTGCCGGTTCTAGGATAGGTTCTGAAGGGCGGGGCATTGATTAACAGCTCATCCAGGAACCGGCGCAGTAGAGTAGGCGTCCCGCCTGCTTCCCAGTTTTCGGATAGGCTCCAGGGAGCGGACGACAGGCGGGAACCCGGACATCCATCCTTCACATTCCCGGTCCGGGAGGTATTGCAGCGGCAGATCGCGTCGCCGCTCGCGCGCGCGGCAATTCAAGCTGGGGCGCTTTCGGGATAAAATCTGGATGTCTGGGTTTGCTCCATGTCTGGGTTTGCTCCGTTGATGGCGCTCTTGCCCGACGTTTGGGCCCAAGATCACCCCGGAACAGATTCGTTCTTACCGCCAGCACGAGCGCGAAGCCCGCGCCGCGGCCGAAGGGCTTCGTCGCGCCCTCCGGCACCGACGCTAATAGCCCTCCACCTCAACTCGCCACGTCTGGCTCAGGTCAGGTCTGGGCAGACGGAACGGTTACGCGCTTCGTACAAGCATCGGACGATCGGTGCTGACAAGGCGCCAAACTGAAATTCGATTAAGACATCTGTTGATAACCAGTCCAGCGATGGGCGAGTCGACCCAATAATCTTGATTTTTCGTCTACTTGATTCTTGAGCGGCCGGCGGCTAGAAAGACGGCTCGTCGCAGGGCCGTGACGGTCATGTTTTGCGGATCTCATCGCATGTGCTATCGAACCGTTGCTTCACCTGGAGAATCGAGCAGCGCTCGCGAGGGCAACGAAGCAAGCCGTCAGGTCCCCATTCGCTGTAGCGGTTGCGGCCAGATTTGTCACGGTTCTGTGAAACATCTATGGCGACGGTTATGGACTATTTCGGGACTTGTGCTCGGGCGGCAACCCGCTAGTTGCCAGTCATTCGGTGCTAAGCGTGTCGCACTCGTCACTGGCAACTCAAAGCATGAAACCGGTGATAGCGGCGACACCAGGGATGCGATGGCCGCCGGCCGCATGTTGCTCGGCCTATCTCACCGCCGTTACCAAGGCTCTCAGCATTCCACGAGGAACGCTGGGGCCCGAAATATGTTGCAAGGTCACTCGCGGCCATCGCCCACCATAGTGATCACGGCGCGCGGCCTCGTCGTGGCTGACGATCAGGCCGAAAACGCAAATGTGCAGGAAGACCGCCCGACGAACCCGACAGAAGCGTTTTAGCTTCAAATCAACTACTACTCGCAAATCAGTGCTTTGACGCAGTAAACATGGCAGCTTACCGACCTAACGCTTCGTTTTTTCAACGTCGCACTCGGCTCTCGTCTTTGAACCCGTCGCTGTGGAGGCACGGTTTGCACAGTTAGGCGATCGTTTATCTGGCGAATTGCTGTGGCTTGACAACGCGACGATGACCGCCGGCAGTTCACCACAAGGAGAGTCACAGCACCTTTCCGCACTCTTAGTAATCGATGGAAGGGGGTAGGACATCAACGCAACAATGCAAGAGCCCGGGGTGGGGCCCGAAGCAAGGTCATTCGCTGAGCCATTGCGATGTTAGCCGGCATTCCAAATAGGTCGCGAGAGAGCTCTCCGTTTGCCCGCACCAGAGGCAACGAAGCGCGCCAGGCGTACTTCACTGGTTTTGTGCTTGCGAGAAATAGTAACGCGTGGTTGGGCTTATTGGTTGCGATTATTACGTTCGCCGAGCCGGCGTCGCCGCACGCCGCCCTGGCCCAGGTCAACGACTTGGGCGGCGTGGTGATTTCGATCGACGATGTCGGAGTAATCGCCGTTGCTCCCTTTACGCCATCGTACCAGTTGACGGAAGGCCGTCGCGGCATACTCGTGCGGCGGTCGGGTGAGACAGACTCTATGTCTATTCTCCCGCCAAGTCGCGGCGATGCCGATGTTAAGCGAGTTGATGAGTTGGACGCATTGACCGGTCGTGCTTCTCCGATGGACTCAATGGTCGTCGGACCAGCGCACCAACGACTGTTTCATCTGGACGAACTCATTGAGCCAAATATCGATCCGCAACTGACTCCAGAAAGAAAAGAGTTGGCTTCAACTTTATGGACGCTCAACAGGGGCGTTGGCTCAAAATATCTCGATGAGCTTGCAAGCCTAACGGGTAATCGTACTGACCCTCTCTATTTACTCATTGAAAGCGATTGTCTGCTGGAGCGACAGATCCAATCCGCTAGCCAGCAAAATCTGGCGGATGCGCAATCGCTCGTTCAAAGGGCGGGAAGCAGCGGCGTCGCAGAATACTTGCGACATCGAAGGAATCGTCTCGCGGCGGCTTTCGAGCATGGAAAACCCGCCGCTGGCGCTGTGAACGATGCCGCCACCGTCGATGGGCTCGTCGTCTACGCTCGACGTCTTATCGCTAGCGGCCAATGGCAGAAGGCGCTTGACACAACATCAAGCCTTGACCGGTTCAAGGACGATCATGCGCACGCCATGGCCGCGTTATTGCGCGGCGTGATATATGCCGAAGATGACCTTCAAGAAGATGCTGGCGCCGCACCAGCGGGGCCTGCCGCGCACTTTAAAGACGCCATTGAGGCGCTCGCCGACGGTCCGCGGCGAGACCAGGTTTTTGCCCACGGCGCGTACGGCGACTACTTACTAAGACTGGCTGAAGATTTGCTAAATGACGACGCCTTCTGCAATGCCCCGCGAGTTCCGCATCCACTGCTCGCGTCGCTCCACAACTGGTTGGCGGCGCGCGATGCTTACGATCGGGCGCTCGTGCTTTGCAATGAGAACGACGACCGTGACTCAATGCAAATCAATCTGGCTAGGGCCTACTGTTTGCTGGCCGATATCATTCGCACCTTGAACGCGACTTCGGCGGCTGATGCACGAGTCGTCAGTGACTGTCGGCGGGCGGCAGAGCGGCGCGCGGCCGAGCTTGCGGAACACGTTGCGAACCGGAGCAATGATGCGGCTGCAAATCCAGAGCTGGTCGGGGCCGGCCATCAGATACTTGCCCATTTGCGTTTCCGCGCAGGCGATGACGCGCGATGCGTCGAACTTGCGGGCGAAGCCGAAGAAGCCTATCTGGCCGCCGGTTCATTGCCGGGCTTGGAGAGCGTCCACCGCTTGCTCGGGCTCGCCTACTATCGAGTGGCGAACGACAATAGTGGCATCGTAAAGTCGGCGCCCCTTGGCGACAAGGCGCTGCAGCACCTCCTAATCGCCCACCTGATCGCCGATTTACTCCGTGACCGCTTTCCGGCGGATTGCACCGGACTGACCCGCGCCGGTTTTTTTGCGCGTCGCGCTTACGTGACGGAAAGGATCGTTGATCTTTTGGTCGCGAAGGGTCGCTGTGCCGATGCCCTGCGCTATGCCGAGTCGGCAAAAGCGCGCGCACTGGAAGATGCACTGGCTAGCCGCCCGTTGAGATACAGCCGGCGCGCTGCGGCACCCCACGAGATGCTCAAGGAGCTAGCTCGATGGCCGTCCGGCATTGCCGCATTGGAATACTTCATTGGCTCCGAAAAGGCTTGGCTTTTTGTTGTCGACGCCACCGGCGCCGTGCGAGCATTCGAGCTGCGCGACGCCTCGAACACGAGCCTCGTATCGGGCGATCTTGTTACCAGGTTGGGAGACTTTCTCGCCGCCAATCGGGGGCAGGCGGTCAAAATGAAACAGCGGTTGGCGGCGGGTCGAGGATTCGATCACTCCTGGCAGCAAGTCCTCCACCGCTTCCGACAAGAGCTCTTGCCTGAAGCGGCATTCGACCTTGTTTCTGATGCCAAGCTGGTGGTTCTAGTGCCGCACCACATACTGCATTACTTCCCTTTCGCAGCGCTGGTGACCGCGCCCGATCGCACGCGTCGCGAGTCCGACGAAATGGTCCAACCGCGCTTTTTGATTGACGAAGGCGTCGATCTTTGTTACGCGCCGTCACTCGCTACCTGGCTCGAGCTTCGCACAGAACCGCTGGTCCCGCTGAGACAAGCCGCAGCAGTCGCTGTTCCCCACCACCCTGGCGCCCGGGCCATTCCAGGCGCTCTAGAGGACGTGAAAGGCCTCCAGGCGGCCTTCGGCGACAAGGTCGCAGCAAGTTTGATCGGCATACAGGCGCGGAAAAGCAAAGCGCAAGAGTTGCTCGCGCAGCCCGGCATCTGTCTTTTTGCTACGCACGGTGCCGACGTGGCCGACAATCCGCTTGAAAGTTTTTTGCTCTTCTATTCGGACGAGTACAACGACGGCCGTTTACGTGCCGGAGAATTGTTCAAAGCCAGTATCGCTGCTGATCTGGTGGTATTGAGCGCATGTTTTTCCGGCGTTGCGGACCGCTCTCCGCTGCGCGGCGACGATCTGTTCGGCCTCCAGCGCGCGCTCCTCCACTCAGGCGCGCAAACCGTCGTATCGAGTCAGTGGGACGTCTACGATGACACCGGCCCAAAAGTGACTAGGCGTTTTTTCAGTGAACTTGCGGCCGGAGTCGCTGTGCCACAGGCGTTGGCGCATTCCCAGCGAGCGATGCTTGCAGACCTCCGGAATTCGGGGCAAGTCGAGCCGTGGATTCACCCGTACTTCTGGGCTGTTTTTACTGTCAGTGGCGATGACCGAACGCGCATCGCCGACAGCCCTACGGGCGCCGCTCCAAGCCACACGACGAATCGCTGCGCAGCGCGAGGCTGCCTTCCAAACTAATGTTTTCGCCCGGTTTCCCCTTTCTTCATGCAGGGAGCTGCAAATGATGCATCGCACAAAAAGTATCTCACGCGGCCTGATAACCGTGTTCCTCATCACCTGCGGCTGCTTGGAAGGCGCTTTACTCGCGGCCGATGAGCTTTCCAAAACGCCAGCATCAACCGTGGCCGGAGCCGCGTCCGAGAAGAACGGCGCACAAATCACGCCGGGGGATGAAATTACCTCGACTCGCCGCGGTACGCCGTTTCCGCGAGATCCCGCCTTCGAACGTTATTGCAATGTAGACGACCTGGTCACCGCCGTAAAACAACTCGACTCAAAGGCGGTGACGGACTTTGCATTGCAACTTCTGCACGGCCAATCGGTCCTCCACCGCGACCACCTTGGTATATCAACCGCGGACGTATTCGAACTTGCTCGCTCCATCTGCGTGGAAATGCAAGATCGAGACTCGCTCGCTCGGCTCGCCAAAGCCGCTCGGCGCCTGGAGGACAAGGAACTATTGAGACGCATCGAGGAAAGTCAGCACGCGTCTCTTGACGCACCATCATTAGAGCCTTCTCCAACGGTCGATCTGCTCAATACGGACCACAATCAATTTGCGGCAATGAAGGCATTTTCCCACGGGGCAAGAATCGCGAAGGTGCTCGGTGACACCGAAGGCGCCCAGCGCCTCGCGGAGTTGGTGCAATCAGATCCTTCACTGACTGAGGGACATAAGCAGCAACTTCGTTCGCAGTTTGCCAGCGCCACGAAGCGGGCAGCTACTGCGACGAAACTCGCCGACAAGCTACGCGCGGCTACGCGAGACACGGGCATGGATGGCGACTGGGATACTTATTACATTGCCGCCAATGGGCAGCAAGTGCATGCCATGGTCCACGTCGACGGCAATCAGGGCTCATACGACACGGGCGACGGACATGGTGGCTCGTTGTCGTTCACAAACTCTGCGGCGCCTTTTGGGGGCGGCCCGACCGTCGTGCAAGGACAATGGCAGTACGACGACGGCGAGCAAGGCTACTTTAATTGGTCCTGCAATGGCGATAGCTTTACGGGCACCTGGGTTTTCCAAGGCAGCGGCGGACCTGCGCGTCAATGGTGGGGCCAGCGGAGCGGTGGATCCAGCGGAAATGGCGGCACGCCTGATCCTGGCATCGATCCAACATCCGACCCGACCCTTCAGGGCGGAGGAAATGACTTAAATGATCTTATTGGTGCCTCATGGCAGTCGGATAATGGCAGCAGTTGCACTTTTGACAACAGCGGGAACGCACAACTTACGACCACAAGCGGAATGATTGTGCTCGGTAGGGTGCGCACGGACAACAATCGGCAACTGACGGCATTTCTTAAGTACGCTAATCGCACCGTCCCAGTTTCGATCCGGATTCTTGGCCGCAATCAGATTCAGATCGGGTCGCGGGTGTACCGACGCCGGGGTTGACTTTAGTTGCCCGTTCAACTTGCTTTTGCCGCTTTCACAAATCGGTTTTAGGGCCGGGAGTATCAATCATGCGCTACCTATTGATTTTGAGTGTTTGTTTCGCTATGGCGCGGGGTGAGCCGTGCGACGCCGCGGGCCCTCCTACGCTTTGGCATGTCTATAGCCATGCGGGCGCATCGGCATATGAGAATGCGGACTACCGTGCTGCGGCCGATTACTTTCTCTTGGCCGTCGGCGAGCTGGATGAAGCAGATGCGTCGCATTTACCTGCGCTAGCCGCGAGCCTGGAGCAAATTGGGGCCGCGGAAATGCGCCTTGGTAACTATAGTGTTGCCGCGGCAGCCTTCAGGCAGGCGCTCAATGCACTGGACGCTCAAGAGACGTCCGATGCTTCTGATATTGCACATGTTTTGATGTCGCTAGCTTTGAGCCATCAACGCATGGGCAAGGAGCCAGAAGCAGACGCTCTCTGCAATTACACGCTCCATCTAGTCAGTGAAGGCATATCGGCCGATATGCCTGAGCGCGCTAAGATCCTTAATAACGTCGCTTGGCTTAAATTGTTATTGGGACAACACGAAACTGCCGCAAGCCTTGCTAAGCAAGCGTTGGAAGATGCGTCTCGGCTCCTTGGCCCCGATGATGCCATAGTTGCCGATAGCCATGACACCTTAGCGCACGCGCACTTGGCCCTTGGTAATCCCTCGGAAGCCGTAAAAAACTCAGCGGCCGCCCGCGATATCGCTTTGCGAACCAATTTGGCGTCGAATTATCGCATCGCGGAGTACTTAGACACGATGGGGGAAGCGCATGCGGCTAGTGGTGAATTGGAAAAGGCGGCGAAATGCTTTGCGGACGCGCTCAGCCAAATCGAGAAAAATCCTGAACCAACCGGGGAACTTGAGCGCGACATCCGAGCCCATCAGGCTGTCATTGTCGGCGCAGCAAGCTCAGGTTCCGGTACTGAAGCGAAGAACTGAATGCGGTTACGCGAGGGCGGCGCGTCTCATATGCCAGCCATGGATTGATCGAATTATCTAGTGTCAAGAAACGGATGAATTATGATAAATGCCATTCGAACAATTGTCTTATTGTCAGCGCTTGCGCAATGCGCGTCAGTGCACGCGGGATGGAACGATTTCAATTTGCCCTCCGTTAACCTGGGGCCGCCCATTCGCATGCCGGTCTTTAAGCCCCCCAAGCTCCCGCAAACCGGCCCTGTCGCGCCAAAACTGCCGCCAATTGGAACGGGGAAACCCTTGCCAATTAAGTGGCCGGTATTTAAGCCAGGACCGATCGGGCCGGTTCGTTTCCCGCCCCACAAGCCTGTAAAAATCAACCTTCCTCCAAAGCCCAAACTTCCGAACTGGAAGCCGCCAAAGTGGACCCCGCCAAAATGGAACCCGCCCCCTTGGCTTGGTGGCGGTGGAGGCGGAACTACGGATGGCGGCGGCGGGGATGACTCGGGTGGGTCGACGCAAGTAGGCGGTATGTCGGGTGACGTAATTCGAATTCCGTGGAACATTCCTGCGCCAAATTGGCAGCCTTCATTGCCGTGGTGAGCGAGTTTATTAATCGAGCGATTACGTAACTCGAAAGCTGAAGTGAAGTCGGCGGGCAAGAAAAGGTGCCAGAAACGATGGCACTGCCTCATGGCAGGCTTGAGTTTGCGGCGGCGAGGCCGGGCGATCGAGCGGCGCGCGTCAGAAAAGGTATCAGGAGCGAATGGCACTTGAACTTTTATAAGTCTTTTACGCCGCACGCTTTCTATAGTTCGCGCGCGGCTCGCGCATGAGCTTGTAACTCTTGGGAGGCCGCTTGACAACGCGCGGTTCGAAACGGTCGGGGCGGTCGCCGACTTGGTGTGCAGCGATCGCCACGAACAACGCTTCGCACCATTCATCGGTCGTGACGCGAGTGCTCAGCACGGGCGCCAAGTTCATGATGATTTGCAGCGTTCCCTTGAAACTCATAGTCCAAGGAGCTGCTTCCGCTTGGAAAGCGGCCGCCGCGATCAGATTCCGAATCAAATTGTAGCCGACGAGGTGCATGTAGAATTCGTTGCGAACGCGCTCGGGCGTCTTGCAGCGCAAGTGGTCCATCTGCAAAACGACCTTCAAATTTCTCAAGTTGGGGGCAGATAAAGGGGACGGGTCCAATTTTTGACGGGAAGGACGCGAACGTTAGACTGGGGGCATGCCGAGAACCGCACGTTTAGCTCCCGGCGGAATACTGTTCCACGTCTTGAACCGCGGCGTGGGGAGGATGCGGCTGTTTCTGGGAGATAAAAAGGGTCAGAACTATTTTATTGACATGGGCCGGACGGTTCAATAGAGTGCGGGCATGCCGCGACCGCTACGCCCGATCGATGATGGCCTGATCTATCACGTCATTAACCGTGGCAATAACCGTCAAGACGTATTCCATAAACAGGCTGATTTCGAGGCCTTCCTGAAAGCGCTTGGCGAGCTGAAACAGCGGAAGCCGTTTGAGCTCTACGGCTACTGCCTGCTGAACAACCACTTTCATTTGCTCGTCCGGCCGCTGGGCGCCAGCATCAGCCGCATCATGCAGAGCCTGCTAGTCTCGCACACGCAGCGCTATCACAAGCACTACCGCACCGGCGGGCATGTGTGGCAAGGGCGGTTCAAAAGCCCTGTCATTCAGAGCGACGAACACTTGCTGACCGTCTTGCGGTACATCGAGGCGAATCCGCTGCGGGCCGGAATTGTCCAACGGGCGGAAGAGTATCGCTGGAGCAGTTACCGCGCGCACGGCCTGGGCGAAGCCGACGAGTTGCTTGACCCGCTGGGCATCTACGAGCAGGTATCGCCCTACGTGGCGGTTCGCCGCCGAATTTGGGAAAGGAAAGTGCATCTGCCGATTGAGGAGCACACCTTGGCAGCGATTCGTCGCGCTTCGGCGACCGGCCTGCCGTATGGCGACGAGAACTGGGTGCAGCAGTTGGCCCAGAAGCTGAAGCTAGACCTCGCGATTCGCCCGCGCGGCCGACCACGCAAAGCAGAATCCGATAAATAGTCCTGACCCCTTTTCTGTCCTTACTTCCAGCCGGCCATCCGGCAAACGGCCCGCCACGCGAAAGTCGGCACCTTGCTGGCCGATCCCGGCTTCGACAGCGAGGCGGCTCACGTCTTCGCACGCAACGAATACGGCATGCTGACATGGATCCCGCCGACGCGCGGCCGGCCCACCGTGAAGCTACCCACCGGCCACTGGCGGCGAGTGATGGCGACGCGGTTCAACAAGAAGAAGTACGGTCAACGCTGGCAAGTCCAAACGGTGAACAGCATGCTCAAGCGTCTTCTTGACTCCGCACTTCGCGCTCGACACTACTGGTCTCAATGGCGCGAGATATTTCTACGAGTTCTGACCCACAATGTGATGATTCTTCGGATCACGTTTTCTACAGAGCAGCTCTGACCCTTTTTCTGACCTTGGCGATCCAAAACTATCGGCGGCCGATCGTGCGGTAATCGAAGCGGAACTCGGCGAGCTGTCGCGGATGCTTGACTTGGCTGAGGAAATTGTCGGCGAACTGGCGCCGCGCCTTTGAAACATCGTGAGGACAAAATGAGCAGCGAGGCTCGCGAACGAGCACTGCGCACACTTCGGGACCATGAAAACCGGTCGCACTCCGCAATCCACAACGCCATCGTCGATTTGCGTCGTAATGCCGAGCTTGGCGATGAGCGCATTCTGCACCCATTCCTCAATCATTACGATCCGATGGTCGTGGCAGCGACACTCTACACGCTTTTTGAAGTCCATAATCAGCAACGCGCGCTGAGGCCGCTCATTGAGAAACTGGCCGGCGGAGATGCGCGAGACGATATGGAGATGCCCATTCAATGCATGGCCATCTCGTGCCTCGCCGATTTCGGAGCGGAGGACGCTGCCGCGGTTGATCGGTTGCTCGAAGTCGGCGAAAGTCAGGTGGCGTCCGAGGCCCCGAGGGAACGCGCCTGGTACGAGCTAGCGCGACTTTACGGCGTCGAGCTTCAGCGTGACGCGCTCGAAGAGATGTTGCAGCACCCGCAGAGCGAAGCCAGCGAGGGAATATGCGAGCGCATCCGCAAGGCAATTGCGGACGCGCGCGCGGGCAGCTAAACGGGACTGGTCTAATTGTGAGCGTCGCCGTACGAAACTGCAGCACTCGGCGCGGGCGGCCCGCTGTTTGCCGTCGGCTTTAGCCGAGGGTTTTCGAGCAAAAGCAGAATTGTCTTTCAGCCGGCTTTCGCCGGGCTTCGTAAGCGATGAGTCAATAGCACGCGCATGCCGG